>CAZLBF010000157.1:0-20792 GCA_964557495.1 uncultured Myxococcales bacterium | reverse complement strand
GGCCAACAGCCGGGCGTCGCCGGGGAGGAGGTGGGTTCGCGCGGCGCGGAAGGCCGCGTCTCGCGCGGCCCCCTGCGGTGGCAGGTACTCGAGCCGCAGCCAGTCGAGCCACTCCGAGGCGAGCGTCGCGTCTTCCGTGAGGGAGAGCACTGCGGGAATGGCGAGCGTCGGGGAGAGCGCGGAACGGTAGTAGTCGAGGATGCTCAGGTCGCTCTCCTCGTACCAGACGATCTCCTCCCCCGAGTCGCGCAGGCGCTGCACCAGGCCGGTCGCCGAGAGCGTCTCGAGCGTGGTGGAGAGATCCTCGTCCAGGTCCAGGCGCAGCGACTCGCTCGGGGCGATCCCGAGTGCCTGGAGCAGATCGACGAGCCGGCGCGCCTGCCCCACGAGATCACCCCGCCGCATCCCGCGCCCCGGGGCCGCCAGCAGGGCCGCCGCCGCGACGCTCGTGCCGTCGGCCGTCGCGAGGCCGTTGAGCCGCCGGCAGATCTCATCTCCAGAGCGGCGGATCACGCGGCGCCGGTCCTCCCGCCGCGCCTCGGAGAGGTCCGCGAGAAGCTCCCGGTCCGGGCCTACGAGCTCGGCCAGCGAGAGCGGCTCGCCGAAGCGAACCGTCGCGGTTCCGAACCGCCGCCGGAGCACCGAGCGCGCGCGAACCAGCGCGCTCAGGTTCTCGGTCGCCTTCGTCTTGCCGCGACGCTCATCGACGATCGAGCCCTCCTCGACCAGGCGTTCGTAGCTGAACGCGACCGGCACGATGCAGACGTCGCGCCGCGCCCCCTGCGCGTAGGCCTCGAGGACCATCCCCACCATGCCCAGGCGCGGGGGAAGCGTCTTCCCGGTTCGCGAGCGCGTGCCCTCGATGAAGAACTCCTGTGTCGTTCCGTCCTTGATGAGCTGCTGCACGTAGCAGCGGAACACCGTTGAGTAGAGCCGGTCACCCGCGAAGGTGCGCCGCAGAAAGAAGCCGCCGCCACGCCGGAAGATCGGCCCCAGCGGCCAGAACGACAGGTTGATGCCCGCGGCGACGAGCGGCGGTGCGAGGTGCCGCTCGTAGAACAGCCAGGACAGGATCAGGTAGTCGAAGTGGCTCCTGTGGGTGGGCACGAGCACCAGCGGCTTGAGCTTGGCCGCCTCGGCGACTCGCTCGAGGCCGTGCACCTCGAAGCGGTCGAACAGGCGGCGGAAGAGCCGCGTGACGATCACGTCGAGCACCGCGAGCACGATCGGACTCGGGTTCGCCGCGATCTCTCGCAGGTAGCGGCGCGCCCGCGCGCGCAGGCGCCGCTCGCTCCGCTTGCTTCCTCCCGCGAGCTCGATCACCGCGCGCTCGACCTGCGGATTGATGACGACGAGGTCCTCGATGCGGTGGAGCGGACGCAGCGCCGCACCTTCGATCGGCTTCTCCTCGCGCCGGAGGTAGATCAGGAGGGTCCGGCGCGCCTTGCGCGCGATGCGCTCGACTCCCTCCTGGCGCCGCGCGTCCACGAAGGCCCGCAGGTCGGTCGGCGTGCCGACGCGCACCGCCAGATTGCGGTAGTTCCACAGGAACGAGAGCATCTTCCCCGTGTCGCTCGGCCGCTCGGGCGCCCCGTAGAACACGTTCAGGAAGCGCCGGCTCACTCGGGGACCCCTGCGCCAGAAGAGCGCGAGCGGCACCAGGAACACGGGCTTCCCCTCGTCGAAGGCGGTCTCGACGATCGCGTTCAGGTAGTCCTCCTCGGAGCGGCCCGAGCGCAGTCCACCCCGTCGCGAGCGCATCCCGAGCTTCCCGGTCCGCAGGAACAGGAACATGCTCCCGCCGAGCCGCACCACGTTCCGCGCGTACTCGAGCCCCTGGGAAGTGTCGCGCCGGAAGCCGCGACTGATGCGGCGACCGAGCCCCCGGAAGAGCAGCGGGAGTGCCTCTCGCAGGGGCCGGTAGTAGTAGAACCAGAGGCCGTTGGCGAAGGTCGCCAGCCGCAGACCGTCGCGCAGGAACAGCCAGTTGAAGAGCAGGTAGTCGAGGCGCGAGCTGTACCGCATGACGTACACGACCGCGCCCCGGTCCTCGAGCTCCTTGAGCTGCTTGGCCTCGCTGGACTCGAGGCGGAAGCCGGCGAAGAACCGCTCCGAGAAGGCGCGCGGCGCGCTCCCGAAGCGCGAGGTCATCGACGTGAACGGATCGACGTCGGGCGAAGCCGCCCTGGCGAGAGACCGCTCCGAAGCCCTCTCCTCTGTCCCCACAGGCTCCACGACCGAGAGTCTCCCAGGGTGGGAGCCGGCTGGCAACAAGCCCTGTCTTGCCGGGTATCGGCGAGCAGAGCTCGCCTGCCGGGCTTCGCTCGGCTGCGCCTCGCTGTGCGCGCCGCTACCGCGGCGCTTGCTAGGACTGCCAGGTATCGGCGTGCCCGCGCCGGGGGACCGGCGCGGGCACGGCTGATGAGGCTGGGTCAGCCCAGGATCGAGGTGGTCTCCTCCGGCAGGAAGACGTCACCCTCGTGGTCGGCGATCTCCTGCGCCGAGATCATCGGGTCGGTCTTCTTCACGAAGCCGGACGCCATCACCACCTTGACCTCGGCCACGCGGCCGCCGCCGGCGAACAGGAACTGCCCGGTTCGGTCCTTGGACAGGCTGCTCACCATGTAGAGCACGGCGGGAGCGACGTTCACCGGGTCCAGCCGGGCCTTGAGCTCGTCCGCCTGCATCTGCGGCAGGTCGTCGGTCATGCGCGTGAGAGCGACGGGCGCGAGACCCCACACGCGGATGTTGTACTTCTTGCCCTCGAGTGCGAGGCAGCGGGTCAGCCCGGCGATCCCCGCCTTGGCCGCGCCATAGTTCGTCTGCCCGAAGTTGCCGATCAGGCCGGAGGTCGAGCTCGTGTTGACGATCACGCCCCCCTCGCCCCGCTCCTTCAGGTAGCTGAAGATGGGCCGCGTTACGCAGTACGTCCCCTTGAGATGGACCGCGATGACGGAGTCCCAGTCCGGCTCCTCGAGCTTGGCGAACGTCTTGTCGCGCAGAATGCCCGCGTTGTTGACCAGAATGTCGACCTGGTCGAAGGCGTCGAGCGCGGTCTTCAGGATGTTCTGGCCACCCTCGACCGTGGCTACGTTGTCGTAGCTCGGCGCCGCTTCGCCCCCCGCCGCCTTGATCTCGGCGACGACCTCGTCCGCCATCTTGCTGCCGCCGCCGCCGCCGGCGCGATCGCCGCCGAGGTCGTTGACGATTACCGCCGCTCCCTCTTTTGCGAGCAGGAGCGCGTGCTCGCGACCGAGACCGCCGCCCGCGCCTGTAACGATCGCGACCTTGCCATCCAAGAGACCCATTCGCTTTCTCCTCTCGCGTCCGGCTGTCGCCGGCGCGCGTTATTCGAGGACGACGAGAACGTCTCCTTCTTCGACGCTCTGGCCCTCTTCGACCTTGATCTCGCTGACCCGCCCGGCCGAGGGAGCCTCGACGGGCATCTCCATCTTCATGGACTCGAGGATGACGAGCTCGTCCCCCTCGGAAACGCGCGCTCCGACCTGGGTGTCGATCCGGAAGACGGTTCCCGTGATGTGGGCTTCGACCTGGGTCAACATGCCTCCTCGGTCCCTTCCTGGAGCGGACGGGCGCGGCAGCTCGCGCGCTCCGGACTCGCTCCATGCGGCTCGCTCGGCGCTGTCGCACCGTGGGTACGCGGCGGCAGGGTCGCATACCGGGCGGGCGTGACGCAATTCTAGTTCTGCCGGGTATCGGCAAATCATGCCGGGTATCGGCCGGCCAAGCCGGCCTGCCGGGCTTCGCTCGGCTGCGCCTCGCTGCGCGCGCCGCTACCGCGGCGCTTGCGGGGCTGCCCCGGGGGGAGCCCGGGGCGTCCTGCGGTCCTCCGGCGGTCGAGACGGGGGGGGCGCTTTGCTAGCTTGCTTGCCCTCATGCTCGAGACGCTGACACGGGGGTTCCGCTCGGCGCGCGATCGGCTGCGCGGCGCGACGGAGCTCACCGACGAGAATATCGACGAGGCGCTCCGCGACGTTCGTCGCTCGCTGCTCGAGGCGGACGTCGATCTCGGGATCGTCCGGGAGTTCTTGAAGCGGGTCACGGACCGCTGCCGCGGCGAGACGGTCAAGACCCGGGCCGGTTCGGGTGCCGGCCGGGTGCGGGTCTCGGCCGGGGACCACTTCGCGAAGGCCTGCTACGAAGAGCTGGTCGAGCTGATGGGGAGCGAGCAGGCGATCGAGCCGGCGCAGCAGACGCGAGTCCTGATGCTCCTCGGCCTGCAGGGCACCGGAAAGACCTCGACCGCGGCAAAGCTGGCGCTCTACCTCAAGAAGCAGGGCGAGAAGCCGCTGCTCGTCGCGGCCGATCTCCAGCGCCCGGCGGCGCGCGAGCAACTCCGCGTGCTCGGCGAGCAGGTCGGTGTAGACGTCTTCGCGGGCGACGGTACCGACGCCCCGGAGGTCGCCGTGCAGGCCCTGGAGTACGCCCGCGCCAACGGCCACCACACGGTGATCCTCGACACTGCGGGTCGGCTGCAGATCGACGAGGAGCTCATGGGCGAGCTCGAGCAGATGTCGGCGCGGGTCGAGCCGGAGCTCCAGATCCTGGTGTGCGACGCGCTTCAGGGACGCGAGGCGGTCAACGTCGCCAAGGGCTTCGCGGAGCGACTCCACCTCGACGGTCTCATCCTGACCAAGCTCGACGGCGACGCGCGCGGCGGAGCGGCGCTCGCGATCCGGACCACGACGGGCGTGCCGATCCGCTGCGTCAGCATGGGCGAGGGCACGGACCGCCTGGAGTCGTTCCGACCCGAGGGCCTGGCGTCCCGGATCCTGGGCATGGGCGACGTCGTGGGGCTCGTAAAGGACTTCGAAGACGTCGTCGACGCCGACGAGGCTGCGCAGGCCGAGAAAGACGCCGAGCGGATGCTCAAGGGGAAGTTCACGCTCGAGGACTTCCTGGGTCAGCTCGGCACGCTGCAGAAGATGGGACCGCTCAAGGACCTGCTCGAGAAGCTCCCGGGAGCGGGAGAGATGTTCCCCGAAGGCGCGGAGGTGGACGGGTCGGAGCTGCGGCGGATCGAGGCGATGATCCTGTCCATGACCCCGCAGGAGCGGTCCCGGCCCGACCTGATCGACGCCTCGCGGGTTCGGCGGGTCGCGAGCGGCTCGGGCACGCTGGTCTCCCAGGTCGACGAGATGCTGGGTCGCTTCCGGACCATGCGCGAGATGCTCGGAAAGCTGGGCAAGGGCGGTGGGCTGCTCGGGAAGATTCCCGGCCTGGGCAAGCTCGCGGGAGGGGGACTCCCCGATCTCGGTGATCTGGACCCGGCGCTGCTCGGGGGCCAGCCCGGCAACCGGCGCGCCGCGCGAGCGATGAAGGCTCAGGCCCGCAGGGATCAGCGCAAGAAGCAGCGCAAGCACAAGCGGCGCGGCAAGCGACGTTAGGAAGCGCGATGGACATCGGCATCGTAGGTGCTGCGGGCGCCGGACGGACGACCGTATTCCGGGCGCTGCTCGCGCACCGCGCGCCGAAGCAGGCGGGAGCCCGCAGCGCGAGCGGCAGCGTCGGCACGATCCATGTGAGGGAGCCGCGCCTGGACCGCCTGGCGGAGCTTTTCCACCCCAGGAAGGTCACGCCCGTCGAGATCCGGGTCCACGACGTCTGTCCGTCCCTCGAGCCGACCTTTCCAAAGGATGAGATCGAGGCGATGAAACGGCTCGATCAGCTGCTTCTGGTCGTGCCGGCCTTCGCGGACGCCTCTCCCGAGGCGTCCCGGTCCGCGCTCGGTCAGCTGATCGAGGAGCTGTGCCTGCAGGACCTCGAGCCGGTGGAGCGGCGCCTCAAGTTCGCGTCGCGGGACAAGCTCGAGGACCGGATCCGGCACGCGCTCGAGGCCGCGGAGAGCGGGCTCGAGTCGGGCAGGCCGATCTCGACGGCACTCGCCGCGGAATCGCGCGAGGCCCTGGTAGGCTCCGGCCTGATCACGGACCGGCCGATGATCGCGATCCGCAACGTCGCAGAGGCGGAGGCCGGGGCGCCCCCTCCCGACGCCCTCGTCGAGCTCGCCGCCGAGCTCGGGCTGCCCGTGCTCTCCCTGTGCGCGGCACTGGAGGCGGAGATGGCGGAACTGCCGCCCGAAGAGCGGGACTCGTTCCTGTCGGAGTACGGCATCGGCGAGGCCGCGGGCGCAGCGGTCACGCGGGTCCTGCTGGACCGGGCCGACGTGATCTCGTTCTTCACCGTGGGCGAGGACGAGTGTCGCGCCTGGCCGATTGCTCGCGGCACGGCGGCCCGCGCCGCGGCGGGCAAGGTGCACTCCGACATGGAGCGCGGCTTCATCCGGGCGGAGGTGATCAGCTACACGGAGCTCGAACAACTCGGTGGACGGATGACAGACGCGAAGAAGTCCGGAAAGCTCCGTCTAGAGGGGAAGGACTACGTCGTCCAGGATGGCGACATCGTCCACGTCCGCTTCAACGTGTAGCGCGATCCACCCGGGTTCAGCGCGACGCCGTTGGCGACGATGAAGCGATGAAGATCTTGGGGGGAACTCGACACTTGAGCCGCGCTTTCGTCCTCTTCTGCCTGCTCGCTGCGTTTCCGCTGCAGTTCGTCTCGGCGGAGTCGGTGGAAACCGACTTCCCGCTTCCAGAGACGCTCCGCCCGGCTGTCGGGTTCTGGAAGCGCGTCTACCTCGAGGTCACGACCGACGGCGGGCTGCTCCACGACTCGCGTCGCCTCGGCGTCGTGTACGAGGTGGTTCGCTTCGAGCGCAACATGAGCCAGCGGGCTCGCAACAGGCACGTCAAGCGACGGCGCGCGCACTGGAAGGGCGTGCTCCGCCACCTCGCGACCGGCACCGCCGCCGAGCGTCCGGAGGAGCACCGAGCGCGAAACATGCTCATCCTCGCCCTCGGGCGCGAGCCGAACCGCCGCGACTACGGCGCGGTGTCGCGCCGGATCCGCTTTCAGCTGGGCCAGCGCGACAAGTTCCGCGCGGGGCTGATCCGTTCGGGTGCCTACGAGGACGCGATGCGCGACATCTTCCGGCGCCATGGGCTGCCCGAGGACCTCGCGACGCTGCCGCACGTCGAGTCTTCGTTCAACGTCCACGCCTACTCGAAGTACGGCGCCGCCGGAGCCTGGCAGTTCATGCGCTCGACCGGACGCCGCTTCATGCGCGTCGACTACGTCGTCGACGAGCGGCTCGACCCGATGGTGGCGACCGAGGCCGCTGCGCGACTGCTGAAGCAGAACCACGAATCGCTCCAGACCTGGCCCCTCGCCATCACGGCCTACAACCACGGCGCCGCGGGCTTGCGGCGAGCGGTGCGCCGACTCGGAACGCGGGACATCGGAACGATCGCCGAGGAGTACAAGAGTCGGCGCTTCGGCTTCGCGTCGCGGAACTTCTACGCGCAGTTCCTCGCCGCACGTACGGTGGTCCGCAACTACGAGTCCTACTTCGGCCCGCTGCAGCGAGAGGTCCCGCAGCCGGTGGACGAGGTCACGCTGCCCTTCTTCGCCGATCTCAAGGACCTGTCGACCTACCTCGGGGTCGGATCCGAGGTGATCAAGCACTACAACCCGTCCCTTCGCCCGCCGGTATATCGAGGGGTCAAGCGGATTCCCAAGGGGTTCGTGCTGCGCCTTCCGGCCGGAACCGTCGGCGCGGACGTCTCCACCTGGCTCGTCGGCATTCCGGCCGAGCGCCGCCACGCCAAGCAGCACCGCTCGCGGTTCTATCAGGTCCGACGCGGGGACACGCTCTCGCGCATCGCGTCCCGCAACGGCACCACGATCCGCGCGCTCGTCGCGCACAACAACCTGCCGAGCCGGCACCGCATCTACGCCGGTCAGGTCCTCGAGCTCCCGGAGCCGGGCAAGGCGCGCCCCCGCTCGAGCGGACTCGTGTCCCGCGCGCAGTCCGCCCCGCGCGCACCCGCCGCACCGATCGCCCCGCGCGCCGCGAAGCCTCCCCCGAGCGGCCAGGTGATGCCGCTCTCGGGGCCTCCGCCGCCCTCGATTCCGGAGGATTCCCCGTGGCGCCGGGTCAATGGCAACTGGGTGCTGGTCGACACCAGCGAGACGCTGGGGCACTTCGCCGACTGGCTCGGGGTGTCGACGACGCGGCTGCGCCGCCTGAACCGGCTCGCCGCGGGCCGGGCCCTGCGCATGGGCCAGCGCCTCGAGCTCGACTTCTCGAGGGTCGAGCCCGACGCCTTCCTGGAACGTCGCATGGAGTTCCACAAGGGGGTCGAGGAGGACTTCTTCGGCAGCTACCGGATCACCGGCACGGTCGAGCACCGGCTGGGTCGCGGCGAGAACCTCTGGATCCTGTCCCACAAGACCTTCAGGGTGCCGATCTGGCTCATCCACCGCTTCAACCCGGACGCGGATCTGCTCAAGCTCGCCCCCGGGGCCGATCTCAGGATCCCCGTCGTCGAGGCGATCTAGCGCTCAGGTCCGCCCGAGCAGCGACCGCGCGATGATCTGACGCTGGACCTCGGAAGTTCCGGCGCCGATCTCCATGAGCTTGGCGTCCCGGGCGATGCGCTCGACCGGATAGTCCCGGGTGTAGCCGTAGCCGCCGAGCACCTGGACGGCGGTCATCCCGGCTCGCGTGGCCACCTCGGAGGCAAAGAGCTTGGCGGCAGAGGCGACGTGGCTGGCGCGCGCATCGTGCGTGCAGCGCTGAGCGGCCTCGTACACGAGCAGGCGGGCGGCCTCGAGCTCGGTGAAGGTGTCCGCGATCATCTTCTGGACCATCTGGAACTCGCCGATCGGACGACCGAACTGCTTGCGTTCTCGAGCCCAGGCGACGGCGGCATCGAGGGCGGCGCGCCCCAGCCCGATCGAGATGCCCGCGAGCGTGGCCCGCTCCATGTCGAGGCCGCGCATCATCATCGCGACCCCCTGGTTCTCGGCACCGATCCGGTCGGACTCGTGGACGCGCAGGTTCTCGAGCCCGAGCTCGGCCGTCGGGCTGCCGCGCATCCCCATCTTGTCGAGCTTGCGGCTGATCTGGAGACCCTCGGCCCGGCCGTCGACCAGGAAGGTGGAGATGCCGTGCGCACCGCGGTCCGGCGCGGTCCGGGCGTACACGACGATCGTGCCCCCCTCGGAGCCGTTGGTGATGAAGGTCTTCGAGCCGTTCAGGACGTAGTGCTCGCCGTCCCGCTCGGCCCGCGTCCGCATGCCGAGGGCGTCGGAGCCGGAGCCGGGCTCGGTCAGCGCCCAGGCCCCGATCGCCTCGCCCGTGCACAGGGCGGGCACCACCCGCTCCTGCTGCTCGGGGCTGCCGTCGCGCACGATCGCACCCACGCACAGCACCGCGTGCGCGCCGTACGAGAGCGCCACCGAGCCGGACTGGCGCGCCAGCTCTTCCATGATGAGCGTCGCGAGCAGGTAGTCGCCGCCGCTCCCGCCGTACTCCTCCGGCACCAGCACCCCGAGCGCACCGACGTCGCCGAGACGCTCGAAGAACTTGCGCGGAAAGCGATCCTCGCGATCGATCTCGGCGGCGATCGGGGCGAGCTCCGCCTCCGCGAGCCGCCGCACGGTGTCGCGGACGATCTCCTGCTCCTCGGTGAGCTCGATCATGCCTCTCAGACTTGAAAGATGGACTCGTCGGGCAAGCGGATCGCCGTAAGCGGCCCACCGTACACACACCCGGTATCGATCCCGATGGAGTATGGCAGGTTCCAGCGCACTTGGAAGTCCGGGAGGGGCGTGTGGCCGTAGACGATCGTCGCGCCCAGGCTGTGCGGCAGGTCGATGGTCGAGCGCTGCCACAGGATCTCGCGCGGACTCTCGTGCTCGAGCGCGTACTTCGGGTCCGACAGCGCCAGCGAGCCGCGCCCGAGCCCGGCGTGGACGAACAGGTACTCCCCTTCGGCGTAGTGGAGCCGCATCGACCTGAAGAACTTCTCGTGCGGCGGCGGGAGCTGGAAGCGTTTGTCGGCATGCTTGTCGGCCTGCAGGTAGCCGTAGCTCTCGAGCGTCGTCTCGCCACCGTTGTACAGGAACGCCTCGCCGCCGAAGTAGTGCTGACCCTTCCACCCGAGGAACGACAGGAACATGGACTCGTGGTTCCCGATCAGGAACACGCACGAATGGCGCTGCTCGAGCTCGATCAGGAAGTCGACGGTGCCGGCGGAATCGGGACCGCGGTCGACGTAGTCGCCGATGAAGAGGAGCCGGTCTTCGGGCTGCAGCGGAAGGCTGGCGATCAACTCCTCGAGTCGATCCCGCATTCCGTGGATGTCACCGATCGCGTACAGCATCGCTATCTCGCTTATCGGCGACTCTCGCCGCAGCTTGGTGCATAGGCATGCGGTGCGAGCGCGCCGAGCTGTCCACAGGCGGCGTAGATGTCGTCGCCTCGACTCCGTCGTACCGTCACGTTCACGTGCGACTTCGCGAGCGCGTCGGCAAAGCGATCCACGTCCTTCTCGGCCGTGCGCCGGTAGGCCGTACCCGGGTGCTCGTTCAGTGGGATCAGGTTCACCTTGGCGCGGATTCCGTGGAGCAGCCGCACCAGCCGGCGAACGTCGGCAGGCGAGTCGTTCACGCCGCGAATCAGGGCGTACTCGAACGAGATCCGATCCCCGCGCTCGAGCGGGTAGCGCCGACAGGCTTCGAGCAGCCGCTCGAGCGGAAACCGGCGGTTGAGCGGCACCAGCTCGTCGCGAACCGCATCGGTCGTCGCGTGGAGCGACACCGCCAGCCGCACCGGGACCGCCTCCGCCAGCTCCGCGAGCTTCGGCACGACGCCGGCCGTCGAGACGGTTATGCGCCGCGCGCCGAGACCGAGGAACGGTGCGCCGATCAGGATGAGGATCGCCCGGACCACGCTTCGCAGGTTCAGGAGCGGCTCGCCCATTCCCATGAACACCACGTTGCTGACTCGCTCGTCCTCCGCGGCGAGGATCTCGTTCGCGAGCAGCACCTGGTCGACGATCTCCTCGGGACGCAGGTTGCGTCCCAGGCCCATGCGGCCGGTCGCGCAGAACGAGCAGTCGAGGCTGCAGCCGAGCTGCGAGGAGACACAGACCGTCCGGCGTCGCTCCTCGGGAATGATCACCGCCTCGAGGCTCGCGCCGTCGTCGGTCGCGAGGACCAGCTTTCGAGTCCCGTCGCGACTCGCGTGTACCGACTCGAGTGCGAGAGCCCGCGTGCTCCACTCCTCGGCCAGGCGGACGCGCAAGGCGGCGCCGAGGTCGGTCATATCGGCGAAGTCCCGGACCCCTCGGCCGTAGACCCAGCGGGCGATCTGTCCCGCGCGATAGGGCTCGAGTCCGTCGGCCGCGAACGCCTGACCGAGCTCGTCGGGCGGATAGGCGAGGATGGACTTCACCGGGACGCTGGCCTCCGATACTCGAAGTAGGCGATGGATCGCCCTTCTGCCAGGAACTCGGCCTCGTAGGAGGTCTTGCGCCGGTTCGGCGGCGTCCGGGACCAGCGCTCGGGCGCGGCCAGGTTCTCGAGCTCTGGGGTCGAGTCCAGCGCGGCCGCCATCCACTCGGCGTAGTCGGGGTGGTCGGTCGCGATGTGCAGCCGCGCGCCTGGGCGCAGGATCTCGGCCAGCTGCGCGAGCACCGGCGGCCGGATCAGGCGTCGCTTGTGGTGACGCTTCTTGGGCCACGGATCGGGGAAGTTGATCCAGCACTCGTCGATTGATGCGGCGGAGAGCACGCGATCGAGCAGCAGCTCTGCGGTCGCATGCACCAGGCGCGCGTTCGACACCTCGGCTCGGACGACGCGGCGCGCCACCTTGTGTACGCGCTTGCGCGAGACCTCGACCCCCAGGTAGCGGCGCGTCGGGTCGGACCCGGCCAGGTCGATCAGCACCTCGCCACGACCGAAGCCGATCTCGAGCACGACGGGGCCACCGCCCAGGCAGGCGTCGAGCCCGAGCTGGAGCAGCGCCTCCGCCTCGACCACGACCTCCTCGGGCTTCAGTGGAGCGGGATCCGGACCGGACACAGGAGCGTCCCCGCGGCGAGGTCGAGCGGCTCCGGGCCCACCAGCTGGGCCAAGGGTGGGGCGGCCGGGCCAATCTGCACGACCTCCCCTTCGTCCGGCCCGAGACCGGTCAGCGCGCGAGCCCGCTGCAGCGCGAGTCCGACGCCGCCGAGCGCGTCGACGAGCCCGCGCTCCTGTGCCTGCGCGCCCGTCCACACGCGTCCCTGCGCCACGCGCTCCAACTCGGCGGTCTCGAGACCGCGACTCCGGGCCGCCTTCTCCACGAAGCTGCGATACAGCTGCTCCACCTGGCGCTTCAACAGCGCGCGCTCTTCGGTGGAGCGAGCCCGGGAGATGTCGTAGATGCCGGCGTGGCGACCCCGTTCGACGCCATCGACCTGAACCCCGAGGCGGTCCAGGAACGCGTCGATCTCGACCCAGGGCATCGCCACCCCGATCGAGCCGGTCAGCGTCGTCGGCTCGGCGACGATCTCCTGCGCGGCCATCGCGAGGTAGTAGCCGCCCGACGCGGCCACGTCGCCCAGGCTCGCGACGACCGGCTTCACCTCGGCGAGCCGGGAGGCGGCCCGCCAGATCAGGTCGGACGCGAGGGCGTCGCCGCCGGGACACTCGATCCGGAGCACCACGGCGCCGACGTCGTCGCTCTTCTGCAGACGCTGAAGCGCGCCGACCACGCCTCTCGCCGACGCGCTCCCGGAGCGGATGATCCCCACCACCGGGACGACCGCGATCAGGCGCGGACCCGACGCGAGCGGACGCCAGCGAAAACGCGGACGCGAGACGCGCAGGTAGCTCGCTGCGGGCGTCAGCTTCGCCTCCTCGTCCGGATCGGTGGCCCCGGCGAGCCGGGCGAGCCGCGCGCGCACCTCGTCGGCGTAGACCAGGTCGTGCACGATCCCGAGCTCGCGCGCCTGCGTCGCGAGGTAGGGTCCGCCATCGATCCAGCGTCGAGCGGTCTCGGCGTCTCCCGCGGCGCCGGACGCCAGGCCGTCGACGAGCTCCGAGTACAGGCTCTCGACCACCGCTTCGAGCATCTCGCGGGCCGGCTCGCTCAGCGCGCTGCGAGTCAGCTGGTCGCCGAAGGACTTGTACTTTCCGGCGTGGATCACGTCCCCGCGGATGTTCAGGTGATCCAGCGCGCCGCGCAGGAAGCGGCTGGAGAAGCGAACGCCGATCAGGTCCAGCCTCCCCTCGGGCGCCATCCAGAAGTCGTCGGCGAGCGCCCCGAGCCAGGCGCCAGCGTTTCCGGTCGCCGTGGCGTACACGACGACGCGCTTGCCGCCGGAGCGCAGCTCTCCGATCGCGCGAGCGAGCGAGGAGACCTTGCTCCATCCCAGCGCGCCGCCGCCTACGCGAAGCACCACGCCGCGCACGGCGGGATCGCGCGCCGCGCGGTCGAGACACTCCATGAGCTGGGCCACGGTCGCGGGTCCCCGGCGAAACGCTGCGATCCAGGGCGGCGACGCCGCAGCCTCCACCAGACCCCGATCGAGCCGGACCAGGATCCACTCGCGCGGCACCCGCTGCTCGAACGGCCAGAGCGCCAGGTCGCGCAGCGCGCCGACCAGGTTTCGCAGCAGCGTAACCAGGGCCCGGCCGCCCGCCACCCGCGAAGCTCGCTTGGCCGCCACTAGCGGATGTGCCGTTTCTTCTTTCCCAGGTAGTCGACCATGACGTACTGGCCGATGTTTCCGGGCGTGGTGTAGAAGGCGCGACCCTTGTTGATGCGGGTCATCGCTTCGACGAAGCGCACCAGCTCGGGTGCGTCGTCGAGCATGAAGGTGTTGATCGTGATGCCCCGCTTCGTGACGCGGCGAACCTCTCGAAGCGTCTCGCGGTTCGCGCGCGGACTCGTCCCGCCGTAGCCGTTGGGCCACTCGACGCGCAGCTCTCCGTCGACGAAGTAGGCGGTGGGCTGCCCGTCGGTGATCACGATGATCTGGGTGTTCGAGCTCGGATGCCGGTCGATCAGCCGTTGGGCGACCTGAAGCCCCTCCTGCAGGTTCGTGAACGGGTCGCTCATGTTCCACGAGAGCTCGGGCAGCTCCTTCACGTGGAGCTGGCGAGCGCGCGTGTAGAATCCCACCACGAAGAAGTGGTCGCGAGGGAAGCGCGTCCGAATGAGGTGATCGAGTGCGATCGCGACCCGCTTCGCGGCAGGCCAGCGATCCGACCAGGACATCGACCAGCTCATGTCGAGCAGCAGCACGGTGGTGGTCTCGGTGAGCTGGTCGGTGTCGAAGACCTCGAGGTCGTCGGGATCGAGCTCGACGGGCACGGTGATGGCGGAGCCCTGCTGCGCGCGACGCCTCACCGCGTTCCGCAAGGTGCCGATGGCGTCCAGGTGCGCCGGCTCGCCGAAGCTGTGGCGACGGGTGCGCTCGGGTACCAGCGTCGAGATGCCCTTGTGATGCGACGGGTGTGAGCCGGGACCGCTGCGCTGGAGCTCGGAGTAGATGTTCTCGAGGGCGAGCTCGCCGAGTCGGCGAATCGCGCGTGGCGTCAGCTCGACCCCCCCCTCCCCTTCGCGCACGTAGCCCGCCCGCTGGAAAGAGTTCTCGAGATCGCGGAGAATCATGATGGATTGAGCGGCGTCGTCGCCGAGCAGCTCCGACAGCTGATCCATGGGAAGCGACTCGAAGTCGCCCTCCATGAGATCGCGCATCATCTTGCTCATCGCCTCCATCTGGCGCATCAGCTCGAGCGCCGCGTCGAAGTCGAGTCCCTCGGGGCCCTGCATGCGACTCTGATTGAGCGCCCGGAACTCCTCGAGCTTGCGCATCTCGTCGAGCAGCTTTAGGAGCTCGCGGAAGTCCGCCTCCGCCTCGGGATCGACCCACGAGTAGTCGCGGAATCGCTCGAGGCGCTCCGAAAGACGCCGCGTCGAGCTCTCGTCGTCGTGGCGTCGCTCGCCGAAGTCGTTCCAGCGCTGGGATTCGACACCGTGCTCGTCCCGGACCGCGGACTGCTCTCGGTCGAGGATCTCATCGAGGCGCGCGCTGGGCTCGTCGAACGTCTCTTCCATGTTGAAGCGGGAGAGGAGCTCGCGCGCCTTCTGCCGCAGCTCCTGGATCAGCTCTTCAAGGCCCATGACGCGGAACTCGGTGCCCGCAAGCTCGAAGCCCTGAATGCGCATCCAGTCCAGTGACTGGCCGACGTCGAGGCCCTCCATCAGGTAGCGAGAGAGCTCGTCGAGCGCGGCCTCGGCCTCGAGCGAGTATCGCTCCTGGGTGCCGTCCCAGCGCGAGTAGAGCAGTTGAAGCACGTCTACCCGTAGAGCGTACGCCCGTTCCGGACGTCCTTGTTGAGGCGATTGCAGAGATGCAGCCCCTCGAGGATGAACTCGACGGCGGAGGCGATGCGCGCGGCGCTGCCCGACTCCTCGAGCTTCTCGATCGCGCCGCGCAGGCCGTCGATGCTGTCCAGTCCCTCGGTGTACTCGATCGACGGCATGGCGTCGCCGACCTCGACCTTCCAGCCCTCGTTGAACGCGGCCACGATTGCCTCTAGGTCGCCAAGCTCCAGGCGCTCGTCGAATACGGTCTTGACCGCCCGCCGCATCAGCTTGCCCACGACCTCGGACTCTCCCTGCTCGGAACCGGCGTACTCGAGCTCGATCTTGCCGGCCATCGGCGACACGAGCGCGGGGAGATCCGTCAGTCGCGGCACGGCCTCTCGCTCACCGAGGCGCAGCGCCCGCCGCTCGGCAGCGGCGATCAGCGTCTCGAAGTTCGCGATCGAGGCGCGAACCGATACACCCGAGCTCTGGTTGATGTCGGGGCTCTGTCGCGCCTGCATCGTCAGCTCCGCCAGAATCTCCTTCAGGAAGCTCGGGCAATGCACGTCGAAGGACGACGCGTCGACGCGCCTTCGCTCCTGCTCCATCACCCCGATCTCGAGATCCCGCGACCCCGGGTAGTGGCTCCGGATCTGCGCCTGGTAGCGATCCTTCAGCGGCGTGATGATGCGCCCGCGCCGCGTGTAGTCCTCGGGGTTGGCGCTGGAGACGACGAGCACGTCGAGGGGCAGGCGAATCTTGAAGCCCTTGACCTGGAAATCCCGCTCCTCGAGAACGTTGAACAGGCCCACCTGCACCTTCTCCGCCAGATCCGGAAGCTCGTTGATGCAGAAGATCCCGCGGTTGGTGCGCGGGATGAGGCCGTAGTGGATCGTCGTCTCGTCGGCCAGGTAGCGACCCTCGGCGATCCGGATCGGATCGATCTCGCCGATCAGATCGCCGATGGTGACGTCGGGGGTTGCCAGCTTCTCGCCGTAGCGGTCGTCCCGCCCGACCCACACGACCGGCGTGGCATCGCCCTGCTCTTCGATCCGGTCGCGCGCAAAGCGGCTGATCGGGGCCAGCGGGTCGTCGTGGACCTCGCTTCCCTCGACGATCGGGATCCGTTCGTCGAGGAGGGAGACCAGGCTGCGGATCATGCGCGACTTCCCCTGGCCGCGCTCGCCCAGGAAGATCATGTCGTGGCCGGCGAGGATCGCGTGCTCGGCGGCCGGCGCCACCGTCTCGTCGTAGCCGATCATCTCGGGGAACAACGGCTCGCCCCGTCGAATGCGCTCGGTCAGGTTCCGGCGCATCTCCTCACGTACGGACCGAGGCTGGTACCCCGACGAGCGAAGCTCGCCGAGCGTGGTGGGGGGGCTCTGCATGCGGTACCGCTCCTTCGCTCTCGCGACCGATCCTGGCTAGAAGTCCTCGTCCATCTCGTCCGTTCCCATCAGCAGACGAATCCGCTCCTGGATGATCTCCAGCTTGCCGCCGTCATCCCGCTTCAAGTTCCCTGGAAGTGATCGGCCGGCGATGTCCGCCCGCACGCTGGCGATGCGGTCTTCGGTGCCCGGGTGCGAGCTCAACATGTCCCACGTCGGGCCCGATCCGCCCTCCTTCTGGAGGGTCTCGAGAATGGCGATCATGCCGTTCGGATCGTACCCCGCGTTGATCATCGTCTCAACCGCGAGCACATCCGCCTCCCGTTCCGCATCTCGGGTAAACGAGCTCGTGTAGGCTGTCGCAGCGACGCCGGTGGCCATCTGGCCGGCGTTCGCGATGTACGGATTCCCCGAGAGAATCGCGATCGCGAGCGACAGCAGGTTCGCCCCGACGCCTGTATTCCTCTGCCGACGGTAGAGCTGAGCCACGTGCCGAGCCGTCACGTGACCCGCCTCGTGAGCGAGGACGCTCGCGAGCTCGCTGGCGTCCTGGGCCTGGAGGATCAGGCCGGTATTCACATAGATGGCGCCCGCGGGGATGGCGAAGGCGTTGATGCTCTCGTCCTCGATGACGTAGAAGCGGAACTCGAAGGGGGACGGCCCGGCCCCCGCGATGAGCTTCGCGCCGATGTGCCGGACGTAGCTCACCACGACCCGATCCCGGAACAGCTGGAAGCGTTCGCGCACCTCTCGCTGCGCCTGCTGCCCCAGCTGCTTCTCCTCTGAGACGCTGAGCGTTCCGCAGGCTGCGGTCGCGAGCAGCAGCAGGGCGAGCACGCGCGTCAGGCGCCTGACTCGTCGCCTTCTGATCATCTCATCCCCCCCGGGGGCGACCCGCCCTCCGGGCGCCACGTGACTGCAATCGAACCTCAGGGGGACGCCTGTGCCGACTTCTTGAGCGTACCGATCACCGAGCGAACCACGGCGAGGATCGTCTCGTCGAGCTGCACATTGTCGATGATCGGCAGCTCGTAGAGCTCCGCTTGAGCCAGGATGTGGTCCTGGATCGCGAGAATCGCGTCGAAGTGGGGCAGGTAGCGGTCCGGAGCCCGCAGTTGCTCCCGCACGGCGCGTGTCGCGAAGTGCGCCCGATACTGCTCCGGATCCAGAGAGGCCATCACGATGAAGATCACGTGCGCGCGATCGCGGTAGCGATCGAGGTCGAACGTACCGGGGAGCAGGTTGGCCCCCTCGATCAGCATGCTCGCGTTCTCCTCGAGCGCCCGGTCGAGCAGCGCCTGGACCCCGACCGCGATCTTCTGGGCCTGCTCGCGATAGCCCGCGAGCAGGCGCGCCCTGAAGTCGCTCAGCCCCCCCGGGTCGCGCTCCAGAATCTGGTAGGCGTCGTAGGTCGAGCAATGGATCTCCGGCATCAAGTCCTTCGAGAACATCAGACGCATGATCTGACGAATCGAGTCGGTCCCGATCACGCGGCTGATCTCGAGGCGCCGGGCGACCTCGACCGCGACCGTCGTCTTGCCCGCTCCGCTCGATCCGCCGAGCAGCACGAAGAGCGGCTTGGGGTCCTCGAACGCCGCCCGCCAGACGCGATAGCGCGCCACCGCGCGCGAGCCGTGAGAGCGCTCGATCGTGTCGGCGACCAGATCGCGCAGTGCGGCCCGGCCGATCTCGGTCGCTCCGCTCTGGAGGAGCCGGGTCTCGAGCTCCTGGGAAACCTGGTAGGCGTCGGTCGGGTCGAGTCCCGCACCCTGGAGCGAGACCGACAGCATCCCCTTGGAGAAGGGGGTGGAGGTGCCCCGCTGCGACTTCACGCGCGGAGGGTCCAGGCCCAGCGAGCGCCGCGGGGGCGGCTCGAGCTCATACTCGGCCGGCAGAAGCTCGTCGACGAGCTTGCGCAGCTCATCCGGCTCGACCTCGCCCTGCTCGACGATCCGCTCGCGTACCCGCGTGGCCGTCTCGAGGGCCACCTCGAAGGGAACGCCTCGCGAGACCAGGGACTGGACCAGGATGCCGCGCATGAACGGGCGCGGGCCGTCCGGGCCGACGACGCGTAGAGACTCCAAAGACTCAGTAGACACAGACACTTGAACGTATCAAACCGGCTCTGAGGGAGCGAGCAGCGGCCCTCGATGGGGAGGCGGGAGGGGGAGCGGAGCGGGCGCGGGAGTTCGCCACGTGCGCAGTGTGGCGACCTTGACCACGTCTTTCGTGTGCTGCTACTGTGAGAATCGTGTGAGGGTGGGGGTTCGACACGGTCCGCGCGATCGGTGGCCCATGGCCGCCGTGTGGACCCGACTGAGCTTGGCCCTCGCAGACCCTCGTTCAGCGAGGAAGCCCCCCTGTCCGAGGAGCGATTCGTGAGCGCGACCACTGAACGAGGTCCGCGTCCGCGATCAGCATCCGTTGTGGCCGCGACTCAACGGAGCCGCGTGGTTGCCTGGCGCGACCGAAATCGCTGCCAGGGGGGGAGAGACTCGAAGTGCGCTCCATAGCCATCGTCAATCAGAAGGGAGGTTGTGGCAAGACCACCACGGTGACCAGCCTGGCCGGTTGTCTGGCGGAGGAGGGACAGCGAGTCCTGGTGGTCGACCTCGATCCGCAGGCCCACGCGACAATCGGCCTCGGGATCGATCCGGAGGCACTCGACGAGAACCTGTACGAGGTCCTGGCCGAGCCCGAGAACAGTGCCGCGGCGCTCGACGAGATCCTGGTGGAGAGCCACCCGAACCTGGACGTGGCGCCCTCGGGGATCATTCTCTCCGCGCTCGAGCAGAAGCTCGCGGCGGAGGGGACGGCGGGGCGAACCGAGAGGCTCGCCGCCGCGATCGAGCGCCTGCCGAAGCCGTACGACTTCGTGCTGATCGACTGCCCGCCGAACGTCGGCCTGCTCACGTTCAACGCGCTGCGGGCGGCGCAGGAGGTGATCGTCCCGCTCGAGACCAGCTTCTACGCGATGCACGGGGTCTCGAAGCTGCTCGAGACGATCGGGCTGCTCGAGGACAGGATCGGCCACGACCTCAGGCTCAGGCTCCTGCCCACCCTGTTCGACGGCCGCACGCGCTTCGCGAAGCGCGCGCTGAGCGAGATCCGCGAGACCTACAAGGACCTGGTATTCGACACGGTCATCCGGCAGAACGTGCGGCTGCGCGAGGCGGCTCAGCGCGGTGCTCCGATCTCCAAGATCGACAAGCGCTGCTACGGCTTCGTCGACTACATGTCGCTGGCACTCGAGATCCTGTTCGACCGCGAAGAGCAGCTGGAGGTGGTCGACGAGGCCTCGGCGGTCGAGCCGGAGATCGCGGCCGCCGGCGAGAAGGGCGTCGTGTTCACCTATCGGAACCCGGGGGCGAGCGCGGTTCAGCTGGCGGGCGACTTCAACAACTGGGTGCCCGACAAGAACGTGGAGACGCGGCGGACGCCGAACGGGACCTGGGAGAAGGTCATTCGGCTCGGGCCGGGCGTCTACCAGTACCGCTACTTCGTCGACGGCCAGTGGGTGCCGGACCCCAGCAATCCCCGCAGGGTCGAGGGCCCCGCCGGCGGCGTGAACTCGGTCCTCGTCATCAACTGAGCGGAGCGGGGCGAGAGCTCCGATTCCTCGCTGTCCGAACGGCTAAGATGGTGGCGTGGCAACGAGGCGGCGCGGGCTCGGTGATGTGCTCCACTACTTCATCTCGGAGACGGAGCAGGCCGAGGCTCGCCAGGCCTCGGCTTCGAGGCAGCCGCACTCCGGGGGATCGCAGCGGGTCCGCTGGCTGGTCTGTGCCGAGCCGACGCGCCCGCTCAGCTGCGCGCTCGCGGTCGACCTGGCCGCCGCGCTCGGCGATCGGGGAATCGCGACCGAGATTCTCTCCCCCTTCGCTCCGCCGTTCGAGTACGCCGCGCCCTCCGACATTCCGTGGCGCAAGGTCTCCGAGCCGCCAGAGGCGGGAGAGGTCCTGGCCGCGCTGCCGCCGGGTTCGGGAGCGCTGCTCTTGCTCCCGCCGGCGGAGCGGCCCCGCTGGCTCCGGGAGCTCGCGAGCCGCGACGCGCTCGAGGGAATCCTGCTCTCGGTCGACGCCGCGTCGCGGGGGCTACAGCACGCGATGACGACCCTCAGGGAGCTCTTGAAGCCGCCTCTCTCGCAGAGAGTCGGCGCGGTCGTCGTCGGGGCC
>CAZLBF010000156.1:0-3729 GCA_964557495.1 uncultured Myxococcales bacterium | reverse complement strand
GTGCCGTTCTACTCGCTCGAAGGGCGGCTCTTCCAGAAGCGCTTCCTGGACCAGTGGCTCAACGGCATCGACACGGGGATCCTGCGCGAGCCGCCGATCAAGCTTGCCGTCCGCTACGGGGGCGATCGCTACGTGTGGCGCTACGAGAACGAATGGCCCATCGCGCGCACGCAGTGGACCGAGTACCACCTCGATGCGAGCCGGGGGACCTTGTCAACGGATCGGCCGGTGCAGTCCGGCGAGGTCCACTTCCGCGCCGAGCCCGACGCCACGTCCGAGAACGCGCGGGCGTCGTTCGCTCTCGGACCGTTCGAGAGCGAGACCGAGATCACTGGCCCCGCCAAGCTCAGGCTCTGGCTCTCGTCGAGCAGCGACGACGCGGATCTGTTCGTGGTGGTGCGCAAGATCGGCCCCGACGGAGGCGAGGTGATGTTCCCCGGACAGAGCTCACCGGCGATCGCGGCCGCGTACGGCTGGCTGCGCGCCTCCCATCGCAAGCTCGATCCGGAGCGCTCGACCCCCTACCGGCCCTATCACACCCACGACGAGCTACAGAAGCTCGAGCCGGGCGAGATCGTGTGCGTGGAGGTCGAGGTCTGGCCCACGAGCGTCGCATTCGAGCCGGGTGACCGCCTGGTGCTCGAGGTGGCGTCTCGCGACGATCCCCAGATCGAGCCCTTCCTGCACAACCACCCCGTCGATCGCATCCAGACGGGCGAGGTCTCGATCCTCTGCGGCGGCGAGTACGACTCGCACCTGCTGCTGCCGGTGATACCACCGCGCTGACGCGCGCCGCGTCGAGCGGGCGCAGGCTCAGTTGAAGCGCTCGATCACCTCGAGGAACGCCTTGCCGGAGCGGGCGATCTTGGCGGCGCCGAGCCCGTACACGTCGCCGAGCGCATCGGCGCTGCGCGGGCGCAGGCGGGCCAGGTCGCGCAGCGTGCGGTCGTGGGCGATCACGTAGGCGGGTACCCGGGCCGCACTCGCCAGCTCGTGGCGGCGCGCGCGCAGCGCCTGGAACAGGGCCTCTTCCGCCTCTCCCCAGGGACCGTCGGGCTCCGGGGCGCGCGCGACCCGACTCCCCCGACTCGCACCTGCCGGTCCGCGCCGCACCTCGCGCGGCAGCAGGACGCGCGGCGGACGCTGGCCGGTCATTACATCGCGACCCGCGGCCGTGAGCTCGACGACCGGGCGGTCCTCGCCCCGGAAGCCGACCCAGCCCGCGGTGACCAGGCGCTGGTACAGCCGCAGCAGCCACATCTCGGAGCGGTCCTTGAGCACACCGAAGGTCGTGGTGCGGTCGAGGCCGGAGCGGAGCAGGCGGTCGTCCTTCATGCCGCGGACCAGGTTGACCGCGGCCCGGAGCCCGAAGCGTCCACGCACGCGCGCCACGCCGCTCAAGGCCTTGCGCACGATCTCCTCGACCTCCTCCGCGTCGCGCGGGTCGGGCTCGTCGAGCCGCAGGCACTCGTCGCAGCGCCCACAGCCGGTGAGCGTCTCCGCCTCGTCGCCGAAGTAGCGAAGAATCGCATCGTGGCGGCAGCTGCCCCCCTCTGACCAGCGCAGCAGCTCCAGGAACAGCTCCCACTTGTGCTCGACCACGCCCGGATCGAGTACGCCCCCCTCCCCATCCTTCTGGATCAGGCTGCGGCGGCGCGGCGCGTCCTCCGGCGACACCAGGAGCAGACCCCAGGCATCGGCGCCGTCGCGACCGCCGCGCCCCACCTCCTGGTAGTACGCCTCGATCGAGCCGGGGGGCGCCAGGTGAACGACCGCGCGCACGTCGGCGCGGTCGATACCCATGCCGAAGGCGTTCGTCGCCACGATCACGTCGAGCTCCCGCTCCAGGAACAGGCCCTGCACCCGGTCGCGCCGCTCGCCGCCGAGGCCGGCGTGGTAGGCGTCGGCGCGCCAGCCCCGCCCCTGCAGGCGTACCGCCTCCGACTCGCTCGCTCGCCGCGTCGGGGAGTACACGATCGCCGCGCCGCCCGCCGCGTCCGGCGCGCCGAGCGCCTCGGAGAGGAGCGCGTCCACCTGTGCCTCGCGCTCTCGCTTTCCCATCACCTCGGCGACCCGCAGAATCAGGTTCGGCCGCGCGAAGCCGCGCAAGAGCTGCGGCGTCTCGGGCGGCAGGCCGAGCTGCACCAGGATCTCGTCGCGCACCAGCGGCGTGGCCGTCGCCGTGCAGGCGAGCACGCGCACGCCTGGCAGCTCCCGCAGCACCCCGCCGATCTCGCGGTACTCGGGGCGGAAGTCGTGGCCCCACTCGCTGATGCAGTGGGCCTCGTCGACCGCCACGAGCGGACACTCCATATCGGCGAGCAGGGCCCGGAAGCCCGGCAGCACGAGGCGCTCGGGGGCGACGTAGACGAGCTTGTAGTGCCCCTGCGCGATCGCGCGCACGCGCCTCTGCGTCTCGCCGGCATCCACCGTCGAGGCGAGGAAGGTCGCCGGGACTCCGCGCGCCTCAAGCGCGAGCACCTGGTCCTGCATCAGCGCGATCAGGGGTGAAACGACCAGCGTGGTGCCCGGCAGCAACAGGGCCGAGAGCTGGTACACGAGGCTCTTGCCACCTCCCGTCGGCACGACCAGGAGCAGCCGCCCCGCGCCGATCAGCGTCTCGATCGCCTCGCGCTGGCCGGGGCGGAATGCGTCGAGCCCGAGCGCGCGCAGACCCGCGTCGAGGTCGATCTGATCGGCCGTCATGTACCCCCCATCGACCGCCATTGTAGCGTCGATTCAGTGCCACACGCGACTCCGCGGACGCGAGACCGAGCACGACTCGACGAGTTGCCCCAAGTACACATTGGCTTCGCACGTTGTCGCTGCGCTCGTCTGCGCTGCGACGCGTGCATGCGAACTGGTGTTCTGCATCACATATGCAGCGTCGGAAACGCGCTCACTCGGGAACTCGAAGGTGAAGAGTACACAGACGCGTGTTCCGCATCACGGCCGAGTCGCGTGAGCTGGCGCACGCTCTTGTTCGGCCGCCGGCCGATACGGATGTCGAAAGCAGGACATCCCCATTCGACAGAGAAGCCCTGACGAGCCAGCTGAGCCGACAGGTCCAGTTCACTTCGGAACCGGGAGATATGCTGTGGTGCGTTGCTCAATCCGCTTGGTTGCTCTTGCGCTTTTTCTGATCGGCAGTTCGGCCCAGGGGGCGATGCGCGAGGTCGAGGTGCGCTGGATGGACGGCGCCGGCTTTTCGCCCGACGGCAACATCCTCTACCTCGGGACGGCTACGCGATCCTACGATCAGCAGCTGGATCTCGGAGACGTGCCTGCAGATGCGAGCGGGGTCCGATCCGTGACCATCCCGCTCGAGGAGAGCGCCGACCACTTCATGGCGATGAGCGCGTACGTCGATGCGAGTGGTGCGCGAGCCGAGTCCGGACTCTCGAACGAACGGCTCGTGCTAGCGGCCACCGCTCCTCCGCCCGAGCCAGAGCCAGATCCAGAGCCCGAACCGGAGCCGACACCGGCCCCCGAGCCGGAGCCTTCTCCTGCGCCAGTGCCGGAGCCGGAGCCGGAGCCCGAGCCGGTCCCGATCCCCGATCCGACTCCCGATCCCGGCACTCAGCCCCCGGGCGACACTGGGGCGCTTTTCTACTTCGAGGACTTCGAGTCGTACTGGCCGGGCCACGATCCCGACGGGTGGCTGGACACCGAGAAGAACAACTCCATGGAGTCGAAGGTCGGTCTCTTCGAGACCGTGGAGCTCTCCAA
>CAZLBF010000155.1:0-4187 GCA_964557495.1 uncultured Myxococcales bacterium | reverse complement strand
GGACGGCGAAGCGCTGGTCGCCGACGCCCACGATGAGCGAACGGATGATCGCGAGCGTGATCGGGAGCGTCATGGTGATGCGGGTACCACGGCCCGGCGTAGAGCCCACGTCGACGACGCCGCCCAGCGCGGTGAGATTGGATCGGACGACGTCCATGCCGACGCCGCGGCCGCTCGTCTCCGTGACCTCGCCGCGGGTCGTGAGGCCGGGCGCGAAGACGAGCCCGAAGGCCTCCTCCTCCGGCAGGGTCGCGCCCTCCGCCACCAGGCCCAGGCGTTCCGCGCGCGAGCGCAGCGCCGCGATGTCGAGTCCGCGACCGTCGTCGCTGACCGTGATCACGACGTGGTTGCCGCGCTGGGAGGCCCCGATCTCGATGCGTGCGACCGGGTCCTTGCCGGCCGCGACCCGTTCGTCGGCGGGCTCGATGGCGTGGTCGAGCGCGTTGCGCACGACGTGCATCAGCGGATCGACGAGCGCCTCTACGATGAGCTTGTCGAGCTCCGTGTCCGCCCCCACGACGTCGAGCTCGACGGACAGCGCCCGCTCCCTGCGAATGCGGCGCACGACGCGCGAGACCCTCTCGAAAACCTGACGCAGGGGCACCATGCGCACGTCGAGCACGGCCGACTGGAGCTCGCGCAGCCTGCGATCCAGCGTCTTGTGAAGCTTGACGAACTCCCCGCCGACACGCGCCGTCGTCGGCTCGGCGAGCAGACGGTCGATCAGATCGGAGAGCGTCCCGCGCTGGATGACGAGCTCTCCCACGATGTTCATCAGCTCGTCGAGCTTGCGGATGTCGACGCGAACGGTCTGGCTGATGGACCTCAGGGACTCCAGCTCACCTGTCTCCACCCGCGCACCGGGCATCGCACGGGGCTCGTCGCCGCGGGGCGCGTCGGCAGGCGGGCCGGAGTCGGTCGCCCCGGCCGAGCCGCGCGCCGACGAAGGGAGAACGTCACGGACCGCACTCCCCGGGAGCTCGAGCCGCAAGGCGAGCTCGGAGGCAGCCAGGTCGCTGGCTGCGAGCAGTGTGAAGCGGATCTGCGACTCCAGCGACTCGCCGGGGGTCGGCAGCGTCGAGATCACCTCGCCCGCCTCGCGGATCGCCGTGGTGAGCTCCGACAGCCCCTCTTCGAAGCACGCGAGGTCGAAGCTGACGTCCACGAGCGCGATGCGTCGTCCGCGGCGCAGGCCCTCGCGCAGCCGGTGCTCCTCGTACTCGGTGAGGGCGGCGAGCAGCGAGGGATCGAGCTCGAGGGCGGCGAGTGCGGGTTCTGGCGCCGCCGCGTCGGTGCGAGCCGCCGCGGCGATGCGCGTGGCGAGGCTCGCGATCGCCTCCTCGGACCGGGCCATCGCATCGGCGTTCCCGACCGCGGCGAGCAACGTCGTGAATATCCCGATCGCCTCGTCGAGGGGAGAGAGCACGGCAGACAGCTCTACGCGGCCGAGACGCAGTGCGTCGAGGACGTCCTCCAGACGGTGGGCGAGGTCCTGGATCGGATCGAACTGGAACAGACCCGCCAGGGCCTTGAGCGAGTGGGCGGCGCGGAACAGGCGGTTGACGAGCTCCGGGGCGGGCTCCGGCCCGCCTGCGTCCCCCAGGTCGGCCACGGCGGCCCGCATGCTCTCGAGGATGTCCTCGGCCTCGGACACGAACTCCCGTTCGGCCCGGGTCCGCCGTCTGCCGCGGCCGGTGTTGGAGCGTTTGCCCGCCATCGCGTCAACCGTTCCTCTCGTCGCGACCGGCCAGCAGCGAGCGCGCGACGTCGCGCAGCGCCTCGGGCTCGAAGGGCTTGACCACGTAGGCGTCCGCGCCGAGCTGGAGTCCCTTGTCGCGGTCGCGCTCCGAGCCCTCGGTAGAGACGATGACGAGCGGAATCTCGCGATACGCGGGGTTGCGCTTCACGAACGACACCAGCTCGAGCCCGTTGATGTCGGGCATGTTGATGTCGGTCACGATCAGATCGAAGCGCTGGCGCGGAAGCGCCCTCAGCGCCTCGAAGCCGCTCGCGACCTCCACGAGCTTGACGGGGCCCTCGAGCTCCTCGAGGGACGAGCCGAGCAGCGAACGCATCGTGGACGAGTCCTCGACGATCAGGATGCACGTCACCGGAGCCCTCCACACGCACCCGGGCATGGTCGGGTGCTCGGTGCGTATCGGCGCCAGAAGCGGGGTTCTTGAGGCGCGCGGGGGACTTGGCCCGCGGGGCTACGGGTCTACTGCAGGCGGCCGGCCGGCCTCGGCCAGCGCACGCTCGAGCAGTGCGCGATCCAGCGAGAGCCCTGCCTCGCGCAACACGATCTCGAGCGCGGTAGTGTCGGTGACCGGCGCTTCGTCCGGCAGATTGTCGGCGTAGAGGAGCGCCACCACGCTGCCACCGCTCTCGATGGGTGCGACGTAGGCCTCGCGTGGAGCGCGGGTGCCGAGCAACATGGCGAGGCGACGA
The DNA here is from genome assembly GCA_964557495.1 of uncultured Myxococcales bacterium. GTDB lineage: Bacteria > Myxococcota_A > UBA9160 > SZUA-336 > SZUA-336 > CAZLBF01. The sequence continues at coordinate 1,739 of CAZLBF010000155.1, read as the reverse complement.
TCCCCTTCCCCCGTCATGGGGGCGCGCACCGCGCGGCGCCCGGCGAGGACGCGCCGGAAGAGCTCGGGCTGCGCCGCCAGGGGGAGCCCGACCCTGACGATCTCGCCGTCGTCGGGCCCGCCACCCTGCGGCATGCCCCGCTGTGCGATGCCGGCGACGCGATCGTTCCGAACCATGAAGACCGCTGCGCGCGAGAAGTCCTCGGCAGCGAAGTCGAGCACGAGCGAAAGGACCTCTCCCTCGTCGGAGGGATCGCGCAGCCGATCGCTCACCTGCTCGAGTCGGTCGAGATGGCTCGTGGCCGGGCTCGACTCCGGCCGCGAGGGCGCCACAGGTGCGGCGCGGGCCCGCGCCAGGAGTGCATCTCGCAGCCGTCCCGCGCAGGCTTCGAAGGCGTGCCAGCCTTCCGGATCCGTGCCGGGCGCAGCCGGCCGCTCCACCACCGCGTCGACCCCGGGAAGCGTCGTCCCGGTCTCGCATCCCTGCTCCCGCAGGGCGAGGAGGGTCATGCCCGGCGCGAGGGCGCGCAGGCGGCGGACGAGCGCCTCGCCATCGCGGAACCCCGCGAGCCGATCTCCTTCGACGCGGGTCGATACCACGACCACGGGTACCACGCCGCGGCCGAGGTAGTTGCGAATGCGCTCGACGCCGGCCTCCGAGCGCTGGAAGATGTGGACGCGCTCGAAGACACCCTCGAGCGAGGCCTTGAGCCACTCGAGCCCCGCCAGGTCGGGATCGATTGCGACGAGATGAGCGGCGCCCGACCGGGGCACCGGCCCTGTTTGCCGCGTTCCGCCGCCCTGGCTGTCGACCGTGACCGGGATCGTCGCGGGTGCAGTGGGCGGCCGCTCGACCGAGATCGGCACGTCCAACTCCTGGGCCGTACGCAGCGCGAGCACGTCGACGGCCGAAGGCGGCGGTGCGCCTTCGGCCGGCTCCCCGCTGAACACGACCCCATCGTCGACCTCCTCCGCCGCGGAAGCGCCCGAATCCAGCGCCGCCTCGTCCCGGTGGCGGCTGGCCTCCATGGCGAGGTACTGGGTGCTGATGCCGGTGTGCAGCGGCGCCTCGGCACCCGGATCGTGGATCGCGTCGCACACCTCGAAGGTGAACTCTCCGGAGCGCCAGGTGAACATGAGGATGACGGCGCGCTCTACCTGGGTGCGTCGCAGCGCCTGGACCCGGTCCGGCGACGCATCGCCGGGATCGCTCGAGGGGGCGAACTCGGCCTCTCCCTTCACCGACGCCCCGCGAACGAGGCCCTCGTGGAGCACGATGTGCCCCTCGCCGAGGCCGGAGCGCAGACGCAGGAGCCCCGACTTCCGGGACAGACTCACGATCTGGAGAATGTCGCCGAGACCCAGGTCTTCGAGGCTTCCGACCAGACTCATCCGCTCTCCGCAGCCCGGGTGCCGGAGAGTGGGATCGGCAGGACCCGGCCCGACGCCGCACACCATCCCGGAGGATCGGGCGAGCGAGGCGCCTACTTGACCGACGGGGAATCGATCGGAGCCACGATCTCGATCCCGCGGGGAGGGCGTAGGGGGCCGCGCTCCGGTCCCCGGGGAAGGACGACCTCGACGCCCTCGGGCAGGTCCCGGGCAGCGCGCAGGAACTCCGCGACGGCGGGCACCTCCTCGGCTGCCGCGACGATCTCGAGGGCGAATTCGGGCCGGTCCTGAGCCCACGCCTCGAACGCGCCAGCCAGCAGCTCGTCCAGCCGGACCTCCAGCGCGGGC
>CAZLBF010000154.1:0-5420 GCA_964557495.1 uncultured Myxococcales bacterium | reverse complement strand
GGCCCGCTCGAGCGCTCCGTCACCTGGCACCTCCCCTACTACCTCGTCTCGGACGACGCCCCCTTCGACTGGGTCGACACGACCGGAGGCGCGGCCTCCGGGATCGCGGCGGACGACGACGCCGTACAGATCCCGGTCGGCTTCGACTTCGAGTTCTACGCTGCGACTCACGACACGCTCACCATCTCGTCCAACGGCTATCTCACCTTCGGACCCATGGGCTGGGAGTACAACAACAAGCCAATCCCCTACATGATGGAGCCGAACGATCTGATCGCCCCCTACTGGGACGACCTCGACCCGTCGAGCGGGGGGGAGGTGGTCTACCTGCTCGAGGGCAGCGCACCCGACCGCAGCCTGACCGTGGAGTGGCGCGGACTCCCCTACACCTGGATCGGCGGCGCCGCCACGTTCCAGGTCACCCTCTACGAGGTGAACGACCGGATCGTCTTCCGCTACCTCGACGTGGAGTCCGGGACCCCGAGCTACGACCACGGAGAATCGGCAACAGTCGGGATCGAGAACGCGACCGGCGAGCGCGGCTTCGAGCACTCCTGCGACGCCCCCGTGATTTCGAACGGGATGGCGATCGAGCTCTCGCCCTGCCCGGACACGGACAGGGACGGGGTCTGCGAGATCGAGGACAACTGTCCCTTTGCTCCCAACCCAGACCAGGATGACACGGGCGGCGTCGGAAACTCTACTCCCGACGGGATCGGCGACGCCTGTCAGTGCGGCGACGTGACCGACGACGGCCGGATCACGCTGGCGGACTTCGCGTTCATCCGCCGCTTCGTGGCTGGCGGCGCCCCAAGCCCGTTCGTTTCGGAGAAGTGCGACGTCAGCGGCGACCAGCAATGCTCGCTCGCGGATTTCGCAATCGTGCGCGCGGCCGTCGCAGCGGGCGCCAATCACTCCCCGCTAATCGAGCAGAGCTGCCCGGTGGCGACCCCCTAGCCGATCTCGATGCGGCGGGGCTTCGCGTGCTCGGCCTTGGGCAGCCGAAGCTCCAGCACGCCTTCTCGCATGCGGGCTTCGATCCGATCGCTGTCGATCTCGTTCGAGAGACGGAACTTCCGCTGAAAGCTCCCGACCTCGTACTCGCCGTACGCGGCCCGCTGCTCCGGGCTATCCGGAACTCGACCCTCGATGGTCAGCACGTTCCGGTCGAGCTGCAGATCGATCGAGTTCTCGTCGACGCCGGGCAGGTCCGCCCAGAGCCAGAGCCCGTCCTTCGTCTCGCAGATGTCGACGCTGAGCTCTCGGTAGGTCACTTGGAGTCCTCCTCCAGCTCGGGCGCATCGGCGCCGGCCGAGCCGGTGTCGATGCGGATCTGCCGCGGCTTCGCCTCTGCCTTGCGCGGAACCCGGATCGTCAGGACGCCGTGCTGGTACTTGGCCTCGGCGCGGCTGCCGTCCAGCTCCGCCGGGAGCTGGATCGAGCGCGCGAACTCGCCGGTCCAGCGCTCGCGGCGCAGGAAGCTGCCCTCCGTGGGCGCGGACTCCTCGCGCTTGCCGCTGACCTCGAGCGTGCGAGCGTGGGTCTCGACGACCAGGTTCTCCGGGGCGACCCCCGGGATCTCGAGTCGCACGACCCAGCCCTCGGGATCGACGAAGACGTTTACCGGCGGGAATGCCGCCCGAGTGTGCAGTCGAAAGAACCCCTCGAAAGGATCCGTCTCAGGAGTGAACCCGAACAGCCTCATGGATACACACCTCCAGTGGAGGGTCGGAGAGCTCGGCCCCACGCCTCGCTCATCCGTACCGCGCGGAACCTAGGAACGGGCCGAGGCTTGTCAATCGAGGCGCGGGTCGTACCGTACCGGTAGGCGTCCCTCGAATTCGGGGTCGGGCGTAGCGCTCCAAGCGTGCAAACAGGAGATCTTCATGAACCGTCGGCGCGCCGTGCTTCATGCCGGGCTGCTCTCTCTGGTGCTCGGAGCCGTTCCGGCTTTCGGACTGGCTGCACCGCCCTTTCCATTCCTCTCCGACGGCGATGGCGAGCCCACGCTGGCCCCGCTGCTCGAGACGGTCACGCCCGGCGTGGTGAACGTCGCGGTGCGCGGGCGCGTCGCGACCCCGATGAATCCCCTGTTCAACGATCCCTTCTTCCGTCGCTTCTTCAACATCCCGGACCAGCCGCGCCAGCGCGAGATCCGCTCCGCCGGATCCGGCGTGGTGATCGACGCGGAGCGCGGCCACGTGATTACGAACCACCACGTCATCGCGCACGCCGACGAGATCGAGGTCACGCTGCGCGATGGGCGCCAGTTCGACGCGAAGGTGACCGGCTCGGACCCGGAGACCGACGTCGCGGTGCTGGAGCTTCAAGACTTCGAGCGGCTCTCGGCAGTTCCTCTCGGCGACTCCGACAAGCTGCGCGTCGGCGACTTCGTGCTCGCGATCGGAAACCCGTTCGGGCTCGGGCAGACGGTGACCTCCGGCATCGTCAGCGGCCTGAGTCGCTCCGGCCTCGGGATCGAGGAGTACGAGGACTTCATCCAGACCGACGCCTCGATCAATCCGGGGAACTCCGGTGGGGCGCTGGTCAACCTGAAGGGGCAGCTGATCGGCATCAACACCGCGATCGTCTCACCCGCCGGCGGGAACGTCGGCATCGGCTTCGCGATCCCGATCAACATGGCCCGGCAGATCCACGAGCAGCTCGTGGCTCACGGCGCGGTCAAGCGCGGGCGCATCGGGGTGCAGATCCACGACCTGACCCCGGAGCTGGCCGAGGCCTTCGGGATCGAGTCGGCGGAAGGCGCGGTCGTGTCCCAGGTGCTGCCAGGATCTCCCGCCGAGAAGGCCGGACTCGAGGCGGGCGACGTCGTGACCGAGCTGAACGGCGAGCCGGTAAGCGGCCAGGCGGAGCTCAGGAATGCCATCGGCTTGCTCCGGGTGGGATCGGAGCTCGACGTCGGATTCATCCGGGACGGCGAGCCGCGCCACGTGACGCTCGAGCTCGGCTCCCGCGAGCCGACCGAGGCCTCCGCGGAGGGTCTGACGCCGCTCCTCGAGGGCGCGACGTTCCGGAACCTCGAGCACGGGTCTCCCCTCTACGGAAAGGTGGAGGGCGTAGAGGTGTTGAGCGTCGAGCCCGGGAGCCGCGCGTTTCGCGCCGGCCTGCGCGGCCGCGACATCGTGATGTCGGTCAATCGCAAGCCCGTCCGGAACCTGAGCGAGCTGCACGAGCGGGCGACCGGTGCCCAGGGCCGAATGCTCCTCCACATCCGACGCCAGAACGGCGCCCTCTTCCTCATCCTGCAGTAGCTTTACGGGGCTTCGCAGCCTGCTTCATACTCGCGCGAGCGCACCGAAGGGGAGCGACTCATGCATCTCGCGAGCTTGCTGCGCGGCTGCACCGCGGGCGTCGGAATATCGGCGCTCCTGGCGTGCGCGGCCGACCAGCCGATCGGCTTTCTCCGCCTGCCCGGATCCGGCACCTACACCGAGGTGACCGAGGTCCACGAGCGAGGCGGCTACCTCGACGCGATGCTCGGGATCCAGCGGTTCCTGTTCCCGGCCGACGAGACCTGCACCGCCGTGATCGCGGCGGGCGCGAGCGTCCAGTACCTCGAGACCGGGGTGCTCGGGATGGTGGAGGGCGAGGCGGGCCGGTGCGAGCCGATCGGCGTCGGCTCACTCGAGACCTGGCGCAGCAACGCCCCGCGCAGAGCCACCGACCGCCCCAATCCTCGCTCGCAGATCGTCTTCCGGGAGATCTTTCGGGACGACGACGTGGCGTTCCTGCGCGGGAACTTTCCGCTCGCCAGGCGGGCCCGCCTGCGGGGCGATGACATCGTCGCGGTGATCTCCGCCGAAGAGCCGTGTCTCGAGGGCGTCGGGAGCGACCAGCAGGTCGGCACCATGGAGTTTCGACAGGCCGGCCCGCGCCCGTTCCGCGCCTTCCTCGGGGGCCGCCAGTGCACGATCCTCGCGTTCGCGCGCCCGCTGGGCCCGCACTAGCGGAGAGGAGCCCCCCGGCCCGCGGAGGTCGCGCGCGGACGCCACTGGTAGCGCGACAGGTCGATGTGGCCGCGGAGGCCGAACTCGACGCCCTCGTCCTCGAGCAGGACGCGCTGCATCTCCTCGGGGCCGGGGATCGAGCGCACACTGATCTCGCCGCGCGCATTCACGACGCGCTGCCAGGGAATGCGCTGGTCGCGGCGCAGGCCGTGGAGCGCGTAGCCCACCTGGCGAGCGCCCCCCGGCAGTCCCGCCAGCTTCGCGATCTGCCCGTAGGTCGCGACCCGCCCGCGCGGAACGCGACGTACGACCGCGTAGATCCGCTCCCAGCGCGACCGGCTCAACCCGCACCCCCGTGGCCGGAGAGCGCGCCGAGCCGGAGCGCGCTCGAGGCGCCGTAGAGGGCGACCGCGATGAGGATGATCAGCGGACCGGGGGGTGCCGACAGCTCCAGCGACTCCGAGAGCCCGAAGGAGAGCAGGAGCCCCGCGATCGTGCACGCGGCACACACGGCAGTCGCGATGAGCATCATGCGGCCGAGGCTGCTCGACCACTGCCGGCCGATCGCCGCGGGCACCGTCAGCATGGCGATCGCCAGGATGACGCCGACGACGCGGATCAAGGTGACGATCGCCAGCGCCGTCAGCGCGAGCTGCAGCAGGAAGATCGCCTCCACGCGCACGCCCGTCACCGCCGCGAACTCCTCGTCGAAAGAGACCGCCTGAAGCTCCTTGAACAGCAGGAACACGGTGAGCGCGATCGCGACGTCGAGCAGCCCGATCAGCGCGACGTAGCTCCAGGGGACGAAGAGCAGGCTCCCGAACAGATAGCTGATGAGATCCGGGGCGTAGCCGGGTGCGAGGGCCACGAACAGGATGCCGAGCGCCATGCCGACCGACCACACGGTGGCGATCAGCGTGTCGAGGCCCGAGCGGAGCCGGCGCGAGGCCACGCCGATCGCGACCCCGGCGAGCAGCCCGAACCCGGTAGCACCGAGCATCGGGTTGAACCCGAGCAGGTAGCCGAGTCCGACGCCACCGAACGCCGCGTGCGCGAGGCCGCCCGAGATCGATGCGATGCGTCGGGCGACCACGTAGGTGCCGATCATGCCGCAGGCGACGCTCGCGAGCAGGCCGGCGAGGAGCACGCGCTGGAAGAAGGGCAGCTGGAGCGCCTCGATCACGGCCCCTCCCCGCCGTGCGGCGGGCGCGGCGATCCCGGGTGCGAGCCGAGGACGCGGTGCGGGTGACCGTGGGCCAGCAGGTCGACCGGACAGCCGTAGGTCTCCTCGAGGATCTCGGCCGTCAGCTCGCCGGAGGGATGGCAGTAGAGGCGTCGGTTGAGACAGGCGACGCTCTTCACGTAACGCGAGATCGCCCCGATGTCGTGCGAGACCAGCACGACGGCCATGTCGCGCGAGAGATCCTCGAGCAGCTCCCAGAGGCTGCGTCC
>CAZLBF010000153.1:0-3484 GCA_964557495.1 uncultured Myxococcales bacterium | reverse complement strand
GTGGGTGTGGCCGGAGAGCTGGAGGTCGACCCCGAGCTGTGACGCGCGCTTGAATGTGCTCGGGTCGTGGGCCAGGAGCACCAGCGCGCGGGCCGGGTCGCGACCGGCGAGGGCCGCCTCGGGATCCTCTCGCCAGTCGGGGTGGACCAGGTGCGCGTGGTAGTCCTCGACGCCGGCGAGATCGAAGCTGGCCGAGCCGTCTCCGATCGAGGCGCGCTGGTTGCGGAGCACCTGCATGCCGAGCTCGAGCGCCCGCTCCACCCAGCGGTCGGCGCCCGAGTAGTAGTCGTGGTTGCCCGTGACGAACCAGACTCCGTGGGGCGCGGCCAGCTCGGCAAACGGCTCCACCTCGTCGCGCAGGTGGCGCACGTCGCCGTCGACCAGGTCGCCGGTGATCGCGATCAGGTCCGGCTCGAGGGCGGCGACGCGCCTCACCAGCCCGCGCGCGAAGTCGCGCCCGAGAATCGGACCGATGTGGATGTCGCTGAGCTGAACGATGCGAAAGCCGTCGAGCTCCCGCGGCCAGCGCTCGAGCTCGACCTCGACCCGCTTCACGTCGGGGAGCCGCAGTCCGGTTCGCAGCGCGGCGACACCGACCAGCGCGACGACACCGACCACGGCGAGCGCGCGCGTGCGGGCGGCGTGCGTCGCGGGGTCGACGCCCGAGACCGCCGCCTGCGCCGGAGTCCCCGCGAGCCAGAGCACGAGCTCGCTCGCCCACATGCCGAGCAGCAGCAGGAACCAGAAGCCGAGCCAGAGCGACGCGGGCCACGCCACGAGCCTGCCCAGATGGCGCGGCAGCGTGCGCTGGGCGATCGGCTCGAGAATCAGGCTGGCCGCGAGCGCCGCGATTGAGAAGAGCGCGAGGCCCCGCCAGGGCTCGGGCAGGTCGAGGTCGAACACCAGCCGCTGCGCCAGGTAGAGGTGTCCGCCGACGACCACCCCAGAGAGGATCGACAGGAAGATCAAGCCGTAGAGCACGCGCCGCACGCCGGGATTCTAGCGGGCGCGCGACCCGGGCGCGCTCGCGTCCGAGCCTGCGCCGAGCCCAGCGGCGGAGCGCGCGGAAGCAGGTTCGGAACGCCTGCGAGAGGAGTATCTTGATTCGTCGTGAGGGGACGCCCGGCTGGGACGTGCGGCAGGGGCCGTACTCGCCCTCGGGCGATGGAGGTCGCGCATGGCCGATCGAGTTCGCAAGGTCAACTACTGCTACGTGAAGTCGAGCGCTCGCGCCGGACAGGGTGCGGCGGTGCTCGCTGAGCTCAGCGACGCGGGCGTGAACCTGCTCGCGTTCTCGGGCTTTCCCACCGGCGGCGGGAAGGCTCAGCTGGACCTGGTGACCGAGGACGTAACCGCCGTTCGAAGGGCGGCCCGCAAGCACGGCTGGCGCCTGAGCAAGACGAAGAAGGGCTTTCTGGTACAGGGTGACGACCGCGTCGGGGCCGTTCACCGGCAGCTGCAGAAGCTCGCGGACAAGAAGATCAACGTCACGGCGGCAGATGCCGTGGCCGCGGGCAAGGGTCGCTACGGGATGATCCTGTGGGTTCGACCGAAGGACTACGCGCGCGCGGCCCGGGTGCTCCGGGCGAAGTAGCCGGATCGACCTCGCGCGCCGGGTCAGCTTTCGGGCTCGCGTAGCCGCACGACCGTTGCGCCCCAGGCTCCGCGCCCGGGGGGAGCGTCGAAGAACTCCTCGACGAGTGGATGGCTCGCCAGCAGACGCTGCACGTTGGCGCGCTGTACCCCCTTCCCCTTGCCGTGGATCAGGCGCACCTCGCGGTGGCCCTCTTCGGCCGCCGCAGTCAGGTACTCCTTCACCACCTCGAGGATCTCGCGCGGGGCAAAGGGATGGAGATCGATCGCGTCCTCGATCGGGACGACGACCGGCTCATCCGCGTCGGAGGGCTGCTCGGGGTCGTCTGGCATGGCGAGCCACAGAGTCTAGTGCAGCCGATCCTCGACGGGAGCGGGCAGCGCTTGGACCGCGGCACCCGGTCCCGGTCCGCGCCGACGTAAGTGTTCGCGCAGGTCGCGCAGGTCCTCGAGGATCAGGTAGCCGCTGGGGACGACCAGCAGCGTTATGAACGAGGCCACGAGCACCCCGAACGCGAGCGAGATCGCCATCGGCACCAGGAACTGCGCCTGGACACTGCGCTCGAGCATCAGCGGCAGCAGCCCCATGAAGGTCGTGAGCGAGGTCAGCACGATCGGCCGGAAGCGCGCCACGCTGGCCGTGCGCACCGCCTCGACGAGGGGCTCACCCTCAGCCCGGCGTCTGTTCACGTAGTGCACCAGCACGAGGCTCGCGTTGACCACCACGCCCGAGGCCGCCACCAGGCCCGCCACCGACATGAACGCCATGGTCTTGCCCAGGAGCAGGTGGCCCCCGACCGAGCCGACGAGTCCGAACGGGATGACCGCCATGATCAGCAAGGGCTGAGCGTAGGAGCGGAGCGGGATCGCCAGCAGCGCGTAGATGGCGAAGAGGGCCACCACGCCCCAGCGCACCAGCGCTGCGAATGACCGCTGCTGCTCGCGCTGGACCCCCTCGAGCCCGTACGACATGCCGGGGTAGTCATGGAGAATCTCGGGGATCGTTCCCTCCTCCAGCACGGCGATCACCTCGTTGGCCGTCGTCTGGGACCGATCCACGTCGCTGGTCACGTTGACCACGCGTTGGCGGTCGGAGCGCCGCACCGTGGAGAAGCCGCGTCCGAGATCGGCGCGCGCGACCGTTCGAAACGGAACCTCGGCCCCGTCGGGCGTACGGATGCGCATCTCCTCGAGGTTGCCGAGCGAGCGGCGCTCCTCGACCGGGTAGCGGACCATCACGCGCACGTCGTCGCGCCCGCGCTGGATGCGCTGAGCCTCCTCGCCGTAGAACGCCTGTCGCACCTGGCGAGCCAGGTCCCGCTGCGTGAGGCCGAGCGCCTCGGCGGCCGGCAGGATCGACAGCTTGACCTCCCTCTTGCCGGCGCGGAACGAGTCGGCGATGTCGATCACGCCGGGGTAGGTGGCCAGCTCCTCCTTGAGCCGGTCCGCCGCGCTGCGCAGGTGCTCGACGTTCGGTCCCTGGAGCTGGATGTTGACGGCGTCGCCCACCGAGAACAGGGACGAGGCGAACACGAGCTCGACGGCGTCGGGCACGGGTCCGGTGAGCTCGCGCCAGCGCGCAGCGACCTCGGTCGTGCGAACCGAGCGCTCCTCCGAGGGAACGAGCTCGAGCGTGACCTCGCCGAGGTGCGCGCCGCCGGCGGCGGCGTTCGCCGCGTTGAGCGGATTCGATCCGATCGCGGCGCCGAAAGGCTGCTCGCCCACGGCCGTCTGGACGTGCTTGATCAGGCCCGCGCCGTGCTCCGGGAACTCCCCGTCCAGCTCCGCGCGCAGCCGCTCCGCCGCCCCGGCGATCTGACGGACGGCGCCTGCAGTCACGTAGGCGGGCGTGCCCTGCGGCATGGTGAGCTTGGCCGAGACGTAGTCGGCC
>CAZLBF010000152.1:0-4016 GCA_964557495.1 uncultured Myxococcales bacterium | reverse complement strand
GCGCGCAGCCGCTCCGCCGCCCCGGCGATCTGACGGACGGCGCCTGCAGTCACGTAGGCGGGCGTGCCCTGCGGCATGGTGAGCTTGGCCGAGACGTAGTCGGCCTCGAGCGGCGGGAAGAACGAGAAGTGCATGCGCCCGCTCGCGATGACTCCGACGGTCCAGAGCAGCAGCATGATCGCGACCGACACCGTGACGTAGCGCCACTCCAGCGTGCGCTCGAGCAGGCGGCGGTAGGTGCCGCGCGTGAACTGCTCGAGCTTGACGCCGAACTCCGCCTGAGCGCGGATCGCGCGCTCGGCGAACGGCTCCAGGCGCCCCATGGCGTGGAGCCCGCTCAGGAGCACCGCTACGCCGAGCAGCGGCAGCCCGATCGACCGCCAGCTGCTTCCGAGCAGCCAGGCCAGCAGGATCGCCGCCGGCACCACGATCAGCAGGACCTCGGTGGTGGGCTTGATCGCGAGCCCGTGCGACAGGTGCGCGGGCAGGACCAGCTGAGACTCGAGGAGCGAGTAGACCAGGCAGATCGTCACGGTCGTCGCCATGACGGTCATGATCTGGCCCATGGTGCCGGGGACGAAGAACATCGGCGAGAAGGCCGCCATGGTGGTCAGAACCCCGAAGATCACCGGGATCGAGACCTCCTGGGTGCCGCGGATGGCCCCGTCGAGCGGCGCGTCGCCGCGCTGCTGGTGGGTGTAGATGTTCTCTCCGACCACGATCGCGTCGTCGACCAGGATGCCGAGCACCATGATGAACGCGAAGGTCGAGATTCCGTTGATCGTGATGTCGAAGGCGGGGATCGTCCAGAGCGCGCCGAGCAGGGCGATCGGTACGCCGAGCGTCACCCAGAAGGCGAGGCGCGGCCGCAGGAACACGGCGATCAGGGCGATCACGAGCAGGAGACCCGCGCGGCCGTTCCGGAACAGCGTGTCGAGCCGGTCGCGGAGGATCTTGGACGAGTCCCGCCAGATCGTGAGCGATACCCCCTCGGGCAGGCGGGTCTGCGCCTCGGCGACGTAGGCCTTCACCTTGTCGGAGAGGTCGATCACGTCCTGCTCGCCGACGCGGAATACGCGCACCATCACCGAGGGGTGACCGTCGAAGCTGGTGCTCTGGTCCGTGTCCTCGAAGGCGTCCCGCACCACCGCGACGTCTGCGAGCGTGATGCGGGTCCCGTCCGCGCGGGTGAGCACGATGATCTGGTCGAACTCGCGCCCCCAGTAGGCCTGTCCCTTGGTGCGCAGAAGGATCTCGCCCCCCTCCGTCTTGATCGACCCACCCGGCAGGTCGAGCGAGGAACGGCGCACGGCCTGTGCCACCTGGTCGAAGCTGAGACCGTGGCGGCGGAGCATCTGCTCCGAGACCTCGATCGAGATCTCGTAGGGGCGCGCGCCGGTGAGCTCGACCTGCGTGATGCCTGGAAGCGCCGCGATCTCGTCGCGCACGCGCTGGCCGAGCTGCTTGAGACTCCGCTCGTCCATGGCGCCCGAGATCGCGATGTCCGCGACGGCGCGGCGGATGGTCACCTGAGAGATGATCGGCTTCTCGGTCTCCTCGGGGAGCGTGTCGAGGGCGTCGACCCGGTTCTTGACGTCGTCGAGCGCCTCGCCGACGTCGGCTCCCGTGAGCAGCTCGACGACCACGTTGCAGCGGCCCTCCGAGGCCGTCGAGCGGATCTTGTCGATGCCCTCGATCCCCTCGAGCTCCTCCTCGATGCGGATGCAGACGCCCTCCTCGACCTCTTCGGGGGCGGCGCCGCGGTACTCGACCGAGACCGTGATCATGTCGATCTCGATGTCGGGCATCGACTTCTGGGGGATCCACGGCACCGTGACGATGCCGCCGACCATGAGCACCGCCATCACCAGGTTCGCGGCGACGTGGTTCTCTGCGAACCACGCAATGGCGCGCTTCACGAGCGCACGTCCTCCACGCCGAGCGTCTCGATCCCCCCGTCGTCTTCTTCCACGACGCGAACCCGCATCCCGTCGACCACCGTCTCGAGCGGCGAGATGCAGACGCGCTCGCCGGACGAGAGACCGGCGCGGATCACCACCTCGTTGCGCGTCGAGCGAAGCGGCTCGATGGTCCTGAAGCGGAGGCGGCTCTCGGCGTCCACGATCCACACCTGGTCGTCGCCCCGGAGCGCAGCGCGCGGCAGTACCGCGACACCCTCCACCAGGTTCCCCAGGATCTCGGCCTCGACGAAGAGGCCTACCGCAAGGGGAGCGCGGGCGCGGGCGCCATCCGTGCCGTAGGGGTCCTGGATGCGCGCGACGACGTGCACCATGCGACTGCGCGCATCGATCTCGCCCTCGGTCCGGACGACCCGCCCGCTCCAAGTGCGCTCCGCACCCGCGAAGCGCGCGTGGAGGCGGACCTCGGGACCCTCCTCCGTCTCGACCCCGTCGCGCTGGAACAGCGGCAGATCCAGGTACGCCAGCTCCTCATCCGCGATCGGGAGCCGCACCTCCGCGTAGTCGACGGCGTAGACCTTCGCGATCGCAGCCCCGCGGTTGACGAACTGGCCGACGTCGACCCGCTCCTCGCGCACCCGTCCGGTGAACGGGGCACAGATCTTGGTGCGCTCCAGGTTCCGCTCCGCTTGCACAAGGGCCGCACGGGCCTCGCGCAGCACCGCGGCGGTGACGCGCTCGGCGTTGTCCGCAGTGTCGAGCTGGGCGTCGCTCGCGAAGTTTCGCTCCGCCAGCCCGCGGCTGCGCTCGAGATCCTTCTTCGCGCGCTTGTGCTCGCTCCTCGCGCGCGCGACGTTCGCGCGTGCGCGCTCCAGCGCCACCTCGTAGTCGCTCGGGTCGATGCGCAGCAACGGCTCCCCCTCGTCGAAGAAGCCGCCCGACACGAGCGACGGAGAGACCCAGACCACCGGACCCGACACCTCGGGCACGAGGTCGCTCTCGGTTCGCGGCGCGACGGTGCCCTGGGTCGCGACCTCGAGCTGTACGTCTTCGAGCGCCACGTCGATCACGCGGACCAGGGGAGCGGAAGCCTCCATCGGCCGCTGCTCGGCACGGGGGCCGGTCGAGAGCAGCACGACCATGCCGAGCAGGCCGAGACCCAGGATGCCGATCGGGAGCAGGAGCTTGAGGTTCCGCATCAGGCCGCGTCCTCGCTTCGACGGGCCGGCTTGTGTACCTGCGGCGCCCGGAAGCCCGCGGCCAGGGTGGCGATCATCTCCTCGAGCACGCGCTCCCTCGAGGGTGGCTCGGGCAGTGCCTCGACCTCGGCCGTGAGCAGGGGGCGGCCCGACAGGACGTGTGTCATCGAGCCGACCAGGAAGTGGAAGCGGAGCGCGATCTCCGCGTCGCCGAGCTGCGGCAGGGCGCGAGCGAGCGCCTGCAGGAAGCGCTGCGCGTACTCCCCGAACAGATCCCGGATCAGGTCGCGGACCAGGTCCGCGGACTCGCTGTAGAGCACGACCGCGACGATGCGCATGGTCGCCGGGTCAGCCCCGAGCGCCGGCCGGAGAAACGCGTCGAGAATCCCCTCGACCGAGGGCGGGTCGGCGGCGGCCTCGACCTGGTCGAGGCGGCGCAGACGCTCCGCGTTCAGGGGCCCGACGAGTCGCTGGAGGGTCGCGGTGAGCAGCTCCTCCTTGGACCCGAAGTGGTAGTTGACCGCGGCGAGGTTGACCCCCGCCTCGGAGGTGACGGCCCGGAGCGACGTGCCCGCGAATCCCCGTTGGGCGAAAAGGCGCTCGGCGGCGTCGAGAATCCGATCCTGCGTGTCCTGCGTGGCCATTCAGCTTCCAAATCGAAACGATCGTTTCAATCATACGTTTGATCGGAAAATTGTCAAGGGGGCTTGAGCGTGCGGGCCCAGCCTCAGCCCCGGCTCTCGGGCCCCTCCTTGAGGGCGCTGTGGTCGCGCAGCCAGCCGATCGCGCGCTCCGCATCGGCCCGCTCCTCGTCCAGAAAGCGCTCGACGGCGTGGGCCAGGCGCGGCTCCGTCAGGAAGTGCAGGCTCCAGGTCGGCCGTGCGTCAAAGCCGCGCAG
>CAZLBF010000151.1:0-3780 GCA_964557495.1 uncultured Myxococcales bacterium | reverse complement strand
GTCGATCTGACCCGGCCGGAGAGCGCGAGCGTCCTCGAGGTCCTCGTCGAGAACCTGTCGAAGCTGGGCCGACACAGGGAAGCGATCGCGCGCGCGGATGCGGCGATCGACGCCCACCCGGAATTCGCTCCCTTCCACGAGCTGCGAGCAGACGCGCTCTCGGCAGCCGGCAGGCCCCGAGAAGAGGTTCGCCAGGCGCTGGAACGGGCCCTCGAGCTCGAGCCCGGCCGCTCCTCGACACTCATTGCGCTCGGAACGCTGGCGGCGGAGCGTGGAGAGATCGACGAATCCATCGCGCTCTTCGACCGCGCCGCGGCATCGGATCCCGCCAGCCCGGAGGCCGCCTGGGCCGCAGTCGAGGTTCTGCTCGCCCACGGCCGCGACGCCGAGGTCGACACCCGCCTCGCGGAGGTGCTCGCCATTCGGGGGAGTCACGCGGGCGCCGCCCACCTGATGGCCCGCAGGATCGCCGAGCGAGGTGGAGACCTCGAGAGAGCCGCGCGCCTCGGCCGGCGAGCGGTCCGCTTCGGCGGCGGTGCCGAGGCGCTCGCGACGCTGGGCCGGATCCAGCTCGAGCGGGGCAATACCGACGCCGCCATCGGCGCCCTGCGCAGATCTCTCGAGCTGCGACCCGGCTCGGCCTCGACGCACTACTGGCTGGGCGTCGCGCTCGCCCGGTCCGGGGACGCGGACGGCGCCCGCACGGAGCTGAACACGGCGCTGGCGAGCGAGGGGTTCGGCGAGGAAGAGCAGGCCCGAGCCGAGCTCTCGCGTCTCGCTCCTCAGCGCCCCGGCCCGTAGCAGGAACCTACCCCTTTGGGGTATGGGACACCGGTCGCTGCCGTAGGATAATCTGCGGATATGGTCCGTTGAGAGAGTTCGATCATCTCCCACATCCAGGCGGTGGGGAGGGGAGGGTTCCTTGGCTGTCAAACTTCGAACCGGGCGGGGAGTTGCCGTAGGGACGCTCGCGCTGCTCATGATGATGCCGGCCGCCGCACCGGCCCAGGAGGCTGCGGAGGCCGAGGGGGCCGAGGTCATCGAGATCCCGGGCGGGAGCGGAGAGCAGGCCGACCAGGCGGCTTCCGAGCCCCCCTCGACGGAGCAGCTCGAGCGCGCGGTCTCACAGCGCACGGAGGTGAACAAAGGGTCCATCGCGTCGCAGAGCCGTGTCGAGACGCTCTCCGACGAGACGGACGAGCTGTTGACGCGCTACCGCGGGGTGCTGCGCCAGATCGAGTCGCTGCGTACCTACCGGTCGCAGATGGACGAGATGATCGAGTCCCAGGAGACGGAGCTCTCCGCGCTGGGACGGCAGCTCGACCAGATCGAGCTCGTGAGCCGTGACGTGACGCCCCTCATGCTCAAGATGATCCATGCGCTCGAGAAGTTCGTGTCGCTCGACATTCCGTTTCTCGAGAAGGAGCGAATGGAGCGAGTCGCAGATCTCGGCCAGCTTATGCGACGCGCCGACGTGACGGAGGCGGAGAAGTACCGCACGATCATGGAGGCGTATCAGATCGAGAACGAGTACGGAAGGACGATCGAGGCATACCGTTCGACGCTGGTGCAGGGAGGGAAGGAGACGACGGTCGACTTCCTGCGCATCGGTCGCATCGCTCTCGTCTACCAGACCCTCGACGGGTCGGAGGCGGGCGCGTGGAGCCAGGCGACGCGGGCCTGGGAGCCGCTGGACGGGAGCTACCGCAACTCGATCCGTGATGGGCTGCGCATCGCGCGCAAGCAGGCCGCCCCGGACATGATCCGCATCCCACTGCCATCGGCGGTGCGGGTCGAGGGGTCGATCTGATGCGGGGCCGTGGGACCGCGATCGCCGTCTGGATGCTCTTCGCTTCACTCATCGCCGTGCCGGTGCTGGCGCAAGAAGCCTCGCACGCGGGGGAGCCGCAGCCCGCTCCGGAAGCGGAGGGGGATGCAGCGGGCGCGTCTTCTTCGCTCCCGGAGGCGAAGTCGATCGAGGAGCTGATCGACTTCGTCCAGCGGGGCTACAGCGAGGAACGCGACGAGAATCGAGCGCGCGAGGCGCGCTTCCAGCGCGCGAAGGACGAGCAGGCGCAGCTGCTCGAGCAGGCGCTCGCGACGCTGGTGCGCGAAGAAGCCGCCGCCGAGCGGAGCGAAGCGAACTTCGCCACGAACGAAGAGGAGCTGACGGAGCGGACGGAGCAGCTCGACGAACGGCTCGGGAACCTCGGCGAGCTCTTCGGCGTCGTCCGTCAGGTGGCGGGCGACCTGCAGGGGCACACCTGGGAGTCGCTGACGAGCTCGCAGCTCGGCAGCCGTCGGCCGCTGCTCGAAAAGCTCGGCCGCAGCAAGTCCCTGCCGACGACCGACGACCTCGAGGCCCTGTGGTACGAGCTGCTGCGCGAGATCTCCGAGCAGGGCAAGATCGTGCGCTACCCGGTGACGGTGCTGACGTCGCACGGCGAGGAGCAGCAGCGGGAGGTCACGCGAGCCGGTGTCTTCTCGCTGGTCTCCGACGGCAGCTACATGCACTGGGACCCGGAGATCCAGCGGGTTCGCGAGCTGAACCGTCAGCCCCCGAGCCGCTACCGTGAGACGGTGCGGCCCTTCGAGACCTCGGACAACGGCGGTTTTACCGGGCTCGCGATCGACCCGACGCGCGGCTCCTTGCTGTCGGCATTGATCGAGACACCATCGCCCCGCGAGCGCGTCGATCAGGGCGGCCCCGTGGGATACACGATCATCGTGATCGGGCTCTGCGCCCTGGCGGTCGGCATCTGGAAGTGGTTCGCCCTCTCGCGGACGAGCCGAAGAGTCCGGGCCCAGAAGGGGCAGGATGCCGCGAACCCCGACAACCCCCTCGGCCGCGTGCTCGCGGTCTTCGAGGCGAACCGCGCGCTCGACTCCGAGGCGCTGGAGCTCAAGCTCGATCAGGCCGTGATCACGGAGGCGGAGAAGCTCGATCGTTTCCTGTGGTTGGTGCGGGTGGTGTCGGTGGTCGCGCCGCTGCTCGGCCTCCTGGGCACGGTGACGGGCATGATCCAGACCTTCCAGGCGATCACGCTGTTCGGAGCGGGCGATCCGAAGATGATGGCGGGCGGCATCTCGGAGGCGCTGGTGACGACGATGCTGGGCCTGATGACGGCCGCCCCCCTCGTTCTCCTTCACGCCTTCCTCGCGACGAGCAAGCGCCGGATCCTCTCGGTACTGAACGGCGAGAGCGCCGGCCTCGTCGCGATGCGGCTCGAGGACGCCGGTGCCTAGCTTCGAGGCCTACGCTGCCGTTCGCGACTTCATCGAGCTGGGCGGAGACGTCCTGCTCGTCATCGCGGGCGTCACCTTCGGGATGTGGTTCCTGATCCTGGAGCGCCTGTGGTACTTCCGGTGGATTCACCCGCAGCAGGCGGGGGAAGCCGAGCGGGCGTGGAATGCGCGCGAAGACCACCGATCCTGGCGCGCCCACAAGATCCGCGATCTGCTGATCACGCGGGTCGACCTGAAGCTCCAACGGGGACTTCTCATCATCAAGTCGCTGGTCGCGCTCTGCCCGATGCTCGGCCTGATCGGCACGGTCACGGGCATGATCGAGGTCTTCGACGTGATGGCGATCGCCGGGACCGGCAACGTCCGTGGAATGGCCGGCGGCGTGTCGAAGGCGACACTGCCCACCATGGCCGGCATGGTCGCGGCGCTCTCGGGACTGATGTTCAGCGCGCAGCTCCAGCGGTTCGCCAAGACCGAGCGTCATCGGATCGCAGACCGGCTCGAGCTGGTGCACGAGTGAGGAAGAGATGCCCA
>CAZLBF010000150.1:0-26370 GCA_964557495.1 uncultured Myxococcales bacterium | reverse complement strand
CCGAGCGAAGCCCGGCAGGCGAGCTCCGCTCGCCGATACCCGGCAAGAAGCGCCTAGAGGGGCGCGACAGGAAGTCGCGCCCCTCTAGGCGACTCCCCCGAACTCCAGCCTTCGCCCCCAGCGGCGGTCGACCGCTTCCCGGAGCTCCGGGTGTCGGGCTAGGCCCGGATCCGCCTCGACCAGCTCCAGGGCCGCCTCGCGGAGTCCGGACAGCAGATCGCCGTGGCGAACCAGGTCCGCCAGGCGAAGCTCGGGGAGGTGACCGGCCTGTCGGGTACCGAGCCACTCGCCCGCGCCGCGGATGCGCAGGTCCTCTTCGGCGATCTCGAAGCCGCTCGCACTCGCTTCGAGCACGGCGAGCCTTTGCCGCGCATCCTGGGTCTGGGGCTCGGCGATCAGGATCGCATGGCCGGGCTGCGCCCCTCGCCCGACCCGCCCGCGCAGCTGGTGCAGCTGCGCGAGGCCGAAGCGCTCCGCGTGCTGAACCACCAGCAGGGTCGCGCTCGGGACGTCGATTCCGACCTCGATCACGGTGGTCGCGACGAGAACCTGGACGTCGCCCGCTGCAAAGCGCGCCATTGCGCGCGTGCGCTCCGCCGCGTCGAGCCGCCCGTGCACGAGCGCGACGTGGGCGTCGGGAAGCGCGCGTTGCAGGCGCTCGAACCCGCGCGTGGCGTCGAGCAGGTCCTGCTTCTCCGACTCCTCGACCAGTGGATAGACCACGTAGACCTGCTCTCCCCGGCCGACCGTCCGGCGCACCCGCTCGAGCACCTTGCGGCCCTCGGAGCGGGGCAGAACCCGCGTCTCGACGGGAGCGCGCCCGGGCGGACGCTCGCGCAGCACCGACTGATCCAGATCGCCGTAGAGCGTGAGTGCCAGTGTCCGGGGAATCGGCGTCGCCGTCATCACGAGCATGTGCGGCGCCTCCCCCTTTCGCCCGAGCTCGAGCCGCTGCGCGACACCGAAGCGGTGCTGCTCGTCGATCACGGCGAGCCCGAGCCCCGGGAGCTCGAGGGACTCGACGAGCAGGGCGTGCGTCCCGACCACGATCGCGAGCTCGCCGAGCCTCAGCAGCCGCACGAGCGAGCGGCGCTCCGCGGCCGGCGTGCTTCCCGTCAGGAGCGCGGTCCGCATCCCCACGGGCTCCGCCAGCGCCTGGAAAGTCTCGAAGTGCTGCCGCGCCAGGATCTCGGTCGGTGCGATCACGGCCGCCAGCGAGCCGGCACCGTGGGCGGCGGCAGCAGCCAGGAAGGCCACGGCGGTCTTTCCGGTTCCCACGTCGCCGAGCAGCAGCCGGCTCATCGGGTGCGGCGCCGCGAGGTCCGACGCGATCTCGTCCCAGGCGCGGCGCTGGTCGTCGGTGAGCTCGAATGGGAGCGAGGCGAACGCCTGGTCGACGACGGGTGAGTACGGGGCGAGTGGGCGCGTGCTGCGCCGGGCCGAGTCGTCGCGCCGGAGCGCGAGCCCGGACTGGAGCAGGAAGAGCTCCTCCGCGGCGAGCCGCGTGTGGTAGGGCGTGCGCCGCGCCTGGAGCTCTCCCGGGTCGAGCTCGGAGCCGGGTCGATGGACCTGCCGGATGGACTCGCCCACCTCGGGGAGTACCAGGGAAGCCGCACTCGACTCCGGCACGTAGCTGTCGACCAGATCCGCGGCGTACTCGACCGCGGACTCCACGATGCGGCGAAGCGTGCGCGGCGGGAGACCCTCCACGGCGGAGTAGCGCGGAACGATCCGAGGCAGGCTCTCTCGCTCTGCATCGTCGGCCAGGATGTCGACGTCGGGGTGGGTGAGCTCCCTGGCGTAGCGGTACCGGCGCACGTCCCCCGAGACGAGCAGTCGAACGCCGGGGCGGATCCTCTCCTCGAAGTGCTTGATGCCGCGGAACCACTTCAGGTTCACCGCGCCGGTGGAGTCGGAGACGGTGGCCTGGAAGAAGCTCCGTCGTCCGCGCAGCGGCACGACTCCTGCGCGGACGACCGTGCCCTCGAAGCAGGCACTCTGCCCGATCTCGAGCGACTCGATCGGGACGAGCACCCGCCGGTCCTCGTATGCGCGCGGCAGGAACAGCAGCAGGTCCTCGACGCTTCGAATCTCCTTGCGCGTCAGAGCGGCCGCCGTCTTCGCCCCCACTCCCGGCAGCCGGTCGGTGGGCAGGAGAAGCGCGCGCACCGGGTAGTCCTGCGCGACGATCGGCTCGATCAGCTCGGCGGCGGCGCTGCGGTCGCCGCTGTCGCGTAGACGCTCCGCAGCTTCCAGGAGCCGCGCGCGCGCGTTGGGCGGAATCTCGAGGGTCGCGGCCGCCTCGAGGGCGCGCCGGAGCGCCTCCGGATCGTCGCCGGCGAGCCCGTCCTCGATCTCTCTCACCGCGCGGCGATAGCGCGACATCCTAACCTGAAACGTGAAGGTCCTGGAGGGCGATCGGTGGCAGCCCCCCGGCTCGGATGGCGCGAACCGCCTTGGCGGCGGCGCGTGCGCCGTCCGCCGTCGTGAAGTATGGAACCCCGTGCTCCAGCGCCGCGCGCCGCATCGACACGGAGTCCCGGATCGCGTCCGGATCTCCGATCTGCGTCGTGACGATGACGAGGTTGACGCCTCGCTTCTGGATCAGCCCGACCGTGTCGGGCGAGCCCCGACCCGCCCGGTGCACCCACTCGGCAGATATCCCCTGGTCCTTGAGGAACTGCGCGGTTCCCCGCGTCGCCACGAGGCGGAAGCCCTCGTCCAACAGGATCCGTGCTGCCTTCGAGACGGATTGCTTGTCGGCGTCCCGAGAGGATAGGAGCACCGTTCCCGAGGTCGGGAGGTCCATACCGGCGGCGCGCTGCGCCTTGGCATACGCGCGTCCGAAGTCGCGGTCGATCCCCATGACCTCGCCGGTGCTCTTCATCTCGGGTCCGAGCAGGGTGTCGACGCCCGGGAACTTGACGAACGGAAAGACCGCCTCCTTCACGGAGACGTGAGACGGCTCGATCTCGTGCGTGAATCCGAGCTCTTCGAGCGTCTTGCCCGCCATCACGCGCGCGGCGAGCTCCGCCAGGGGGAGCCCGATCGCCTTGGAGACGAAGGGTACGGTGCGCGAAGCTCGCGGGTTCACCTCGAGGACGTACACCTCGTCCTGCGCCACGGCGAACTGGACGTTCATCAGCCCGCGGACGCCCAGCTCGAGCGCCAGCGCCCGGGTCGCCTCGCGGATCTCGTCGATGATGTAGCGGGGGAGGCTGTACGGGGGAAGCGAGCAGGCGGAGTCGCCGGAGTGGACACCCGCCTCCTCGATGTGCTCCATCACGCCGGCGATCATCGCGACCTCGCGATCGCAGATGGCGTCGACGTCGACCTCGATCGCATCCGGAAGAAACCGATCGACGAGCACCGGGTGTTCGGGGCTCACCTGTACCGCCTCGCGCATGTACGCCTGCAGCTCGCCCGGCTCGTGCACGATCTGCATGGCTCGCCCCCCGAGCACGTAGGAGGGACGCACCAGCACGGGATAGCCGATGTCCTCCGCCAACCGGCAGGCGGCTTCGACGCTTCGAGCCGTACCGTTGGCCGGCTGTCGCAGCCCGAGCTTGTGCAGGAGCTCGGCAAAGCGCTCGCGGTCCTCGGCGCGGTCGATCGCGTCGGGAGGCGTTCCGAGGATCGGAACGCCCGCGCGTTCGAGCGAGACCGCGAGGCGAAGCGGCGTCTGCCCGCCGAACTGGACGATCACCCCCTCCGGCTTCTCGCGCTCCGCGATCGCGAGCACGTCCTCGAGGGTGAGCGGCTCGAAGTAGAGCCGGTCGGAGGTGTCGTAGTCGGTCGACACGGTCTCCGGGTTGCAGTTGACCATCAGGGTCTCGAAGCCGTCCTTGGCGAGGCCGAACGCCCCGTGGACGCAGCAGTAGTCGAACTCGATGCCCTGGCCGATGCGGTTGGGCCCCCCACCGAGAATCGCCACCTTGCGCCGGTCGCTCGGCTCCGCCTCGCACTCTTCCGCGTAGGTCGAGTAGAGGTACGGCGTGTGCGCCTCGAACTCTGCGCCGCAGGTGTCGACGCGCTTGAAGACCGGGGTGATCCCCGCGCGCTGGCGGCGCTCCCGGACCTCGCCCTCGTCGACTCCCATCAGCTCGGCCAGTCTGCGGTCGGAGAAGCCGGCGCGCTTCGCGGCCCGCAGCATCGAGGCATCCCCCCCGTCCCCGGCCCGGGCTGCCTCATCCACGATGCGCCGCTCCTGGAGGACGATCTCGCGAACGTGATACAGGAACCAGGGATCGATGGCGGAGTGCCCTGCAACGGCTTCGATCGACCAGTCGCGGCGAAACGCCTCCGCCAGGGCCCACAGGCGTCCGGGGCGCGGGACTCGCAGACGGGCCTCGAGGTCGGCCTCGGAGACCTCGAGGGCCTCGAAGCCGTAGCGGTCGATCTCGAGCGAGCGAATCGCCTTCTGGAGCGACTCGCGGAAGGTTCCGCCGATCGCCATCACCTCGCCCACCGACTTCATCTGCACGCCAAGCGTCGAGTCGGCCTGGGGGAATTTCTCGAATGCGAAGCGGGGCACCTTGGTGACCACGTAGTCGATGGTCGGCTCGAAGCTCGCGGGCGTCTCGCGGGTGATGTCGTTCGGAATCTCGTCGAGCGTGTAGCCGATCGCGAGCTTGGCGGCGATCTTCGCGATCGGGAAGCCCGTCGCCTTGCTCGCGAGCGCCGAGCTCCGCGACACGCGGGGATTCATCTCGATGATGGCGATCTCACCCGTACCCGGGTGGACCGCGAACTGGATGTTGGAGCCCCCCGTATCGACGCCGATCTTGCGGATGACGTCGATCGAGGCGTCGCGGAGGCGCTGGTACTCCTTGTCGGTCAGCGTCTGTGCGGGCGCGACCGTGATGGAGTCCCCCGTATGAACGCCCATCGCGTCGAAGTTCTCGATCGAGCAGATGATCACGACGTTGTCCGCCGTGTCCCGCATCACCTCGAGCTCGAACTCCTTCCAGCCGAGGACCGATTGCTCCACGAGGACCTCGCCGCGCGGAGACTGTCGGAGCCCCCACTCGAGCAGCGTCCGGAACTCCTCCTCGGTGTACGCGACGTTCGCGCCGGAGCCGCCGAGCGTGAAGCTCGGACGCAGGATCACCGGGAGCCCGACGAGATCCAGGGCCGGACCGCCCTCCTCCAGGGTGCGCACGTAGACCGAGCGGGGCACGGCGAGGTCGATCTCCCGCATCGCCGCGCAGAAGCGGGAGCGGTCCTCGGCCATCAGGATCGCATCCAGCT
This sequence comes from uncultured Myxococcales bacterium, assembly GCA_964557495.1. Classification (GTDB taxonomy): domain Bacteria; phylum Myxococcota_A; class UBA9160; order SZUA-336; family SZUA-336; genus CAZLBF01. Next base: position 21,120 of record CAZLBF010000150.1, on the reverse strand, counting down.
TGGTGCCGATCAGCTCGACTCCGAGCCGATCGAGCGTGCCATTCTCGGCCAACTCCACGGCGAGGTTGAGCGCAGTCTGGCCCCCCACCGTCGGCAACACGGCGTCGGGCTTCTCCAGCTCCAGGATGGCCGCGACCGTCTCGGGGGTCAACGCCTCGATGTAGGTTCGGCTCGCGAACCCGGGATCGGTCATGATCGTGGCGGGGTTGGAGTTCACGAGTACGACCTCGATCCCCTCTTCTGCGAGCGCCTTGCAGGCCTGGGTCCCCGAGTAGTCGAACTCGCACGCCTGCCCGATCACGATCGGGCCGGAGCCGATCAGGAGCACCTTCCGGAGATCGGTGCGCTTAGGCACGCGGACGCTCGATCAGCTTGCGGAACTGCTCGAAGAGATGAGACGCGTCGTGCGGACCGGGCGAGGCCTCGGGGTGGTACTGCACCGAGAACGCCGGCCAGCGTCGGTGACGAAGCCCTTCGACCGTTCGATCGTTCAGGTTCAGATGTGTGATCTCGATGTCGGGATTCGACTCGAGCGACTCCGCCGTGAGGGCGAACCCGTGGTTCTCGCTCGCGATCAGGACGCGGCCCGTGTCGCAGTCCTGCGCCGGTTGGTTCGCACCGTGGTGCCCGAACTGGAGCTTGCGGATCTCTCCGCCGAGCGCGAGCCCCAGGATCTGGTGCCCGAGGCAGATGCCGAAGAGGGGCCGTCGACCGAGCAGCCCGCGCACGATCTCCGCCGCGTAGGGGACCGCCCGGGGATCCCCCGGCCCGTTCGAGAGGAAGATGCCGTCCGGGTCCTGAGCGAGCGCCTCGTCGGCCGGAGTCGTCGCCGGAACGACCGTGACGTCGAAGCCTTCGTCGACCAGACGCCGCAGGATGTTGTGCTTGATTCCGTAGTCGTACGCGACCAGGCGGTGGCGCCTGGCTGCGGGGCGCCGGTCGCGCCCCCAGCCCCCCTCGGTCCAGGTGTAGGGCTCGGCACAGGTGACGACGTCGACCAGATTGCGGCCCGCCATGGAGGGGAGTGCCTCCGCGCGCCGTCGAAGTCCAGCGAGATCGGAGTCGGCCGGAGCGAGGATGCCGTTGGTCGCGCCCAGCGTACGGATCCGGCGTACCAGGGCCCGGGTGTCGATTCCGTGGATCCCGGGGACTCCGTGGCGCTCCAGGTAGGACTGAAGCGATTCCCGGCTGCGCCACGAGGAGGGAAAGTCGACGTGGTCCCGCACGATGAATCCGGCCAGGAACAACCCTCGCGACTCCTCGTCCTCGGGATTCGTCCCCACGTTCCCGATCTCGGGGTACGTCATGCAGACGATCTGCCCCGCGTAGGAGGGGTCCGTCAGGATCTCCTGGTACCCGGTCATCCCAGTGTGGAAGACGACCTCGCCCTCACCGGTGACCGGTGCCCCGAAGGACTCGCCGTGGTATGCCGTGCCGTCTGCGAGGACCAGGACCGCGGGCGTGCTCACGACGCCCCTTCTGCCCCGAGCTCGTAGACGCACCTCCCTTCGACCCAGGTCCTCACGGCGCGCCCACGCATCTCGGCGCCCAGGAACGCGGAGTTCTTCGACTTCGACCGGAGCGACCGGGCTTCGACCTTCCAGACCGCCTCCGGGTCGATCAGCACCAGGTCTGCGGGCGCACCGACCTCGAGCGTCCCGGCGCGCAGGCTGAAGATGCGGGCGGGGCGCGTCGAAAGTCGGGACACCGCCTCGAGCGGCGAGAGCTGGCCGGCGTGCACCAGCTCTAGCACCACACCGAGCGCCGTCTCGAACCCGACGACTCCAAAGGGAGCCTCGACGAAGTCGACGTCCTTCTCGTGGTGCGCGTGGGGGGCGTGGTCGGTCGCGACGCAGTCGATCGTTCCGTCGCGGAGGCCCTCGATCAGCACCTCGCGATCTCGCGCGCTGCGCAGCGGGGGCGCCATCTTGCGGTTGGTGTCGTATCCCAGCACCTCGCTGTCGACCAGCGCCAGGTGGTGCGGCGTTACCTCCGCAGTGACCTCGACTCCGGCCTCCTTCGCCGCGCGGATCTGCTCGACGGAGCCCGCGGCCGAAACGTGGGCGATGTGGATGTGCGCGCCGGTCAGGGCCGCGAGCTGCAGGTCGCGCGCAACCATGACGGTCTCCGCCTCCGCCGGGGAGCCCGGCAGTCCCGAGCAGGTGGAGTACGTACCCTCGTGGACGACGCCCGAACCGCGCAGACTCAGATCCTCGCAGTGTGCGATCACCGGCTTTCCGACGCCGACTGAGTATTCGAGAACGCGGCGCATCACCGTTCCGTTCATGATCACCGAGCCGTCGTCGGAGAACGCGACGGCACCTGCATCCGCAAGCCCCGCCATCTCGGTCATGATCTCGCCCCGGAGCCCCTGAGTGGCGGCCCCGATCACCCGAACGCGGACATGCGCCGTCGCGAGCGCCTGCCGCACGATGAACTCGGTCACGGCCGGGTTGTCATTCACAGGGTCGGTATTCGCCATGCAGCAGACCGTGCTGAATCCACCCGCTGCCGCGGAGCGCGTGCCCGAAGCGATGTCCTCCTTGTACTCCTGCCCTGGCTCGCGGAGATGCGCATGCAGGTCGACGAGACCGGGCGCGAGCCAGAGGCCGTCTGCCTCGAGAACCTCGTCGGGTCGGCCCGCCGGCTCGGCGCCGACCGCCACGATCCGGCCCCCGTCGATCTCGAGGCTGGCAAGCTCGTCCCGCCCGATCGCGGGATCGATAACCCGCGCGCCCCGGATGCGCAGGCGGCTCATTTGTCCTCTCCCGTCACCATGTAGAGCACCGCCATGCGCACGGCGACACCGTTGGTGACCTGATCCAGGATGCGGGATGGCTCCGAGTCGGCCACCTCGCTCGCGATCTCGACGCCGCGGTTGATCGGTCCCGGGTGGAGCACGATCGCGTCCCGCTTTGCGAGCTCGAGCTTCCGGAAGTCGAGGCCGTAACAGCGCGCGTACTCGCGCACGCTCGGAAAGAGCGCGCCCTCCAGTCGTTCGAGCTGGATGCGCAGCATCATGATCACGTCGGCACCGTCGAGCGCCTCGTCGATGGTCCGGCACGGCTTCAACCCCATCGCCTCGATCCCGGGTGGAATCAGGGTGGGCGGACCGGCCACGCGGACCTCGGCTCCGAGCTTGCGGAAGATCCGGATCCCGGAGCCGGCGACCCGACTGTGCGCGATGTCGCCGACGATCGCGACGACGCGGCCCTCGACGCGCCCGAACGCCTGCCGCACGGTAAATGCATCGAGCAGCGCCTGGGTCGGGTGCTCGTGGGTCCCGTCTCCCGCGTTGACGACCGGAATGGAGACGTGCCGGGCGAGCAGGTGCGGAACGCCGGCAACCTTGTGTCGAACAACGAGCACGTCGGCGCTCATGGCCGCCAGGTTCGCCGCCATGTCGGAGAGGGTCTCCGCCTTGGAGAGGCTCGAGCCGCTGGCCGACACGTTGATCGTATCCGCAGAGAGCCGCTTCGCGGCGATCTCGAAGCTCACGCGTGTTCGCGTCGACGGCTCGAGAAACATGTTGATGACCGTCTTGCCTCGCAGCGTCGGAACGCGCTTGATCTCTCGCTGTGAGATCTCGTGCATCGCATCGGCAACGTCGAGATACTGCAGGATCTCTTCGCTCGAGAGCGCTTCGATGTCGAGCAGATCGGTCATTCGACTACGACCTCCAGCTCGTCGCTTCGCTGACCGCGAAGCACGACGCGCTCGTTGAGTGCAGTGGGCAGGTTCTTGCCGACGTAGTCGACGCGGATCGGGAACTCGCGATGGCCGCGATCGACGAGGGTGGCGACCTGGATCGCCTCGGGTCGGCCGAAGTCGATCACCGCGTCCATCGCGGCACGAACCGTGCGCCCGGTGGAGACGACGTCCTCGACGAGGATCACGCGCTTGCCGGTCACGCTCTCGGGCATCTTCGTCTTGTGTGGAAGCGGTCGCTTGCGCTCCACGATGACGTCGTCGCGGTACAGGGTCACGTCGAGAACGCCGAGTGGCACCCGCTCGCTCCCGAGCTCCCCGAGGCGAACGGCGAGCTCCTCGCCGATCGGGATGCCTCCCTCTGCAATCGCGACGAGCACGATGTGGGCGCCGGAGTTCTTCTCCAGCACCTCGTGGGCGATGCGGGTCAACGCGCGGCCGATCGAGGGCGCGTCGAGGACGACTCGGCCCGCGGTCTCCGGCTGGGCGCGGCCCAGCTCAGGCGGTCGAAGCTCGTTCGAACTCATGCTGCACCTTTGTCCACCTCTCGGGATGGCCTTAAAAGGTCTTCAATTCCAAGGGCTTCCGAATTCAGGCTCCGGAGGGCCCACCCCCCAGGGCCGGGCGCATCCTATCCGAGCCAGAACGCAGCGTCAATCGCCCCTGCGCCGCCTGGCCGCGTCAGCTGGCAGGGCCGTCGATGTCGCGGCCGAGCCGACTCCAGCGGATCTCCTCGACCTGGAACGTGAGGACTCGATAGATCGTGTCGAGCAGGCCCAGGAGCAGACCGCGATCCTGGCGCCCGTCGCGGTTCACGATCCACGACCAGTGAATCCACTCGGCCTTGCCCTTGATCTGGTCGGCGCGCACGAAGTTCCGCCGCCAGAAGCGGCTGTCCTTGGAGTTGTCCCGGTTGTCCCCCATCGTGAAGTACTCGCCCTCCGGAACGATCCAGGGTCCCCGGTGCGCGGCTCTGCCATTCCGCTCCATTCTCAGGATCGTGTGGCCGCCGGTCTCCGGGAACGTCTCCTGAAAGCGCTGGGCACGAATCGTCCGATCGTGCTCCAGGTCCACGTAGACGAACTCGCCTTCCGAGATCTCGTCGACCGGCTGACCGTTGATCCACAGCCGCCCCTTTCGGACCTCGACTCGATCGCCGGGCAGTCCGACCACGCGCTTGATGAAGTCCTGTCGCGGGTCGTCGGGGTACCGAAAGACCATCACGTCGCCCCGCTCGGGCGCCCCGAACGGAATCAGCAGAGTTCCGGTGATCGGGAGCCGGAGACCGTAGGTGAACTTGTTGACGAGTACGTAATCGCCGACGAGGAGCGTCGGGATCATGGATCCGGACGGGATCGTGAACGGCTCGATCACGAAGGAGCGAATCGCGAGCGCGATCAGGACCGCGATCAGGAGCGCCCGGGTGGTCTCGAACCGCTTCCGGCCCGGACTCGCCTCCTCCGCCTCCGGCTTCTTCTCGTCGACCTGCTTCTCCCCTACTGCCATCTCGACCCTCTTCCCGGGCTCAGCGTCCATCGCCCTTGGCGGACAGTACTGCGAGGAACGCCTCCTGCGGAATCTCGACCGAGCCGAGCCTCTTCATGCGGCGTTTCCCCTCCTTCTGCTTCTCCAGCAGCTTGCGCTTCCGGGTGATGTCTCCACCGTAGCACTTCGCCGTGACATTCTTGCGCAGCGCCTTCACGTTGACCCGCGCGATCACACGGGTGCCGATCGACGCCTGGATTCCGACCTCGAACATCTGACGCGGGACGTGGTTCTTCATCTCCCGGATCACCGAGAGCCCGCGCGTGTAGGCCTCCTCCCTGTGCACGATCAGCGAGAGCGCGTCGACCGGGTCCTGGTTCACGAGCACGTCCACCTTGACCAGATCGGCGGCGCGGTACTCGAGGACCTCGTAGTCCATCGATGCGTAGCCTCGCGTCACGGTCTTGAGTCGATCATAGAAATCGATCACGACTTCGGCCAGGGGCAGCTCGTAGCGCAGCACCGTCCGTCGATCGCTGTGGACCGCCATGTCGCGCTGCGTGCCGCGGCGCTCCTGGCAGAGCCGCAGGACAGCGCCCACGTACTCCGAGGGACAGTGGATCTGAGCGAGGATGATCGGCTCCCGGATCTCTTCGATCTCTCCCGGGTCCGGAAGGTCGCTCGGACGATGAATCTCCAGGACCGAGCCGTCCCGCAGGGCGATCTGATACACGACCGTGGGCGCCGTGATGATCAGGTTCAGGTCGTACTCGCGCTCGAGGCGTTCCTGCGCGACCTCCATGTGCAGGAGTCCGAGGTACCCGCAGCGAAAGCCGAATCCGAGCGCGTCACTCGTCTCGGGCTCCGCGAAGATCGACGAATCGTTCAGTCGAAGCTTCTCGATGGCGGCCCGCAGAGGGTCGTAGCTGGCGGGGTCGGCGGGATAGAGACCGCTCCACACCATGGGCTGCAGCGGCTGGAAGCCCGGCAGCGATTCGTTCGCACGGCTCCGCGCGTTCATGATCGTGTCTCCGACCCGCACGGCGCGTGGATCGCGGATACTGGCGCACAGCACGGCGACCTCGCCGCACTCCGCTCGGGAGATCTTCTGCAGGTCGGGCGCCAGGACTCCGAGCAGGGAGACCTCGTACTCCTCGCCCGTCGACGCGAGCCGGATCCGCGATCGGGCGTCGAGGCTCCCGTCGACGACCCGCAGCAGGACCGTGGCCCCTTGATAGGGGTCGTACCAGCTGTCGAACACGAGCGCGCGAAGCGGCGCGTCGGGGTCTCCCGCCGGCGGAGGGATCCGGGCTACGAGCGCCGGCAACAGCTCGTCGATCCCCGCGCCCGTTTTCGCGGAGACCCGGATGGCATCCTCGGCGGGAATTCCGACGATGTCCTCGATCTCGGCGATGACGCGGTCGGGGTCCGCGTTCGGCAGGTCGATCTTGTTGATCACGGGCACGAGCTCGAGGCCGTTCGCGACCGCCAGCTCGGCATTCGCGACCGTCTGGGCCTCGACGCCTTGCACTGCATCGACGACGAGGAGCGCCCCCTCGCAGGCGGCGAGCGAGCGGGACACCTCGTAGTGAAAGTCGACGTGGCCCGGCGTGTCGATCAGATTCAGCACGTACCGCTCCGCGTCGGGCGTCGCGTAGTTCATGCGGACCGTCTGCGCCTTGATGGTGATCCCGCGCTCCCGTTCGAGCTCCATCTTGTCGAGAAACTGATCGACCTTCGCGCGAAGCTCGACGGTGCCCGTGCGCTCGAGCAGCCGATCGGCCAGGGTCGATTTCCCGTGGTCGATGTGCGCGATGATCGCGAAGTTCCGAATCTGCCTGATCGTGACGGCGCTCATCGGTCGCTCGCGGCCTCTCGGAGCTTCGCCACCTCGGCTTCGAAGTACTGAAGCGTCAGCCGGAGGCCCTCATCGGGTGCGACCTGCGGCTCCCAGCTCAGGACTTCTCGCGCACGAGAAATGTCGGGACACCGCACCTTCGGGTCGTCGGGCGGAAGCTCGCGATACACGACCTCGCTCTCCGACTTGCAGAGGTCGCGAATCTGCTCCGCCAGCTCACGGATCGACAGCTCGTGCGGATTCCCGAGATTCAGCGGCTCGAAATAGCCCGACCCGAGCAGGTACAGGATTCCGTCCACGAGGTCGGAGATGTAGTTGACCGTCCGCGTCTGAGACCCGTCTCCAAATACGGTGAGGTCCTTGCCCTGCAGCGCCTGCATGAAGAAGGCCGGAATCGCGCGACCGTCGTCGGGCCGCATGTACGGCCCATAGGTGTTGAAGATGCGGGCGATCCGAGTCGAGACGCCGTGGTAGCGGTGGTACGCCATCGTCATCGCCTCGGCGAAGCGCTTGGCCTCGTCGTAGACGCCTCGAATCCCGATCGGGTTGACGTTGCCCCGGTAGCTCTCGGGCTGCGGGTTCAGCTCGGGGTCGCCGTAGCACTCCGACGTCGAGGCCAGCAGGAAGACCGCGCACTTCGCCTTGGCGAGACCCAACGCGTTGTGCGTTCCGAGCGCGCCCACCTTCAGGATCTGGATCGGGAATCGCTCGAAGTCGGCGGGGCTCGCGGGGGAGGCGAAGTGGAGGACCGCGTCGAGCGGACCGGGCACGTGAATGAACTCGGTGACGTCCTGCTCGACGAACGAGAAGCCGTCCCGCCCGAACAGGTCCTCGACGTTCTCGAGGCGCCCGGTGAGGAGGTTGTCCATGCAGACGACCTCGTCCCCGAGGCCCAAGAAACGCCGACAGAGATGCGACCCGATGAAGCCCGCGCCCCCCGTGATCAGCACTCTACTCACCCGAGCATTCCTCTTCGGCGTCCAGGTAGCCGAGCAGCGCCGCGCGCCAGTGGGGAAGCTCGATCCCGAGCCTTCGCGCGCGTTCCAGGGCCAGTACGCCATAGGCCGGCCGCGCCGCGGGGCGAGGCATTTCGGCCGTAGAGATCGCCTCGACCGGAACCTCCGCGTTCCAGCCGCGTCGGGCCCCCTCCTGGACGGCTTCGACGGCCAGGTCGTACCAGCTCACGACCCCTTCGCAAGCCAGGTGCAACGTCCCGCGGGCACCCGCATCGAGCGCGTCGAGAATCGCGCCCGCGAGCGCCTGCGTCCAGGTCGGGCGACCCAGTTGATCCTCGACGACGCGCAGCGGTCGGCCCGCCTTGGCCGCCCCTAGGATCGTCCGGACGAAGTTGGGGCCGGGACCGAAGATCCACTGGGTCCTGGCGATCAGGTGGTCTCCCCCCACCTCGCGAATGGCCCGCTCGCCCGCGAGCTTGCTGCGGCCGTACTCGCAGAGCGGCCCGGTCTCGGCCTCCTCCGGGATCGGGCTCGGGGTTCGGCCAGGGAACACGTACTCGGTGCTGACGTGAACCAGGAGTGCCCGGCCGGCGCAGGCCTTCGCCAGGATCTCCGGCCCGATCGCGTTAGCGCGCCGCGCCTCCTCCGGCTGCTCTTCACACAGATCCACGCGCGTGAACGCCGCGCAGTTGACCAGGACCTCGGGGCGCGCGCGCTCCAGGGCACACGCGACCTCTGCGGGCTCCGCGATGTCGAGATCCTCTCGGGCCAGGGCGTCGACGGAATGGCCGCGCGCACGCGCAACCGAGGCGAGCGAGCGGGCCAGCTGGCCCCTGGCGCCGGTGAGCAGCAGGCGCGGGTGGCCCGAGCTCACTCGGTCGTGATCCAGGTGCTGAAGCCGCTCGACTGGAGCTTGCCGGCGAGCTCTGCCGGCTTCGTGTCTCCGCTCGGGCGGACGCGAACCCGGTAGCGCGTCTCTCCCTCGGGTTTCGTGTGGCTCAGGTAGGAGTCGAAACCACCGCGCCTCAAACGCGTGACGAGCGCCTCGGCGGAGCGTTGATCGGTATACGAGGCGACCTGGATCACGACCTGCCGGCCCGGCGCAGAGCGGCTCACTGCCCGCGCGGCGACATCCGCGAGCGCCCGATCCGCCGCACTCGGCGCCTCGGGAGCGGAGGCCGGGATGGGTGTAGGAGCGGGGACGGACGCCTGGGTGGGGGCGGGCGTGGGCTGCTCCCGCCGCTCGGCGGGCTGCGGCCGCTCCCGAGCCGCCGGAGCGCGAGCGGCGGGCTCCGCCTTCCGCTTGCGGCGAGTCTTCGACTGGAGCTCACGGAAGGCGGCCAGCGGCTCCTCCGCAGCGCGCGACTCGGGCGGAGCGAGCGCGACCGTCCGCGGTGCCTCGAGGAGTCGGCGCAGGAGCAGCTCGGGCAGGTCCCACACGGTCCCGAGCACGATTCCGAGACACACTCCGACCGCGACCAGGGCGGATCCGGAGCAGAACTTCCTCAGAGCCACACCCGCCGCCGCCGCTCGACGTTTCGCCCGACCCATCTACATCCGCTCCGGCGCGCCGATGCCCAGAAGCTCGAGGCCGTTCCCGAGCGTCGTTCGGATCGAACGCACCAAGGCCAGGCGTGCGCGAGACAGGTCGACATCGTCCGAGAGCACGCGGTGCCGCTCCGAGTCCGAGACATAGGTGTGGAAGGCCGTCGCGAGGTCGAGCAGGTAGCGCGCGATCTCCTGAGGCTCGCGCTCGCGAGTCGCTCGCAACACGATCTCCGGAAACCGCGCGACGCGCTTCGCGAGCTCGATCTCCGGTGGAAGGTCGAGTCGCTCGAGCGGCGCGTTCTCCACACCGATGCCTCGCTCCTCGGCCTTGCGCTCGATGCTGCACATCCGGGCGTGAGCATACTGGATCTTGTAGACGGGGTTCCGCTCGGACCGGTCCTTGGCGAGGTCCACGTCGAAGTCGAAGTGCGTGTCCGTCCTTCGCTCCAGCATGAAGTAGCGGAACACGTCGACGTCGACTTCGTCGAGCAGGTCGTCGACGGACACGAAGGAAGCCGCCCGCGTCGACATGCTGACCAGCTCGCCCCGCCGGCGCAGGTTGACCCACTGATAGTGGATGACCTCCATCTTCTCCCCGTCGAAGCCGAGCCGCGTGGTCGCCTCGCGCAGGTACGGGAACTGCTCGATGTGGTCGGGTCCCCAGACGTCGATCAGGCGGTCGAAGCCCCGCTGGAACTTCTCGCGGTGGTAGGCTATGTCGGGGAGCAGGTACGTCGGCTCTCCACTCGACTTGACGAGAACGCGGTCCCGGTCGTGCCCGAACTGCATCGCGCGGAACCAGGTCGCGCCATCCTGCTCGAATACGAGATCCTCGCGCCGCAGATCCTCGAGCGCCCGCTCTACCTTGCCTTCGGAGTAGAGCGAGTTCTCGTTGTAGTAGACGTCGAAGTGAATCCCGAGGCGCTCGAGCGTTTCCCGGATGTCGGCGAAGATCGCGTCCTGTGCGACCTCGCGAAAGCGGTCGAGGTCGGCGTCGACGAGAGCGTCCCCCTGCGCCGCCGCCAGCGCCCTGGCGACCTCGACCAGGTACTCCCCCTGGTATCCCTCTTCGGGAAGCGCCGTATCTCGACCCAGCGCCTGCTCGTATCTCGCGCGGAGTGATTCGCCGAGAACTCGCATCTGGCGACCGGCGTCGTTGAAGTAGTACTCGCGCGTGACCCCGCTGCCGGTCGCCTCGAGCAGACGCGCAACCGCATCCCCCACGACGGCGTTTCGGCCGTGACCGATGTGGAGGGGACCGGTGGGGTTCGCCGACACGAACTCGATCAGCACCCGCTCGCCGGCACCCCGCTCGCTTCGACCCCAGGCCGACCCCGCCTCCAGCACGCGAGCCAGCACCTCGTGGAAGCGGCCCTCGGCCAGGTAGCAGTTGATGAACCCCGGACCCGCGATCTCGACCCGCGAGAGGATGGCATCCGGATCCTCGATCGCTGCGACGATGCGCTCCGCGATCTCGCGCGGCTTGCGCCCCAGCGACTTGGCGAGCATCAGTGCCGCGTTGCAGGCGAAGTCGCCGTGATCCCGGGTCTTGGTCGGGCCGACCTGGACCTCCGGCAGCCGCTCGGTCCGTCCTGGCCCCAGCTCGGCGACCGCGCGCTCGACGGCCTCGGAGAGGAGCTTCTGCACCTGGTCGCGCACGGCTTGGAATCTCAGCGCGTCGGCGGTGGAGCTTCCGCGTTCCAGCGGATCACGATCTCGCCAGGTCGCACCATCCCGAGCTTCTCGCGCGCGACCGCCTCGACAGCAACCGGGTCCGTTCGCAGGGCGCGGATCTCAGCGAGGAGCAGGCCCCGCTCCCGTTCGAGCCCTTCGACCCGCGCTCGCTCGGCGGAGACGGCTCCGCGGAGCTCCCAGAGCAGCTGAACGCTCCTCTGCTCGTCGAATGCCAGGCTCGCGAGGGCCAACGCGATCGCCAGAGCCGGCGCGACCAGCACGACGTAGACGGGCGCGCGGCCGGTCACAGGCCCCTCGACTCCAGCAGCCTCTCGACGGCGCGCGCGAACCGGGGCTCGTCGTAGCTGCGGGGTCCGATGAACCACTCCGCGAGCCGCCCCTCCCCATCGACGACGAAGGTCTCCGGTACGCCGGTCGCCTGGTATGCGGCGTACGCGACTCGCCCGGGGTCGAGCAGGATCGGGAAGGTCAGCTGGAACTCGTCGCGGAAGGACTCGACCGCCTCTCGCTGGTCCGCGTCGTCGATGCTGATCGCGAGAACCTCGAAGCCTTGCCCCCCGAGCTCACGGTAGAGGCGCTCCAGCGCCGGGGCCTCCGTTCGGCAGGGCGCACACCAGGTCGCCCAGAGGTTGATGAAGACAACCCTTCCACGCTGCTCGGCGAGCGACACCATGCGCCCTTCGAGATCGGGAAGCTCGAAGCCGGGCGCCGGCATTCCGGTGTAGAGCGGGCGCTCCGACCCGGGAGAGAGGGCGACCCACAGGCCGACCAAGGCCGCAAATCCGCCGGAGGCACACAGGAGCAGGAGGGGTCGGCGGCGAACCTCAGACACTGCCCGTCATCATCGGCCGCCTAGCTCGCTTCCGCGTCAGCGCCCGATTTCGAGCCCGACTCGGAGGCCGAGTCCGGCGCCTTGCCGATCTCCTCGTCCTCGGGAATCAGCTGGATGATCGACATGGGTGCGTTGTCCCCAGTCCGCCGGCCGAGCTTCACGATCCGCGTGTACCCGCCGTTTCGCGCGTCGTACCGATCGGCGAGGACGTCGAATACCTTGCTCGCCACCTCTTTGGTGCGGATCGTCTCGAGCGCCTGACGTCGCGCGTGAAGCGTGCCGCGCTTTCCGAGCGTGATCATTCGCTCGGCCATGCGGCGCACCTCCTTCGCCTTGGCGTCGGTCGTGCGCACCTGCTCGTGGTCGAGCAGGGACGTCACCAGGTTGCGGAGCATCGCCCGGCGGTGGGCAGGGGTTCTCCCCAGCTTTCGATGGTCTTTGCGGTGCCGCATGTCTTGAGTCCAGTCCCCAGGCCTGTTCGGAGAGGCTTTGGCTATGCGCCCTCGCGCATGCTCTCGAGGTCCTTGCGCTGAGGGAAGCTCTCCAGCGCCATCCCGAACTCCAGCCCGAGTCCAGCCAGGATCTCCTTGAGCTCGTTCAGCGACTTGCGCCCGAAGTTCTTCGTCTTGAGCATGTCGCCCTCGGATCGCTGCACCAGCTCCCCGATGTACTTGATGTCGGCATTCTGGAGGCAATTTGCCGATCGGACGGAGAGCTCCAGCTCCTCGACGGGGCGGAAGAGAATGTCGTTGAGTTGCGTCGGCCGCGGCAGCTGTCCCGTCGAGATCTCGACCTCTTCCTCCTCGAAGTTCACGAAGATCGAGAGCTGGTCCTTGAGGATCTTGGCGCCGAAGGCCAGAGCATCGGCCGGTGCCATCGACCCGTCGGTCCAGATCTCGAGCATCAGCTTGTCGTAGTCCGTCTCACGACCGACGCGCGCGTTCGTGACCGAGTAGTTGACCCTCCGCACGGGCGAGAAGATCGAATCGATCGGCACGGTCCCGATGGGCTGGTCTTCCTTGGCGTTCTTCTCCGCCAGGACGAAGCCCTTGCCCAGCTCGACCGTCGCATTGAGCCGCAGCTCGGCATCGTCGGAGAGGGTCGCGATGAGGCGACCGGGATTCAGGATCTCCACGGTCTGGTCGCCGGATTCGAAGTCGCCAGCCGTCACCTCGCCCGGGCCCGACTTGTGGATCGAGATCTCCTTGGGGCCGATCGCGTGCATGCGAACGCGAACTTCCTTCAGGTTCAGCACGACATCCGTGACGTCCTCGAGCACTCCCGGGATCGTCGTGAACTCGTGCAGCACCCCGTCGATCCGGATCGTGCTGATCGCAGCTCCCTGGAGCGACGAGAGCAGCACTCGGCGCAGGGCGTTCCCGAGCGTGAGCCCGAAGCCACGCTCCAGCGGCGCACACTCGAACCGCCCGTAGGTACCGGTGAGCGTCTCCTCGACCTCCAGCCGCAGCGGCCGGATCAGGTCGCGCCAGTTCTTCACCATGAGTTCGGTGTTCACGGATCTCCTCCCGTCAGTTCCTTCCGGACTCAGCGCGAATACCATTCGACGATGAGCTGCTCCTGCATCGGGAGAGTCAGCTCCTCGCGCACGGGCGAACCCATGACCTCGCCCGACTTCTTTTCCTTGTCGAGTGAGAGCCACGAGGGCACCGTCCGCGCCTCGATTGATTCGATCGCCTCGAGGATACGGCCCGCCTTCCCGCCGCGCGGGGTCAGCCCGACCACGTCACCCTCTTTCAGCCTCGCGGAAGGCACGTTGACTCGCCGGTCGTTCACCGTGAAGTGTCCGTGCCTGACGAGCTGACGCCCCTCGTTCCGCGACGTCACCAGACCGAGCCGGTACACCACGTTGTCGAGCCTGCGCTCGAGCAGCGACAGCAGGTTCTCTCCCGCGACGCCCCGCATCCGCTCAGCGTCGCGGACGGTGGCTCGAAACTGCTTCTCGAGCAGGCCGTAGATTCGCTTCACCTTCTGGGTCTCGCGAAGCTGCTGCCCGTAGTCGGAGAACCTGGGCCGCGCCTGGCCGTGCTGCCCCGGAGGATAGTTCCGCTTCTGGACTGCGCACTTGTCCATGTAGCAGCGGTCGCCCTTCAGGAAGAGCTTCATACCCTCACGACGGCAGAGCCGACAGACTGAACCGCGATAGCGTGCCACTCTCGCTCCTTCCCTAGGCCCGTCGCCGCTTGGGCGGCCGACAGCCGTTGTGCGGGATCGGAGTAATGTCGCGGATGTAGGTGACCTTGAACCCCGCCGCCTGGAGCCCGCGCAGCGCCGACTCGCGCCCGGCTCCCGGTCCGTTGACCAGGACGCCAATCTGTCGAACTCCGTGCTCCATCGCCTTCTTCGCCACGTCTTCTGCGCCCATCTGCGCCGCAAACGGCGTGGACTTGCGGGATCCCTTGAACCCGACCGTACCGGACGAAGAGCTGGCAATCGCGTTGCCCGCCACGTCGGTGATCGTGATGATCGTGTTGTTGAAGCTCGCGTGAATATGAGCGACGCCGGTCTGGATGTTCTTCTTGACCCGCTTCTTCGTCTTCTTTGCCTTCGCCATGATTACTTCTTCGTGGGTGCCTTCTTCTTACCCGCGACAGTCTTGCGCGGACCCTTCCGGGTGCGGGCGTTCGTGTGAGTGCGTTGACCCCGCACCGGGAGCCCGCGACGGTGGCGCAGTCCCCGGTAGCAGCCGATGTCCATCAGCATCTTGAGGTTCTGGCTGATCTCGCGGCGGAGATCCCCCTCGACCTTGTGGTTCGCTTCGATGACGTCGCGGAGCCGGATGACCTCGCCCTCGTCGAGCTGCAGCGTCTTGGTCGCCCGCCCCACGCCGGCTTCGTCGCAGATCTTCTTCGCCGCCGTCGGGCCGATCCCGTAGATGTAGGTCAGTGCGATCTCAACCGCCTTCTCGCGCGGCAGGTCGACGCCTGCAATTCTGGCCATCGCGTTATCCTTGCTTCTGCTTGTGCTTGGGGTTCTCACAGATCACACGCAGCACGCCTCGCCGCCGGATGATCTTGCACTTGTCACACATCTTCTTGACGCTGGCTCGCACCTTCACGACAGAACCCCTAGTGACTTCCCGGAACCCGGGTCAGGATTTCCGGTCCGTTCTCGGTGATTGCAACGGTGTGCTCGAAATGACACGAGAGCTCGCCGTCCGCGGTGACCGCAGTCCAACGATCGTCCAAGATCTCCACGTCCGCCGTCCCGACGTTTACCATCGGCTCGATCGCGAACACCATTCCCTCTCGCAGTCGCGGCCCGCGACCGGCAGGCCCGAAGTTCGGCACCTTCGGCTCCTCGTGGAGCTCCCTGCCGATGCCATGCCCGACGAAGTCCCGGACGACCGAGTACCCGGCCCCTTCTACAAACTGCTGAACGGCGTTCGAGACGTCGCCGAGCCGCTTCCCGAAGCACATCTGGGCGATACCCGCCTCCAGACTCGCGCGGGTCGCCTCCACCAGTGCACGCGTGGTTTCGGACGCTTCGCCCACCGTGAGGGTCACCGCCGAATCCCCGTGGAACCCCTCGAAAATAGCACCGAAATCCAGCTTGAGCAGGTCCCCGTCCTGGAGCTCGCGCGAGCCCGGGATGCCGTGGACGATCTCATCGTTGACCGACACGCAGACCACCGCCGGGTAGGGCGGCAGCCCCCCGGGGCCGTACCCCAGGAAGGACGACGAGAGACCGCGCTGCTCGATCTCGGTTCGGGCCACCCGGTCGATTTCTCCGGTCTTGACCCCCGGACGGGCCAGCTCGCGCAGCTGCAGCAGGATCTCGCCGACCTGCCGGCCGGCCGTCCGCATCTTGCGGAGCTCCCGCTTGGACTTCACCTGGATCACGACCTCGCGAGCTCCTTGGCGATGCGGTCCGCCACTTCGTCGATGGATCCGAGGCCGTCGACCTGGATCGAGGCATCGCCATAGTGTTCGAGAACCGGCTCGGTCTCGCGTCGATAGACCGCCAGCCGGTTCCGCACGGCCTCCTCGGTGTCGTCCGCCCTTCCCTCGCCCCGGCTCAGGATCCGCCGCGTCAGCTCGTCTTCCGGAACCCGCAGCGAGATCACCCGAGCCGGAGTGCGACCCTGCTGCTCGAGCAGCTTGTCCAGCGCCTCGGCCTGGGCGACGGTGCGCGGAAAGCCGTCGAGGATGAAGCCCGAGCGGCAGTCACTGCGATCGAGACGCTCGCGCACGATCCCGAGGATCAGGTCGTCGGAGACCAGATCGCCGCGCTCCATCACGGCCTTCGCCTTCCGGCCCAGCTCGGTTCCGCTCGCGACGGCGTCGCGAAGCATGTCGCCCGTCGAAATCTGCGGAATAGCGTTGTGCGCAGCGACGAACTGGGCCTGTGTGCCCTTCCCCGCGCCGGGCGGACCGAACAGGATCAGGTTGAGCTCGCTCATCGCCCCGCTCTCCCGCGCACGCGCGCCCCCTGCATCAACGTCTCGTAGTTGCGGCTGACCAGGTGCGCCTCGATCTGGCCCACCGTGTCGAGGCCGACGCCGACCACGATCAGAAGCGCGGTCCCGCCGAAGAAGAACGGCACGTTGAGGCGGGCCGAGAGCAGCACGGGCAGCAAGCAGACGACGGAGAGGTAGAGTGCGCCCACGAGCGTGATGCGATCGAGTACGCGTGCGATGTACTCGGCGGTCCGTTTCCCGGGCCGGATCCCCGGGATGTAGCCGCCGTTCTTCTTGATGTTGTCGGCGACGTCGGTCGGATCGATCATCACGCCGGTGTAGAAGTACGCGAAGAAGATGATCAGCCCGACGTAGATGGCGTTGTAGCCGAAGCTCTGAAACGACAGGTTGTCGTCGATGAACGCGCGAACGGCCGGGGAGTCGCTCCACTGGGAGACCTGAAGCGGCAGCATCATCAGCGACGACGCGAAGATCGGCGGAATCACCCCAGAGGTGTTGATCCGGAGCGGGAAGTAGGTCATCCCGCCGCCGAACATCTTGCGTCCGACCACTCGGCGTGCGTACTGGATGGGAACGCGCCGCTGACTCCGCTCGAAGAAGACGATGGCCGCGACCACGCCCACCATGAACGCCAGGAGCAGGATCGTCCCGATGATCGTCAGCTGGTCGGTCTTGAGCAGTGTGAACAGATTGCTGAGCGCCGACGGGATCGCGACCACGATGCCGGCGAAGATTACGAGCGAAATGCCGTTCCCGATGCCGCGTTCGCTCACCTGCTCGCCGAGCCACATGATGAAGGACGTGCCGGAAGTCAGCGTGATCACGGCCATCAGGCGGAAGCCCCACCCGGGCTCGATGACCGCGCGCGGCCCGAACGCCCCGTTCTCCAGGGCGAAGGCCATGAGAAAGCCCTGGATGAGCGCCAGGACCACGGTTCCGTAGCGGGTGTAGCGCGTGATCACGCGCCGGCCGCTCTCGCCTTCCTTTTTTAGCTCGTCGAGGCGGGGAATGACCGTGGTGAGAAGCTGCAGAATGATCGAGGCGCTGATGTACGGCATGATGCCGAGGGCGAAGATCGAGAGCTGCTCCAGCGCCCCGCCACTGAACAGGTTGAAGAGACCGAAGATCCCGGCTCCCTGCTCCTCGAAGAAGCGCCGGATCTCGGCGGGGTCCACACCGGGCGTCGGAATGGCACACCCGATCCGATAGACGGCGAGCATGCCGAAGGTGAACAGGATCCGGCGGTTCAGCTCCGGGATCCGGGCGAGGTTCTGCACCGTGCCGGGATTCACCGAGGCTCCTTCGTGGAGTCGTGACTCCGCGGAACCGGGACCAGCTCGACACTGCCCCCGGCCGCCTTGATCTTCTGGCGCGCTGCAGCGCTCACGCTCTGCAGGGTGACCTGGAGCTTCGCCTTTACCTCGCCGGTCCCGAGGAGCTTGATCGGCCGGTCCGGCCGCCGCACCAGGCCCGCCGCCACCAGCGACTCTGCCGTGACCTCCGTCCCCTCGAAGTTGGCGAGGTCGCGGAGGTTCAGCACCTGACTCGGAACGCGCCAGATGTTGGTGAAGCCACGCTTGGGCACGCGTCGCACGAGCGGGAGCTGGCCCCCCTCGAACCAGGGGCGCGACTTGCTCCCGGAGCGAGCGCCCGCGCCCTTCTGGCCGCGGCCACAGGTCTTGCCGTGTCCGCTTCCGATGCCCCTCCCGACCCGTTTTCGGGGTCGTCGCGAGCCCGGATTGGGAGTCAGTTGGTCAAGCATCAGGCTGGCTCCTCCACCCGCACCAGGTGGCGAACTTTGGCGATCATCCCGCGAATGGCAGCCGTATCCTCGAGCTCCGAGACCGCGCCCGGTCGGCGCAAGCCGAGGCCCCGCAGCGTGGCGCGCTGGTCGCGCTCATAGCCGACGGCACTCCGGACCTGCCGAATTCGAAGCTTCGCAGCTGCCTTCTTCGCCGGACTCATGCCAGGCCACGCTCCTGAAGTCGGTCGTCGAGCTCTCGCAGGCCGACGAAGCCCTCCACGGTCGCACGAACCACGTTGTGAGGCCGGTTGGTTCCGAGACACTTGGTCAGGATGTTGCTCACCCCGGCCGCCTCGCAGACCGCGCGCACCGCGCCCCCCGCGATCACGCCCGTTCCAGGAGAGGCGGGCCGGAGCAGAACCTTTCCGGCGCCGAAGCATCCGGTGATCTCGTGCGGAATCGTCCCCTCCTCGAGCGGAACCTCGATCAGGCCCTTTCTCGCGCGCTCGACGCCCTTGCGGATCGCCTCCGGAACCTCGTTCGCCTTCCCGATCCCGAATCCGACGACTCCGCGGCCGTCTCCCACGACGACCAGCGCGGTGAAGCCAAAGCGCCGACCACCCTTAACCACCTTCGCAACGCGGTTGATGTCGATTACACGCTCCTCGAGCTCGTAATCGTTGGGATTCAGCTGCTCCCGTCGGCGTAAGGCGTTGCCCTTCATTCCTGCTTCTCCGGGGCCCTAAAAGCTGAGCCCTGCTTCGCGCGCCGCGTCGGCCAACGCCTTGATCCTTCCCGAAAACACGAAGCCGTTACGGTTGAACGCGACTTCACGAATCTCCTTCTCGATCGCCTTCCCGGCGATCGCCGCTCCGACCCGCTTCGCGGCCTCGATGTCCTTGGTGGACTTGAGGCCCTCGCATACCCCGGGCGAACGAGTCGACACCGACGTGAGCGTCTGACCCGTGAACGGATCCACGATCAGCGCATAGGTGTGCTTGGAGCTGCGAAATACCGTGAGCAGCGTCCGTTCGCACTTCTCCAGCTGCCGACGCGACCGCTTCTTCCGTCGGACTCGAAGTCTCACCCGCTCATTCTGGACACTCACGCCGTCGCGCCTCCCACGCCTGCCTTCCCGACCTTCCGCCGCACGCGCTCGTCGGAGTAGCGAATGCCCTTGCCCTTGTACGGCTCAGGCGGCCGGACGCGTCGAATCTCGGATGCGAACTGGCCTACTCGCTGCTTGTCCGAACCCTTGACGACCAGTCGGGTCGGATTCTCTGAAGTCACCTCCAGGTCCTCGGGGACCTCCATGACGACCGGGTGCGAGTAGCCCACCAACAGCGTCAGCTTGCGCCCGGCCACTTCGGAGCGGAAGCCGACGCCCACGATGTCGAGCGTACGCGAGAACCCCGTTGTCACACCCGTGACCATGTTCGCGACCAGGCTCCGCATCAGACCGTGCGCGGACTTCGCCGGCTTCCCTTCCGAAGCCCGATGGATCCGGATCTCCCGCTCGCTGAGCTCTATGCTCGTGTGAGGCGCGATCGCCTGCTCGAGGGTACCGCGCGGTCCCTTCACGCGCACCACGCCACCGTCGACGACGACCTCGACCTTGTCTGGCAACGGAACCGGGAGCTTACCGATTCGAGACATCTCGTCTCACCACACTCTCGCCAGCACTTCCCCGCCCACACGGGCCTCGCGCGCCTCTTTGTCCGTCAGAAGTCCCCGAGGAGTCGACAGGATCGCGACCCCGAGTCCGTTCCGGATCCTCGGAATCTCCTTCACTCCCACGTAAACGCGCCGGCTCGGCTTCGAAACCCGCTGGAGCCCTTCGATCATCGGCTGGTTCTGTCGGCCGTACTGAACGTCGACCGTGAGCACCGGCTTCTTCTCGTCACCCGTCACCGCAAAGTCGCGAATGAACCCCTCCTGCTTCAGCACCCGCGCAAGCTCCCGCTTCATTCGCGACGACGGCATCGCAACACGCGTGAGCCGCGCCTGCCCGGCGTTCCGGATTCGAGTCAGCATGTCGGAGATCGGATCAGTCAACATCGCGTCGTCCTCACCAGCTGGACTTGGTCATGCCGGGGATCTTTCCCTCGAGCGCCAGCTGGCGCAGGCAGATTCGACACAGGTCGAACCGCCGGTAGTAGCCCCTCGACCTCCCGCAGCGTCGGCAGCGATTGTAGTAGCGAGTCGAGAACTTCAGCGTTCCCGTCGAGCGCTTCCGCCGCAAACGGTTCTGCTTCACTAGGTTCGAGGTCTTGGCCATGAATTTCCTACTCTCGGAAGGGCATCCCGAGCTCTCGTAAGAGCGCGTGCCCCTCCTCGTCGGTTCGCGCGGTGGTCACGATCGTCACGTTCAGGCCGCGAATGCGCTCCACCTTGTCGTAGTTGATCTCCGGAAAGATGATCTGCTCCTGGATCCCCAGCGTGAAGTTCCCCCGACCGTCGAATGCGCGGGGCGAGACACCCCGAAAGTCGCGCACGCGCGGAAGCGCCACGTTCATCAGCCGATCCAGGAACTCCCACATGCGTTCGCGGCGCAGCGTCACACAGCAACCGATCGACTGGCCCTCCCGCAGCCGAAACGCGGCGACGGACTTCTTCGCCTTCGTCACCACCGCTTTCTGTCCCGTGATCTGTGCAAGCTCTTCGCACGCGGCCTCGAGGAGCCGAGCGTTGGTGAGCGCCTCGCCGAGGCCCACATTCACCGTCACCTTCTTCACCCGCGGTAGCTGCATGTGATTCTTGAACCCGAAGCGCTCTCGCAGATTCGGCACCGCCGTCTCGCGGTATCTCTCCAGCAGGCGTGGCGTCGAGACCTTCTCAGCCATCGATCGCCTCATC
>CAZLBF010000149.1:0-3077 GCA_964557495.1 uncultured Myxococcales bacterium | reverse complement strand
GCGAGATCGTAGGGCGTCATCAGCTGCTCGCCGACGGTCCTGCCGTAGCGCATTCCTTGCATCAGGTCGCGCAACGCTGCGCGCTCGGCGCGCGGGAGCGAGAGCCACTCGTCTATGCGCCGCCGCAGCTCGCGCAGCTCGGCGCGCTGCTCGAAGGCGTTTCTCGCCAGCGACGTCGCGTAGGTGGGGTCCGTCTCGAGCTGCCTCGCCCAGTAGCCCCGGGGCTGCGCCGCGGCCTCGGTCGAGCCGAACGCGACGAGCTCGTCGAAGAGCGGCAGGTAGCCGCGCAGGCTCGCTTCGCTCGCCGCCAGATCGCCCTCGGCCGCGTCGACGGTGGGCAGGTAGTAGAGCAGGAACATCTGGAAGTGCCCCACCAGCTGACCGAGCACCTGCGCCGGACCGCCGTCTCCGAACTCGTCGCTCGACTGCAGCATCTCGCGCCACGAGCGAGGCCGGAAGGTGTCGAAGCGCACCGGCCGGATCAGCAGCGGCGTCTTGTTCGACCGCTCGCGCATGGCGACGTACTCGGGGTGGTAGACCGAGACCGACACCCCCATGTTGAGCAGGAGGTTCACCGGCCCGAGCCCGATCCAGTGCCGCCCTCCCGCGCGCACGAGCGTGTCCTTCCAGCGCCGCGAGTAGCCGTTGTGCAGGTCCGCGTAGTGCCCCGTGACCGAGACCAGGAACGGATCGGGCGGCTCCACGTCGCCCACGTCGATCCCGACCCGGATCGGCCCCGCCCCGGCGGGGGAGGCGATCGCGAGCGTCAGAATGGTAGCGGCGAGGACACGCATGGCCTTTCGGCTCTTCGGCAGGACGCGTCGAGGCGTTGAGCGGCCACGGGCGCTCCCTGGGACCGGGTAGAATGGACGGCGCGCGAGCCTCAGCTCTTGCGACAACCGGATTGGAGGACAGCCAGATGGCCCTTTGCGAATCCATGGTCTCCGACGTTCGCGGTCGAAGTGTCCTTCTCGTCCTGGCCGCGCTGGGGCTCTGCGGCTGCGTCGTGGCCGGTCCGCGATCCATCACGGCCGGTCGAGGGCTCTATACCGAAGTAATCAACCGTACGGAGAACGAGCAGATCCTCGGCGTCATCGTGCGACAGCGCTACGACGAGACCTTCGGCATGCTCTCGGTGGTCAGCGTCACCGCAAACCTCAGCTTCCGCACCGAGGCGGGGACGAACATCGGCATCGGCGACAGCGACGACTACGCCGGCAACCTGGTTCCGCTCTCGGCCGGCGTCGCCTACGAGGAGAACCCCACCATCTCGTATCTTCCGTTGACTGGCGCTGAGTTCACACGACGGATGCTCTCTCCCGTTTCGGTAGAGGAGTGGCACTTGCTCTCAGGCCCGGTCAAACACCCAGGCACCGTGCTCGCTCTGGCGGTCCACCGCATCAACGGGCTACGAAACCCGCTCGCCGGTAGGCAGCCACCCTCACCGGGCTTCTCACGTTTTCTCGAGCTGTATGACCGATTGCGATGGGTCGGTGTGCTGGATACCGTTCGAGCCCCCGGGACCACGACCGAGGACGGCCTGTTCTGGGCCTTCCACGACTACAAGGATGCGCACAGCGACAACGTGCGCGAGATCCTCGACCTGCTCGGCATCGCGGCGAAGCCCGACGGATCCGCGATCGTCTTGCCGGTTCGGACTGCGGTCGGCGACTCCAGCTCTGCGATTCACGTGGAAACGCGGTCGGCCTTTGATGTTCTCGAAGCGTTCGGGACAGGCATCGAGATTCCCTCGTCCCACCTCGAGGCCGGAATGGTCGAGCCGCTCGCTATCGCGATACCAGATGAAGGGCGACTCATCACGATCCGCTCCTCCGAGAAGCGTCCGGACGACGCCACCGTCCGGATTCGCTTCCACGATCGGTGGTTCTACATCGAGGCCAGCGACACGCAGAGCAAGCGGGCCTTCGGGTTCCTCCGGACCTTCATCGGCATGCGTCTCGCAAAAGAGGGCGTGGCCCAACAGGCGCCAGTCATAACCATCCCGGCGAGGTGATCTGCCTGTAGCTTCGCAGCTCAGTCCCCGACGAAAATGAAGGGGGTCTCGATCAGGGTCGCTTCCTGCTGCATCAGGACTCCCGCACCCGGTACAGGGTCGCGTAGAGCACCGGGACCAGGACCATGGTGAGGACCGTTCCGAAGGCCAGACCGGCCATGATCGTCACGGACATCGCCACCCAGAAGGCGTCCTGGAGCAGGGGGATCACGCCGAGCACCGTCGTGGCAGCGGCGAGGACCACCGGGCGGAGGCGCGAGACCGCCGAGTCGAGGATCGCCGGATAGGGTGCCTTGCCGGCGTCGATCTCGGTGCGGATCTGGTCGAGCAGCACGATCGCGTTCTTGATCATCATGCCGGAGAGGCTCATGGCGCCGAGCAGCGCGACGAAGCCGAAGGCGGCGCCGGACACCAGGGGTCCCGTGATGAGGAGGCCGAAGCTGACCCCGATCACGGCGAAGGGAATCGTGAGGATGATGATCAACGGCGGGCGCATGGCGTTGAAGAGCACCACGATGATGAAGATCATGATGACGACGGACGGAACGACACCGGGAAGCAGACCCTGCTGGGCCTGGACGGTGCTGTAGTGCTCCCCGTCCCAGAAGAGGTCGTACCCGGGCGGTAGCTCGACTGCGTTGAAGGCGTCGATCACTGTGGCGTGCAGGGTCGGGAAGCTGACGCCCTGGGGCGCGGCCTGCACCGTGACGGCGCGGCGGCGATCCCAGCGCACCAGGATCGGGTCCTCCCACTCCGAGCGGACCTCTCGCGTCACGGACGAGAGGGGGATTGCCTCGGTCGAGCGCGCCGACTGCACCTGCAGCTGATCGAGGTCCGCGGCGGCGCTCTGCCGCTCCGCCTCGGTCTGCCTCAACAGAATGGGATACAGGTCGTCCCGCTCCCGGTACAGGCCCACCTCGGCTCCGTCGAAGGCGCGCTTCGTGGCGCTCGCGATGTCCTTGCGCGCGATGCCGGCCCAGCGGGCGTTCTCCTGGTGGTATTCCGGGACCAGCTTGGCCACGCGCTCGCGCATGTCGGTACGGACGTCCTTTGCGAGCGGGCT
>CAZLBF010000148.1:0-15922 GCA_964557495.1 uncultured Myxococcales bacterium | reverse complement strand
GACGCCGAAGTTGCCGGGATCGTGGCGGACGACCGGATCCGCCCCCGCGTCCACCTCCGAGCGATACGCCTCGGAGTGCGCCACGCGAAACAGCAGCGCCACCGCCCGGCGCAGCGCCTCGAACTGTCCGGCGTCGAGCGCAACGACCGTCCGGGCGTAGGGAATGCCGGAGGCGGACCCGGTCGGGCGGTTCGTTTCCATGATTCTAGAGATATAGAGTTTTGAGGGCCGCGTCAAGCTCTCTCTGGAGGGCGCAGGTCGCGCTGGCGGGCGGTGCGCGACGCTGTTCCTGCTGTGCTACCTGTCACAGCGTCTCGCACAGCGCCCCCCTCGAGACGGAATGCCTCCAAGCCGGAGAGCTCGAGGAGTTCGCATGGGCCGCGCGGGATGACGCCGGGCGAGTCAGCCACCGGGTCGCCCCGGAGCGCCAGCGTGCGGGAGCGAAGGCGCATTCTGCTCGCCTCCGTCGGGATCATGGCGCTGGTCTTCGCGGGGGTGGCGGCCGTCGTCATCGATGCGCTCTATGCGGCGACCTTCGACGAGCAGCGCGCGCGCCTGTCCGAGCAGGTCAAGAGCCGCGCGCGCCTGATCGGGGCGATCGCGAGCTTCGATGCGCGCTTCAGCCGCGAGGCCATCCCCGGCGGTGCCAGCGCGGCGACACTCAGCCAGATCGCCGAGGCGCACGAGAGCTTCGCGGGGCTGGGCGAGACGGGGGAGTTCCAGCTGGCCCGCCGCGACGGCGATCGGATGGTGCTTCTGCTCAGCCGGCGCCACGCCAGCCGCGAGGGCGCAAGCACGATTCCGTTCGACTCGGAGCTCGCCGAGCCGATGCGCCGCGCCCTGCGCGGCGAGTCGGGCGTGATCGTCACACGCGACTACCGGGGTGCCGAGGTTCTGGCGGCGTACGACTCGGTCGCCGAGCTCGGCTGGGGTCTCGTCGCCAAGGTCGACCTCGCGGAGATCCGGGCGCCGTTCATCCGGGCCGCTCTCGCAGCCGGAGCCATCGCACTGCTGATCTCCGGCACGGGGACCTGGCTGATCGCGCGTCTGATGTCGATGCTGCTGCGGAGCGTCGGGGAGCGCAGCCGACAGCTGGAGCGGGAGATCACCGAGCGCCGGCAGGCGGAGGAGGCGCTCCGCCGCAGCGAGGAGCACCTGCGAGAGGCGCAGAAGCTCGAGGCGGTCGGCTACCTGGCGAGCGGGATCGCCCACGACTTCAACAACCTCATCACCGTGATCTCCGCCTCGTGCGCGGCGCTGCGATCCCACCTCGACGACGAGGACTCCGGCCAGGCCGAGCTCGACCGGATCCAGCAGGCGAGCGTGCAGGCGATCCATGTCACCCGCTCGTTGCTCGCGTTCAGCCGGAAGCTGCCCGTCGAGAAGCATCCCGTGTGTCTGCAGACCATCGTCGACGAGACCACTCACCTCATCCGGCACCTGCTTCCACCGGGTGTCGAGCTGATCGTGGACCGGTTCGACGCGCCTGAGGTGTGGGTGAACTCCGACCGGACCCAACTGCAGCAGGTGCTCCTGAATCTGGGCATCAACGCGCGCGACGCCATGCCGTTCGGAGGCAAGCTGCGCGTCTCGCTCTCCACCGCGCGGGAGAGCGAGGCGAGCGACCCCGCGCTGGCTTCGGACGTCCCCTCCGGGTTCGCTCGCATCACCGTGACCGACACGGGCGTCGGCATCCCGCGAGAGCTCACCTCGCGGATCTTCGAGCCGCTCTTCACGACCAAGGCGCGCGGTGCGGGCACCGGCCTCGGGCTCTCGATCGTGCACGGAATCGTCACCGAGCACGGTGGGCGCGTCGAGGTGGAGTCGGAGACCGGCCGGGGGACGAGCTTCTCCGTCTACCTGCCCCGCGTGGCGCCTCCCTCGACCCGACTGCGTGAGGCCCCCGACGTCGGTCCCGAAGGCAAGGGCGAGCTGATCCTGCTGGCCGAAGGTCACGAGCAGGTTCGCGCGGCGCTGGCGTCGACCCTCGAGTCGCTCGGATACGAGGTGGTGCAGGCGGCCGACGGCGAGGCCTTGCTCGAGTGCGTCGCGAAGCATCGAGCGGCCGTCGAGCTGCTCGTCGTGGAGATGGATCTGCCGAAGCGGAACGGACTGGAGTG
The DNA here is from genome assembly GCA_964557495.1 of uncultured Myxococcales bacterium. Classification (GTDB taxonomy): domain Bacteria; phylum Myxococcota_A; class UBA9160; order SZUA-336; family SZUA-336; genus CAZLBF01. The sequence continues at coordinate 13,802 of CAZLBF010000148.1, read as the reverse complement.
CCTGGCCGAGCTCCGCGGAGCGGGCGTGCGGGTACCGGCCGTGCTGATCACGCGAAGCGACGTGGACCGGATCGACGCGCGGCTGGGACCCGACGACGTGTTGCTGCGCAAGCCGTTCGAGATGCAGGGGTTCAGCGAGGTGGTCACCCAGGTCCTGGCCTCCGGCAGCGCGAAGGATCTCGCCTCATGAGCTATCCGATCTCGATTCTCGTCGCCGACGACCACGCCCTCATCCGCTCGATGCTCGAGTCCCAGCTCGCCAGTGAGCCCGACATGAGGGTCGTGGCGTCGGTGGGGGACGCGCGACGCGCGATCGAAGAGGCGCGGGTCCTCGCGCCGAACGTCGTCTTGATGGACATCGACATGCCCGGTCTGCACAGCTTCGAGGCCGCGCGAAGTATCCGCCGCGACTGCTCCAAGACGCGCGTGATCTTCCTGAGCGCCTTCTTCCACGATCGCTACATCGAGGAGGCGCTGCGAGCGGACGCGTCGGGATACGTGACCAAGAACGAATCCCCCGGCTCGTTGGTCGCCGCGATCCGCAAGGTCTCGAGGGGCTTCACCTACTTCTCGCCCGAGGTACAGGATCGCCTCGTGGTCGGCGTCGACGGTCTGAGCCTGAAGCGCCGCCCCCGCACCCGCGGCTTCCTGCTGACCGATCGGGAGACCGAGACGCTGCGCTACGTCGCACAGGGTCTTTCGAAGAAGGAAATCGCGAGCCTGATGGACCTCAGCGTCCGAACGGTCGACGCCCACGTGCGAAACGTCATGACGAAGCTGAACATCCACGACCGCGTCGAGCTGACGCGCTTCGCGATCCGCGAGGGCCTCGCCGAGCCCTAGGAGTCGATCCAAGACATGGTCTTGGATCGACTCCTAGGCTTCTTGCCGGGTAACGGCCGGCGGAGCCGGCCTGCCGGGCTCCGCTCGGCTGCGCCTCGCTGCGCGCGCCGCTGCCGCGGCGCTTGCTGGGTCCCTGCTGGCTATGGGAGGGCGGAGCCGGGCTCGGCGGCGAGGGGTTGCGCAGGGGTCCACTCTCGTCTGCAGGTGTTCGCAGGCGGTCCCGACGGCGGCCTCTGCGTCTTGAGAATCTGCGGCAAAAGGCCGCTTAACCTCATGATGTCTCTGCATGAACGGGAGGGGAGTGCGCGTGGAAAGGCGCCCGCGCAGGCGGAGACCCACCCGATCACCTCGGGTGACCCGAAGCGGATCCGACGGGCCCTGGTCGGGCTGATGACGCGCTCCTTCGCCACGGAGCCCGGCTGTGCTACCCGCACGGACTGGTTCGGCGCGCTGGCCAAGCTGGTCCGAGGCTGCCTGGCGGAGCGCTGGCTCGATACCACTGGCCGGGCCTTCGAGGACAAGGCCAAGGTCGTCTACTACCTGTCGATGGAGTTCCTGCCCGGGCGTCTGCTGAAGAAGAATCTGCTGAACCTCGGTGCCGAAGAGACCTGCCGCGCCGCCATGGAAGAGCTCGGCGTCGATCTCGACGAGCTCTACGACTGCGAGTTCGAGGCCGCACTGGGAAACGGCGGTCTCGGTCGGCTGGCGGCCTGTGTCGTCGAGGCGGCGACGACGCAGGGATACGCCACCCGCGGCTACGGCATCCGTTACGTGTACGGGATGTTCAGGCAGCGCATCGAAGAGGGATGGCAGGTCGAACAGCCCGAGAACTGGCTGCGCCACGGCAACCTGTGGGAGTTCCCGCGGCGCGAGGTCGGCTATCCGATTCACTTTGGCGGTCGCCTCGAGCAATCCAGGGACCCCACGGGTGCACTCCACGCGCACTGGGTCGACACCGACGACATCATGGCCGTGGGTCACGACATGTTGGTGTCGGGATTCGACAACGACACCGTCAACAGCATCCGCCTCTGGTCCGCACAGTCGAATCAGGAGTTCCACCTGCAGTACTTCAACGAGGGGAACTACGACGCGGCGGTGCGGGACAAGAACGAGTCCGAGAACCTCTCGCGCGTGCTGTATCCCGACGACTCCATCGCCGTAGGACGCCGGTTGCGCCTCAAGCAGGAGTACTTCCTCGTCAGCGCGTCCCTGCAGGACATCCTCGCCCGCTACGACGGCCCCATGGCGCGACTCCACGAGCGAGTGGCGATCCAGCTGAACGACACGCATCCGGTCCTGGCCATCCCCGAGCTGATGCGCCTTCTGCAGGACCGTTACGAGCTGGACTGGGATACGGCCTGGGACGTCACCGTCCGCACCTTCTCGTACACGAACCACACGCTCCAGCCCGAGGCATTGGAGACCTGGCCCGTCGCCGTGCTGGGGGAGCTCCTGCCTCGGCATCTGCAGATCATCTACCAGATCAACGACCGGTTCCTGAAGGACGTACGGCTCCGAGAGCGGCACGACAACCAGCTTCCGAACCGCGTGTCGCTGATCGGCGAGCACGGCGAGCCCCACGTTCGCATGGCGAACCTGGCCATCGTCGGCAGCCACAAGGTCAACGGCGTCTCGCGAATGCACGCGGACCTCATGCGCGACGTCGTCTTCGCAGACTTCGAGAGGCTCTTCCCTGGCCGGATCTCCGCCGAGACCAACGGGATCACGCCGCGGCAGTGGCTCCTTGTGGCGAATCCCGGGCTCTCCAGCCTCATCAACTCGCGCATCGGAACCGGCTGGGAGACGCGTCTGGAGCGGCTCGAGGAGCTGCTCCCACTCGCCGACGATCCGGGCTTTCGAGCCGAGTTCACGGCGATCAAGCGCGCCAACAAGGAGCATCTGGCGAGACTCATCGAGCAGCGCATCGGGGTCGAGATCGATCCCGCCTCGATGTTCGACGTCCAGATCAAGCGCATTCACGAATACAAGCGCCAGCTCCTGAACGTGCTGGGCCTGATCGCCCGCTTCAACCGGATCCGCGCTCGAGGCACCTCCGGCGTGGTGCCCCGGACCGTCATCTTCGCGGGCAAGGCCGCCCCCTCCTACTCGATGGCCAAGCTCATCATCAAGCTGATCAGCGACGTGGCCGCGGTGATCAACGCCGACCCGGTGGTCGGAAGGCTCCTGAAGGTCGTCTTCATCCCCAACTACGACGTGTCGACCGCCGAGGACGTGATCCCCGCCGCCGACCTCTCCCAGCAGATCTCCACGGCGGGCACCGAGGCCTCGGGAACCGGTAACATGAAGCTGGCGCTGAACGGCGCCCTCACGCTCGGCACGCGCGACGGAGCGAACGTGGAGATCGGCGAGGCGGTCGGGGAGGAGAACATCTTCTTCTTCGGGCTGGACATCCAAGAGGCGACGCGGCTGCGCCGGGACGGAGGCTACGACTCGTGGGCCTGCTATCGAGAGCAGCCGGAGCTTCGCGAAGTCCTGGACATGCTGCGCCAGGGTCGTTTCTCGCCTGGACAGCCCGAGCTCTTTCGCTCCATCTTCGACGGTCTCACCGCGGGAGGCGATCCCTACCTGGTGCTCGCCGACTTCGCGTCCTACATGCAGCGCCAGGCAGACGTCGACGAGGCCTATCGCGACCGCGACGAGTGGACGCGCAAGGCCGTCGTCAACGCATCGAAGATGGGCCGCTTCTCCTGCGACCGCATGGTGCGCGGCTACGCGGACGACATCTGGAACGTCAAGCCGCTGGGCTCCTCGCACGATTAGCTTGCCATGATCGAGACTGTTGAGATCAAGAGCTCCGAGACACTCGACGACTACGCCGCCGTGGTGCACTACGCGCCCAGCGTCTACTCGCTCCGGACGGAGGCCAATGCACTCCTCCGCCGGCTCAGCCATCGCAAGATCTGGATGGTGAACTCGACCCCCCGCGGGGGGGGCGTGGCGGAGATGCTCCCCAAGGTGGTCTCCATCCTTCAGGAGCTGGGCGTTCCCACGGAGTGGGTCGCTGCGGGCACGTCGCGGCCCGAGTTCTTCGAGCTCACCAAACGCATCCACAACCTGATCCACGGCAAGCAGGGTCTCGAGCTGACGAACGGGGATCGCGAGCTCTACGAGGCGGTCAGCCGCGAGAACGCGGACGAGCTGAAGGGACGCATCCAGCCCGACGACATCCTCGTGATCCACGACCCCCAGCCGCTCGGGATGGGAGCCATGCTCTCCCGGGAGCTGGGTATCCCCACGATCTTCCGCTGCCACATCGGCCTGGACCAGGACGTGAAGGAGACCCGGTCCGCCTGGGACTTCCTGTCTCCGTTTGCCAACTCCTGCAACTACTCGATCTTCTCCGCGTCCGAGTACATCCCCGGCTTCCTCGCCGGCCGCTCGGGGGTCATCCATCCGGCGATCGATCCCATGAGTCCCAAGAACAAGGAGCTCGGGGCGTCACATGTGGCGGGGATCCTCTCGAGCGCCCGCCTGGACGACTACCGCCACCCGGTCGTCATGCCGCCCTTTCCCACGCCCGCGCAGAGGCTGTGTCCGGACGGCGAGTTCAGGGACGTCTCCCACTCGGGCGGCATCGGACTGCTCTTCCGGCCCGTCGTCACGCAGGTGTCGCGATGGGACCATCTGAAGGGATTCCAGCCGCTGATCCAGGGCTTCCTGCGCATGAAGGAGATCCTCGTCTCCGGGAAGCACGAGCTCAATGAGCACCACCGGCGCCGGCTCGAGCTGGTGCGACTGGTGCTCGTCGGTCCGGACCCCGCCGCCATTCAGGACGACCCGGAGGCCCAGGAGGTGCTCCAGGAGCTGATCAGCACGTACCGGTGCCTGCCGCCGCAGCAGCAGGAGGACGTGGCGCTGATCTCCCTCCCGATGAACTCGGTCGAGAGCAACGCGCTCATGGTGAACGCTCTCCAGCGCTGCTCGACGGTCGTAGTCCAGAACTCGATTCGGGAGGGCTTCGGCCTGACCGTGACCGAGGCGATGTGGAAGCGAAGCGCGGTCCTCGGAACCCGGGCCTGCGGGATCCGGAAGCAGATTCGCGACGGCATCGACGGTCGGCTCACGCAGAATCCCGAGGACCCCGACGAGATCGCCTACCTGATGAACTCGATGCTCGAGGATTACGACGACCGGGGACGCTACGGCCTGAACGCCCAGCGGCGGGTCCACGACGAGTTCCTGATCTTCACCCAGGTCCGACGCTGGCTCCAGGTCCTCGCCGAACACGCTGGCCCGTAGGAGCCGCTTCTTGCCGGGTATCGGCCGGCGTAGCCGGCCTGCCGGGCTTCGCTCGGCTACGCCTCGCTGCGCGCGCCGCTGCCGCGGCGCTTGCGGGCCCGTGCGGCGGGTCCTAGGTCGAGCTTTCAGCCGTTGCGGCAGTTGGCCTTGAGGGCCTTGGCGAGGGCGCGGGGGCCGGTGTCCTCGACCAGGTAGTCCAGCTCGCGCGACAGCTTTCGACGCCAGTTGGGGCGCTCGAAGACGGTTCCCGGCAGGTTGATCTGCTCGGGCTCGCCGACCAGGTCGTCGAGCTGGATCATGAACAGGCCGGAGCGCGAACGCGCCAGATACAGGTGCACGGCCTCGATGATCGCCGGCAGCATGGCCGTAGCGTCGAGTTGATCGAGGTTCACGCCGTGCGGGAGCAGGCCCTCCTCCTCTAGAGCGCGAAGCAGGAGCCATCGGTCGTGGGCTCGCGCGTCGCCCTCTTCGCGTCGAGCCTCTTCCGTTCGGTAGAGCCCGTGACGGAAGCGCAGCGCGAGGTCGTTGCCCTCCATGAAGCCCCGGAGCGTCGGCAGATCGTGGGTGGAGGCGCTCGCGAGCGACAGGGGCGGATACTCGTCCGGTCGCTTGAAGCGGTCGCCCTCCTTCTCGAAGTAGAGCACCCGGTAGGAGAGGACGCCCGCCGCGCTCATCCTCTCGCGGAAGCCCTCGGGCACCGTGCCCAGGTCCTCGCCGATGACGACGCAGCGGTTCCGCTGGCTCTCCAGGGCGAGGATTCCGAGGAGATCCTCGATCGGGTACTTCACGTACGCGCCCGACTCCGGGAAGGCGCCCGCCGGGATCCAGAACATTCTCTGCAGTCCCATGACGTGGTCGACGCGCAGGGCACCCGCGTAGCGCATGTTGGCGCGCACCACGGCGATGAAGTGCCGATACCCGCTGCGTCGCAGATCGTGAGGATGCAGCGGGGCCGAGCCCCAGTCCTGTCCCAGCGAGTTGAACGGGTCGGGCGGGGCTCCGATGCGGCCCGCCTGAACGATCACGTCCTGTCGGGCCCAGGCGTCGGCGCCGTCGGGTGCGACGCTCGCGGAGAGGTCGCAGTAGATGCCCGTGGTCATGCGCGAAGCCTCGGCCCTCCGGCAGGCCATCTCGAGCTGAATGTCGGTCTGCCACTGCAGATACTGGAAGAACTCCACCCGCTCGCGGTTGCGTCGGGCGAAGCGTTGAACCGTCGCCGAGGCGGGGTCGCGGTAGTCCTCGGGCCACTCGGTCCAGCGTCGGTGACCGAAGGTCTCGGTCAGCGTCTGGAACAGCGTGAAGCGGCGCAGATCCTCGCCCCCCTCCGCCTGGAAGCGGGCGAAGTCGGCGGCGCGCAGGCTGTTCGTGGCCAAGTGGATGCGGCGGAAGGACTGATACAGGAGCTCCAGTGCGCGTACCTTGAGCGACGTGACGCTCGAGTAGTCGACGTGCTCGTCCTCCCTCAGCCGGGCGGTCTCGTCGCTGAACTCCGCGGATCCCATCAGGTCGCGCGCCGCCGAGCACTCCGCCAGATCGGGGACGACCACGAGATCGAGATAGAGGGGATTGAGCTGGATCTGACTGCTCGGCATGTACGGGCTGGACAGCTCCGGGTCGTCGAGGAACAGCGAGTGCAGCGGGTTGATGCCCACGCACGTGGCACCGAGATCCGCAGCCTTCTCCAGCAGGTCGCCGAGGTCCGTCAGGTCTCCAATGCCCCAGTTCGTCTGCGACCGCAGCGAGTAGAGCTGGGTCGTGATTCCCCACTGGCGTCGCCCGTCGGTCAGGGGCTCCGAGAGGTAGCAGCGGCGCGGCACCACGATCAGCGGCATCGACTCCCCCTGGAGCGCCGGAAGCGTCAGGGTGTGATAGCCGAGCGGCAGCTCGACTGGAAGCTCCAGAAAGCGACGCTCCAGCGCACGGCCGCCGAGGTCGCGCGTCTCCAGCGGGGGCCCGTCGGCGGGCGGCAGCCGTCCTTCCCAGCGCGTCCCGCCCTCTTCGAGAACGGTCCACTCGATGTCCGCTTCTCCCGCCTCCGCGGGGAGGGCGAGGGGAATGCGCACGGTCTCGGACTCGCGCAGTACCAGGACCGGCGGCAGGGGGCGACGCCAGGACTCGTCTTCGAGGGCGTGGATGCTCGCCTCCACCGCCGCGTCGTCGGTCGCCGCGATCCCGAGCGCCGCCAGGATCGACCGCCTCGTCGCCTCCGCGATCTCGTGATAGTTGCCCCAGATGTCCCAGTAGAACGGCTCGATCCCCGCGAGCTCAGCCAGGTGGTCGAGGCGTTCCAGGGCACTCATCGCATCCGGCCTGCTCCGCTCATGGTGTCTGATCGCTCCTCATGACGACGGCCGAGCGTCCCTCCATGGAAAACGTCTCGACCGGTTGGGAGAGGGAGGAGGCGTCCGTTCCCTCGGGGTGTGCGGTGTCGATCAGCACCTCCCAGCGCTCGCCGGGAGCGAGCGCGGGCAGGCTGAAGTCGAGCGGCTCGTGAGCCGCGTTGAACAGCAGCAGGAAGCGGGGGCCTGGGCCGCGCCGCTCGGACGCCTCGGGATCGCGCGGGCGCACGTCCGGGATCTGCAGGCCGAGGCAGCGCGCGGCGGGGTTGTGCCAGTCCTCCTCGGTCATCTCCTGGCCGTCGGGGTTGAGCCAGGTCGCATCCTTGAGGGACGCGCCGGAGACGGAGCCGCCGTTGAAGAAGGCACAGCGCTGGAAGGCCGGGTTATTGCTCCGGATCCAGAGCAGCTTCCGCACGAACTCCAGGAACTCCAGCGTGTCCTGCGACCAGTGATCCCAGCACGCCCAGCTGATCTCGTTGTCCTGACAGTAGGCGTTGTTGTTGCCCGACTGCGTACGTCCGAACTCGTCGCCGGCCACCAGCATCGGCACGCCCATCGAGAAGAGCAGCGTCGTCAGCATGTTGCGCTTCTGACGCGCCCGCAGCGCGCGAATCGAGGGATCTTCGGTCGGGCCTTCCACGCCGCAGTTCCAGCCGAAGCTGTGGTTGGAGCCGTCTGCGTTGCCTTCGAGGTTCGCTTCGTTGTGCTTGTGGTCGTAGCTCACGAGGTCTTCCAGGGTGAACCCGTCGTGGCTCGTCACGAAGTTGATGCTGGACCACGGCCGTCGACCGTCGTGCTCGAAGATCTCACTCGAGCCCGCGAGCCGGTGGGCGAATTCGCCGAGCATTCCCTCGTCGCCCCGCCAGTAGCTGCGTACGGTGTCGCGATACTTGTCGTTCCACTCCGACCAGCCGGCGGGGAAGTTCCCGAGTTGGTAGCCGCCAGGTCCCAGGTCCCACGGCTCGGCGATCAGCTTCAGCGAGGACAGCACCGGATCCTGCCGCACGGCGTCGAGAAAGCTCGAGCCCGGATCGAAGCCGTGGATCTCCCGCGCCAGAGTCGAGGCGAGATCGAAGCGGAAGCCGTCGACACCGGCCTCCTGGGCCCAGTAGCGGAGCGAATCCATGACCATCTGGAGCACGCGAGGATGGGACAGGTTCAGCGAATTCCCGCAGCCGGTGTCGTCGATGTAGCAGTTCCGGTCCTCGGCCAGCCGGTAGTAGGAGGCGTTGTCGATGCCGCGGAACGAGACGGTGGACCCCCACTGGTTCCCTTCGCCGGTGTGGTTGTAGACGACGTCCAGGATCACCTCGAGCCCCGCCTCGTGGAGTCGGTCGACCATCGTTCTGAACTCGTTCGGCGCATCGCCGGCGAGGTAGCGCCCGTCCAGCGCGAAGTAGTTGTAGGAGTTGTAGCCCCAGTAGTTGCACAGCCCGGCCTCTGCCAGGTTCAACCCGTCCACGATGGGATGGACGGGCAGGAGTTCGATGCTGGTCACGCCCAGACGGGTCAGATGCTCGACGACCGGAGGCTCCGCGAGCCCCGCGAAGGTGCCGCGCAGCTCGAGCGGAAGCTCGGGGTGGAGCTTGGTGAAGCCGCGCACGTGAAGCTCGTAGAGGACGGTCCGCTGCCACGGCACCCGCGGACGTGCGGAGTAACTCCGCAGGCCGCCCGGTTCGACCACCCGGCACTTCGGCACGTAGCGGGCGTTGTTCCGGCGGTCGAACGACAGGTGAGCGGGGGAGCCGTCGAACCGATAGCCGAAGTTGATCGAGTGCGGCTGGAGCGCGCCGTGCAGCGCCTTCGCGTACGGGTCGACCAGCAGCTTGTTCGGGTTGAATCGGTGGCCCGCACCCGGATCGTACGGCCCGTAGACGCGATAGCCGTAGAGCACGCCGGGATGCAGGTCGCGGTAGTAGCCGTGCCACACCTGGTCCGTGTACTCGGGCAGCGGGATGCGCTCCAGCTCGCGTCGCCCTGTCTTGTCGAACAGGCAGAGCTCCACCTTCTCCGCATGCTGGGAGAACAGTGCGAAGTTGACGCCCCGCCCGTCCCAGGTCGCGCCCAGCGGCGCCGGCCTCCCCGGCTGGACCGCCCGTTTTCGCTTCAGCACCTCGCCACCTAGGTGCCCTCGGGCCGCAACACCACGGTGGCGAGCGGGGGCAGGCGCAGGTCCAGCGAGAACGGCAAGCCGTGCATCGGAACGGCACGGGCCGTCTTGCCCCCCCCATTGCCCACGTCGCTTCCGCCGTAGTAGTGCGAATCGGTGTTCAAGACCTCGGAATAGTAGCCGCCGTGCGGAACTCCCACGCGATACCCGTCACGGACCACCGGCGTGAAGTTGCAGACGACCACGACGCAATCCTCGGGGTTCGAGGCGCGGCGAAGGTACGCGATGGTGCTGTTCTCGCTGTCGTGACAGTCGATCCACGAGAAGCCGCCCGGCTCGCAGTCCAGCTCGTGCAGCGCCGGCTCGGAGACGTACAGGCGATTCAGGTCCCGAACCAGCGTCTGGACGGCCCGGTGCATGGGGTCGTCGAGCAGGTGCCAGTCCAGGCTCGCGTCGTGGTTCCACTCGCGCTCCTGCGCGAACTCCGAGCCCATGAACAGGAGCTTCTTGCCCGGGTGCGTGTACATGAACGCGAGGTAGGCCCGCATGTTGGCGAACTTCTGCCAGCGATCCCCGGGCATCTTGCCGAGCAGCGAGCCCTTGCCGTGCACGACCTCGTCGTGCGATATGGGCAGAATGAAGTTCTCGTCGAACGCGTACAGCAAGGCGAACGTCAGGTCGCCGTGGTGGTACTTCCGGTGCACCGGATCCTTGGAGATGTACCGCAGCGTGTCGTTCATCCAGCCCATGTTCCACTTGTAGCCGAAGCCGAGGCCCCCCAGGTAGGTCGGTCGCGAGACCATCGCCCAGGCCGTCGACTCCTCGGCAATGGTGATGGTGTCCGGGTGCTCGCCATAGACCAGCTCGTTCATGCGCTTGATGAAGGCGACCGCCTCCAGGTTCTCGTTGCCCCCGTACCGGTTCGGCAGCCACTCTCCGTCGTTGCGCCCGTAGTCGCGGTAGAGCATGGAGGCGACGGCGTCGACGCGCAGCCCGTCTACGTGGTGCTGCTCGATCCAGAACTGGGCGCTGGACAGGAGCAGGCTCGAGACCTCGTTGCGCCCGAAGTTGTAGATGAGCGTGCTCCACTCCTCGTGAAGACCCTCGCGCGGGTCCGAGTGCTCGTACAGATGGGTTCCGTCGAAGCGCGCGAGCCCGTGACCGTCGGAGGGGAAGTGACCCGGTACCCAGTCGACGAGAACTCCGATGTCCGCGCGGTGGCAGCGATCGATGAACGCCTGGAAGTCCGTGGGGGTTCCGAAGCGCCGGGTCGGTGCGAACAGGCCGATCGGCTGGTATCCCCACGATCCATCGAAGGGATGCTCGCAGACCGGAAGCAGCTCGATGTGCGTGAACCCCATCTCCTTGACGTAGGGAACGAGCTGATCGGCGAGCTCTCGATAGCTGAGGAACCTGTGTTCCTCATCGGGGTTGCGTCGCCATGAGCCCAGGTGGACCTCGTAGATGGCGACGGGGGAGCGCCTGTCGCTCAGCTGCGCCCGCCGCTGGAGCCAGTCGCGGTCGCCCCACTCGAAGCCGTCCAGCTCCCGAATCACCGAGGCGGTGCGCGGGCGGAGCTCCGCTTCGAAGGCGTAGGGATCCGACTTGACCACCAGGCCGCCGTCCCGGGTCTTGATCTCGTACTTGTACACGGCGCCGACCGGCACGCCGGGCAGGAAGATCTCCCAGACTCCGCAGCCGGGGTGCAGACGCATGGGGTGGCGGCGGCCGTCCCATGCGTTGAAGTCCCCGACCACGCTCACGCGGCTGGCGTTGGGAGCCCAGACCGCGAAGGCCACACCCTCGACCCCACACAGGCTCCTGCGGTGCGCGCCGAGCTGCTCGTAGCTGCGCGCGTTGTTCCCCTCCGCCAGCAGGTGAAGGTCCAGCTCCCCCAGGGCGGGCGGGAACCGATAGGGGTCCTCGACCTCGCGCTCCTCGTCTCCGATGACCACGCGCAGCCGGTATTCGAAGAGATCCTGGCGTCCCTTGACCGCACCGACGAACAGGCCCGCCTCGTGCACGCGGGGTAGCTCGGCCACGACCACTCCGCTGGCTGCGTCGACCACCGCCACCTTGCAGGCCTCGGGCAGGAACGCGCGAACCACGACAGCGCGTCCTCCCGCCTCAGAGTGCATGCCGAGGAACGCAAAGGGGTCCCGATGGTCCGCACGCAGCAGGGCCTCGACGGATCGAGCCATACCCGTCCGCCTCATTGGCTCATCGGCTCCGGCGGGGCGTCTGCTCCCCGCGTCTACCGACGATGCGACACACCTCTACCTGCATGCAGCGCACTCCACGGCTGCCCCCCGCCAGCGAGAAAAGACGGTCGTATCGTATGCGGACTTCCGGCATCTCGCCAGAGCTTCGCCCGGGAGCGGCCGTGCGCGAGTGACCGCCCGGGAGCCACGCTTCGTGTTCCGAGCGCACCCCGTGTCCATCGCCCCGCGCATAGGTATTTTGCGCTATTCCGCTCACCTCGAAACTTCCTGATTAATCAAAGCATACGCATGCTTTGCTAGCGCGCCCCCCCCTGAGGTGCCGGGCTGAGTCGCGGGTTTTCCCACTCGGCGAGTCGAGGTTCTCCGCTCGAGAACGCCGAGCTCGAGACTCAGTCAGCGGCGACAGGGATCGAGAGATGCAGTTTCACGTGCTGTCGTTCGAGGGGCCGGACCCGTATGCATTCGTCGGTGGGCTCGCGACCCGTATCGAAGGCCTGACCGCGACACTGGCCGAGCTGGGCTTCGAGACTCATCTCTGGTTCGTCGGCGATCCCGAGCGACCGGGCGAGGAGAAGTCCGGCCTGCTTCGCCTGCACCGCTGGGCCCAGTGGATGAGCCGGCATCACCCCGGCGGCGTCTACGACGGCGAGCTCGACAAGGTCGCCGAGTACGCGCGGACCCTCCCGCAGAGCCTGATGCGAGAGCACCTGCGGCCCCACCTGCGCGACGGGGGGCGCGCCGTGATCCTCGCCGAGGAGTGGCAGACGGTCGACGCGGTGATTCGCCTCGACTGGCTGCTGCGGGATGCCGGCGTCCGGGACCAGGTGAGCATCCTCTGGAACGCCAACAACACCTTCGGATTCGAGCGGATCCAGTGGGACCGCCTCAACGAGGCCGCAGTCGTCACCACCGTGAGCCGGTACATGAAGCACCAGATGCGCAGCGAGAGCTCGAACGCCCTGGTGATCCCGAACGGACTCGCCGCAGACGCCTTCGACAAGCCCGACAAGCCGGCCGTGCAGGAGCTTCGACGCCGCTTTCGGGGTCGCACGCTGGTCGCCAAGATGGCGCGTTGGGATCCCGACAAGCGCTGGATCGAGGCGGTCGAGACCGTGGCGGAGATGAAGCGCAGAGACTGGCGTCCACTGCTGGTCGCCCGCGGCGGGACCGAGCCCCACGGCGCGGAGGTGCTTGCGAGGGCCCGCGCCCGGGGGCTGCGCGTCATCGATCGAGCCTGGACGATCCCCGGCGTCTCCGGCCTGCTCGAGGCCCTGCACGACATCGGCGACGCCGACGTCGTGAACCTGCGCTCACACGTGGATCCGGAGAGCCGGCGGACGCTCTTCCGGGGATCGGACGCCGTGCTCGCCAACAGCGAGCACGAGCCGTTCGGGCTCGTGGGCCTCGAGACCATGGCCGCCGGTGGGATCGCCTGCACCGGCTGCTCCGGCGAGGACTACGCCGTGGCCGGCCAGAATGCGCTGGTGCTCGAGACCGGAGATCCGCGCGAGTTCATGGCGCTGTTCGAGAGGCTGCGGGCCAATCCGGGCGAGGCGTCGGCGCTCCGCCGCTCGGGCCGCTCCACGGCGCAGCAGTACGCCTGGCCCGAGGTCGCGCAGCGCGTGCTCCTGCCGCGGATCGAGCTGGCTCGCGCCTTCTGCTGAGCGCGCCCCGTCGCAGCCGCGACGTGTCAAATTGCGTCAACCAGATCGCTCGACTGAGCTGTTTCGGCTCGTCTGAGGCGAAACGCCGCAACCTCGTGCCCGCCTGATCGCGATCTCCGAGCCGGGGTCGGTCCAGGCCAGAGGCTCCGGGCCGGCGACCCTCGTTCCCGGGGAGTTCCGTATGATGCACCCCCGCGAGCCCGGCCGCAGGCGGGCCGCGGGGACTCGAACAGGGAGGAAACGCGATGTTCAACGGACTCTTCCACATTCGCGAGCCGAAGAACGAGCCCGTGCTCCAGTACGAGCCGGGAAGCCTCGCGCGCGCGGAGCTGAAGGCCGAGCTGGAGCGGATGCTCAGCGA
>CAZLBF010000147.1:0-25868 GCA_964557495.1 uncultured Myxococcales bacterium | reverse complement strand
CCAATGGCGTCGCCTGCAGCGCCGAGGTGGCGGACGGCCTCATCCCGTCGTGGCTGAGCCCGGACCGGATGGACCTGCTGCTGCCCGACCTCGAGAAGGGCTTCGCCAGGGCAGGGGGCGGCAAGGGCCTGGACCGCTTCGCCGTCGCACCGTTCGTGGCCTGCGTGCTGGGCGACGACCTCGACCAGTGTCGGATGCCGGCCAAGGGCATGCTCGCGCTCTACATCGGCGGCATGGGTGCCCGCAGCAAGAACTTCTACAACGACTTTGCCCGCCGTCTCGGCTACGAGGAGGCGGCGGCGAAGATCCAGGACCTCTACCTGGACGGGAAGAAGGCCGAGGCCATGGCGGAGGTACCCGACCGTCTCGTCGACGAGGTCGCGCTCGTCGGCCCGCGGGAGCGCATCGCCGAGCGGCTCGAGGCGTGGAAGGCGTCGGCGGTCACGGACCTGCTGATCGGCGGCGGCCAGCCCGAGGCGCTCGAGGTGTTGGCCGAGAACCTGCTGTAGCCGCGCGACCCGTTCGCGACAGCACACCAGCGGCGCCTGAGAGTATACTCGCGCTGTACTGCTACGAACGTACGTGAATGCCCTGACTCTTCGAGCAGGGCAGCAGGAGGAGGTTGAAGATGAGTGAGATTCGCTTCGATGGACGCGCCGCCGTCGTTACCGGCGCAGGGGGTGGTCTGGGACGAACCTATGCGCTCGAGCTCGGTCGACGCGGGGCCCAGGTTGTCGTGAACGACCTGGGCGGGGCGGCCGACGGCACCGGCGGGGGCAGCTCGATGGCCGACGCGGTCGTCAAGGAGATCACCGAGGCGGGCGGCACCGCCGTCGCCTGCTACGACTCCGTCTCCACGCCGGAGGGCGGCGAGGCCATCATCCAGACCGCGGTCGATAACTTCGGCAAGGTCGACATCGTCATCAACAACGCGGGCATCCTGCGCGACAAGACCTTTGCGAAGCTGGAGCCCGAGAACCTCGCGGCCGTCATCGACGTGCACCTGAAGGGCGCCTTCTTCGTCTCCCAGCCGGCCTTCCGGGTCATGAAGGAGAACGGCTACGGCCGGTTCGTCGTCACCGCCTCCAACGCCGGCATCCTCGGGAACTTCGGGCAGACGAACTACGGCGCCGCCAAGATGGGGCTGGTGGGTCTCTGCCACGTGCTCGCTCTCGAGGGGGCGAAGTACAACATCAAGTGCAACGTGATCGCGCCGATCGCGCGCACGCGCATGACCGAGCAGCTGCTCGGCGCGGCGGCCGAGACCCTCGATCCCGAGTGCGTGACCGCGATGGTGGTCTATCTCGTCTCCGAGCAGTGCCAGCTCAGCCACGAGATCTTCTCGGCGGGCGGTGGCCGCTACGCGCGCATGTTCGTCGGGCTCTCCCGAGGCTGGGTCAAGGCCCCCGGCGTGGGCGCCAGCGCCGAGGAGATCGAGAGCAACATCGAGAAGATCCGCGATCCCGAGGGCTACATCATTCCCGGCAGCGTCGCCGACGAGATGAAGGCGATGATGGAGGCCTTCAAGGGCTGAGAAGCTTCTCGCGGATGCGGGCGGCGAGGCCGGCGGCGAGGGGCTCCTCGAAGCCGGGTAGCTCGAAGTGTGCCGTGAGCTCGCCGGCCTCGTGCTGGAGTGCGTCGAGGCGCGCGCCCGGCGGCAGCTTCGGGAGCGGCAGGTAGCCGGAGAGGACGTCGCGCGCGAACTCCGGGAGCTCGACCAGACCGGCGCGGCGCGGACGCAGCTGGAGCCAGCCGCCGACGACGACCAGCTCGGTCTCGATCTCGCCGAGGCCAAAGGTGTCGAGCGAGAACGAGGTGGCGAGGCCCTGCTCGGCGAGCCGCACGCCGATCAGGAGCCTTTCGCGCAGGAGCCAGCGATCGACCCAGCGCTGGGTGACGGTCGCCGCGACCCGCACGGTCGGAACCCGCACGCGCGGCGGCAGGCCCGGAGTCAGCTCCACATCGGTGATCCGAATCAGCAGGTGATCGACCACGAGTCCGCCGACCTCCGCATCGGTGAGCTCGGCATCCATCGCGCGCACGCGGCCGCGGCCCAGCTCGCCGAGTCTGGCCTCGATCCGAACGCTCACCGGCCGGCCCGCAAGCTGGCTCGCGACCCGATCGAGCGCTCGCACCAGGCGGCGCGCGATCGCGCTACGGATCGCGGTGAGGTCGGGCCCCGGGAGTCGGGCCGCTGAGCGTCGATCGGGTGGCATACCCCGCGAGCTTCGCGCTCTGGGAGGAATCGTCCAGTCCAGCCTACTCGGCGGTGTGCGGATTTGCTTCAACTGTGGGCCCGATCGAGTCACAATGGACCTCGCGGCGATGATTCCATAGCCCGGAGGTCATCCCCCCATGGTCCTCCACGCCCCCCTGACGCACGAGATCCGCACCGGACCGTCCGGCCCGAAGGTGGGCGCGTTCTTCGATCTGGACCAGACGCTGCTCGCGGGCTACTCGGCCACGGCCTTCTTCCGGGAGCGCCTGACGTCGGGTCGAATGGGTCCGGGCGAGCTGGCCGAGTCCCTGTTCGGGGCGCTGAGCTTCGGCCTGGGTCGCACGGAGTTCTCGAGCTTCGTCTCTTCCGCGACCGCGGGCTACCGCGGGCTGAGCGAGTCGGTCGTCGAGGAGCTGGGCCAGGTGCTGTTCGAGAAGCACCTCGCCCCGGAGATCTACCCCGAGTCGCGCGCGCTCGTGAAGGCGCATCGGGAGATGGGCCACACGCTGGCCGTCGTCTCCTCGGCCACGCGCTACCAGGCGGAGCCGGTAGCGCGCGACCTGCAGATCCCTCACGTCCTGTGTACCCGGCTCGAGATGGAGCGCGGCGTGTTCACGGGAGGTGTCGTGCGGCCGACCTGCTACGGCGAGGGCAAGCTGACCGCCGTGAGCCAGCTCTCCGCGAGCCACGACGTGGACCTGACCCGGAGCTACTTCTACACGGACAGTCACGAGGACCTGCAGCTTCTGGAGGCGGTCGGGAACCCCCGACCGACGAACGCGAACCGGCACCTCGCCCAGGTCGCCCGGGAGCGGGGCTGGCCGGTGCGTCGCTTTCACAGCCGGGGCACACCCGGCGTCGGCGATCTGCTGCGAAGCGCTCTCGTCTACGGAAGCCTGGTGCCGTCGGTCTGGGCGGGAGTCGCCGCCGGGATCCTGAATCGCTCCTGGCGCGACGGCATCAACACGGCCGGCTCGGTCTGGGGAGATCTGGGCACCGCGCTCGCGGGCGTGGACCTGCGCGTCGACGGAGAGGAGCACCTCTGGTCCCACCGGCCCGCCGTCTTCATCTTCAACCACCAGAGCGGCATCGACCTGCTGCTCATGATCAAGCTCCTGCGGCGCGACATCACGGGCGTCGCCAAGCGGGAAATCAGCTGGAACCCGATCTTCGGGCCGCTGTTCCGGGCGGCCGACGTGGTCTTCATCGATCGCTCCGACCGGGCCGGCGCCATCGATGCCATGCAGCCCGCGGTGCAGGCGCTGCGGGACGGTCTCTCGTTCGCGATCGCGCCCGAGGGCACGCGATCCCCGACGCCGCACCCCGGCCGCTTCAAGAAGGGCGCCTTCCGCATCGCGATACAGGCCGGCGTGCCGATCGTGCCCATCGTGTTTCGCAACGCCTCGGATGCCCTGCCCAAGCGCGCCATCGTGGTCCGGCCAGCCAGCATCGAGGCCCTGGTGCTTCCACCGGTCGACACTACAACGTGGCGGCCGGAGAACCTGGAGGCCGAGATCGATACCATCCGCACCCGCTATCTCGAGGTCCTCGAGAGCTGAACCCAAGCGAGGAGGCCGCCATGCGTCTGCGCGTCGCCGTCCTGGGAGCCGGCTCCTGGGGAACCACTGTCGCCACCCTCGTGAGCCGCAACGCGCCCGTCACGCTGTGGGCTCGACGACCCGAGCTCGCCGAAGAGATCAGCTCGACGCACGCCAACGAGCGCTACCTGCCGGGCTTCACCCTCCCCGCCGACGTCGTCGCGACCGCGTCGATCGAGGAGGCGGTGCGCGAGGCCGACGTGGTGGTGATGGGCGTCCCCTCCCACGGCTTCCGCGCAGTCCTCCAGGACGTCGCGAAGCACATTCGCCCCTGGGTTCCCGTCATCAGCCTGGCCAAGGGTCTCGAGGAGGGCACTCACCTGCGCATGACGCAGGTGATCGGCGAGGTGCTGCCGCGCCACAAGCCGGCCACGCTGACCGGACCGAACCTGGCGCGCGAGATCCTGTCCGGCTTCGCGGCGGCCAGCGTGCTGGCCATGGAGGACGAGTCGGTGGGCCGGGAGCTTCAGCGGCTGTTCCGGAGCGGCCTGTTTCGCGTCTACACCAACCGCGACGTGACCGGCTGCGAGCTCGGCGGCGCCTTCAAGAACGTGATCGCGATCGCGAGCGGCATGGGCGACGGCATGGGCGTCGGTGACAACACGCGGGCCGCCGTCATCACGCGGGGTCTGGCCGAGCTCACGCGCCTGGGTATCGCGATGGGCGGGGAGCGTTCGACGTTCGCGGGCCTGGCGGGCATCGGAGACCTCGTCGCCACCTGCGCCAGCCGTCAGAGCCGCAATCGCCACGTCGGCGAGCAGCTCGGCAAGGGCCGGAGCATCTCCGAGATCATCGAGGAGATGACGATGGTGGCGGAGGGCGTGAAGACCTGCCGCGTGGTGATCGAGCTGGCCGAGCAGTACGGGGTGGACCTGCCGATCGCCCGCGAGGTGTACGGCGTGGTCCACGAAGGGCGGACCTCGCTCCAGGCCTACCGCGGCCTCACCCGCCGCAGGCCGGGCGCCGAGCACGACCCGGGCTAGCGGCCGGCGTAGCCGGCGGGACCTGCAAGCGCCGCGGTAGCGGTGCGCGCAGCGAGCCAAGGGCGAGCGAAGGCCGGCAGGCGGGCTTCGCCCGCCGATACCCGGCTCAGATACGGTCGAGGGCCTGGTCGAGGTCGGCCAGCAGGTCTTCGGTGTCTTCGATGCCGCAGGCGTAGCGCACCAGGCTGTCCTTGATGCCGAGCCGGGCGCGCTCCTCCGGGGACTGATCCCAGTACGACATCACCGTCGGCTGCTCCACCAGGGACTCGGCACCGCCCAGGCTCGGCGCGATGTACGGGATGCGCAGGGCGTCCACGAACTTGGAGCCGGTCTGCAGGTCCCCGTCGATCTCGAAGCTCACCAGCCCGGAGAAGCCGCTCATCTGTGCGACGGCGATCTCGTGATCGGGGTGGCTCTCGAGTCCCGGGTAGTGCACCCGCGCCACCTTGGGGTGTGCTTCGAGATGACGCGCCATGGCGAAGGCGTTCTGGTTGTGACGCGCTACCCGCACGTCGAGCGTCTTGATTCCCCGCAGCAGCAGGTAGCCGGCGTGAGGATCGAGCACGCCGCCCAGGATCCCGAGCAGGTCCCGCACCGGTCGCAGCACGTCTGCAGCACCCGCGAGGGCACCGGCCATCACGTCGTTGTGCCCGGCCAGGTACTTCGTGCCCGAGTGCAGCACCAGGTCCGCCCCGAGCGCGAGGGCGCGCTGATTCACCGGCGTCGCCAGCGTCGAGTCGATCACGACGGTCGCTCCGGCGGCGCGGCACAGCTCGGAGACGCGGGGAATGTCCACCACCCGCAGGTAGGGATTGGTCGGTGACTCCGAGAAGAAGAGATGGGTCGGCTGCTCGAGCGCCCGCTCGAGTGCGCCGAGGTCGGACGGGTCGATGATCGTGGCCCGGATGCCCATCTTCGGGAGCAGGGTGGCGATGAACTGCCGGGTGCGGCGGTAGCAGTCGGTGGTGGTGACGATGTGTCCGTTCTGCGGGACCAGCGCGAGCAGCAGCGTCGTCACGGCGTTCATGCCGGAGGCGGAGACGAGGCACTCCTCGGCCCCCTCGAGCTCGCGGATCTTCTGGGCCGCCGCGCGCGTGGTGGGGTTCCCATAGCGGCCGTACTCGTAGCTCGCGTGCCGACCCTCCTGGTAGTCGATCACCTCCTGGGTGTCCCGGAACCAGAAGGTCGACGTCTGGACGATCGGCGTGGTCAGGGAGTCGGCGACGCGCGGGCGCCCCTCGCGCTCGCCGCCGTGCACGGCGAGCGTAGAATTCCCTTGCTTTTTCGAATCCTTGGCCATTCGAGGCGGCCGAGGTTACCCCCGGGCCGGAGCCGGGTCAATCAACGGGCCACGGCTCGAATTCGCTCCCGACGAGCCAGGATCGCGTCGAGAACCTGCCCCTCTACCCGCACGTTGCCGGCGCGCCCGGAGCCGAGCTCGACGCCCGGCTTGTTCTCGCCGTGGAAGTCGCTGCCGCCCGTCCCGACCAGCTCGTACTCCGCCGCCAGCCGGCGCAGACGCCGGCGCTGATTCGGAGTGAGGCTCGGATGCTGGATCTCCAGCCCATCGAGCCCCGCCGGAACGAGCCGCCCCACGAACGCCTCGAGTCCCCCGGGTGCATCGGCTCCGACCGACTGGGGCGGGTGGGCGAGCACCGCGATGCCCCCGGCCGCGTGGATTCCCTCGATCGCCTGGCGCGCGGAGAGGCCCTCTCGGGGTACGAAGGCCCGCTTCCCGCGCCGCAGATAGCGCCTGAACGCGTGGTCCAGATCGCGGCAAGCGCCGATGCGGACCAGCGTCTGGGCGAGGTGCAGCCGTCCGATCGAGGCGTCTCCCGCCGTCTCCCTTACCTGCTCGATGCAGATCTCGACCCCCGCGCGGTTCAGCCGCTCCACGATCCGCTCCGCTCGCCGCTCGCGCTCGCCGCGAAACCCGTCGCTCCAGCTTGCGAGATCCGGGTCGGCCGCATCGATCCCGAGACCCAGGATGTGCATCTGGCGCTTGCCGTGCGCCTCGCTTACCGAGATCTCGATGCCGGCCAGGAACTCGATGCCGCAGGCGCGAGCCCGCTCCGAGGCCGGCTCGATGCCCCGAATGTCGTCGTGGTCGGTGAGTGCCAGCACCGCGACCCCCGCCCGCTTCGCGCGCTCGACCAGGAGGTCTGGAGGGAGCGTGCCGTCGGAGAGGGTCGAGTGGCAGTGGAAGTCGCAGAGCATGTTCGACTCAGTGTCTCGCGCGCATCACGAGCCGCAGTCGTCCACGTAGCCGAGCGCCTTGAGGCGCTCGCACTCCTCGAGCCCGATCTCGGCAATCTGCGAGCTGCGCGCCTGCGAGCTCGCGAGGCGCGAGAGCCCGTCTACGTCGCGCGACAGCTCGGCCGTTCGCGCCGCCTCTGTCTCGGCGCGGTTCGTCTCCTCCCGCGGGTCGCGCGCGACGTCGTAGAGCTCCACCGCCTCGAGGCCGCGACGGTTGTCCTCGTTGGCTCGAATCAGCTTCCAGCCGCGCGTTCGAATCGAAGAGAGCACGTTCCCCTCGTGATCCTCCTCCGCAAATGCGACGCGCTCGCGCGCTGCGCCCTGCAGCAGGTCTTCTCCCTGCATGCCGGCCGGAATCGGCGCACCGACGAAGCCGAGCAGCGTGGGCGTGATGTCGAGGCTCCTGACCTGCTCCCGCACGCGGAGCGGCGCACCGCGTCGGCTCTTCGGCCACTTCACGATCAGCGGAACGCCGATCTGCTCGTCGTATAGCGTGAGCCCGTGCCACCACCCGCCATGGTCCTGGAACTCCTCGCCGTGGTCCGACGTCACGACGATCAGCAGGTCGTCGTGGAGCCCGCGTTCTTCGAACGCCGCCAGCAGCTTGCCGAGCTCGCGGTCGAAGTGCTCGATCTCGAGGCGATAGCGGCGCAGCATCTCGTCCCGCAGCGCCGGGTCCGGGTCGGGCGTCGCCGAGCGCGCGATCGCCCCTCCGTCGTCGGGATGCGTGAAGTAGGGGTCGTGCGGCTCCATGTAGTGCAGGTACAGCAGGAAGCGGTCCTCTCCGTGCCGGTCGAGCCACTCGAGCGCATGCGCGTTCACCACGGAGGCGGGCTGATAGGCTTGACCGATCCGAACGCTGCCCGCGACGCGTCCCGCGACCCGGCGCGCCAGCTCGTAGAGCAGCAGCCGGGAGGTCGAGTCCTTGGCCCCGAAGAGATAGTCCGGAGCCAGGTAGAGGTACTCGTCGAAGCCCTGCTGGAAGTTGAAGCTCGGCGCGAGGTTGATGTTCGTGACGATTCCCCCCGTCGAGTACTGGAACGCCGCAAAGCTCTCGGCGAGCGTCTCCACCGAGTCGGGAAGGCGGGACGGCTTGTGCACGGCGGTGTGCGAGCTGGGGTAGAGCGACGTCAGGATGGTCGCGACCGAGGGCTTGGTCCACGACGCCTGGCCGAACGCCGCCTCGAAGACGGTTCCCTCGCTGGCGATCCGGTCGAGCGTCGGAGTCGCGACGCCCGCGCCTCCGTATGCCGACAGCGCGTCGGCGCGCAGTGCGTCGACCACGACGAACAGGACGTTCGGCTGCTGCTCGAGGTGGGGCGGAATCGCACGCGTCGGCGACGCGCGGTCGGGCCTCGGTCCGAGCACCTCCGCCGCACTGCGAGCAGCGACCAGGCAGGCGCCGACGAGAAGGATCGCGACCGGCGCGTGGAAGAGCAGCCCGAGTCGAGTGCGAGCGACGCTGAAGACGCCCCCCAGCAGTGCGAGCGCGAGCACCGCGAAGCCTATCGCAACGCCGGCCAGCACGGCGCCGGGCGGCAGATGCTCGGCGTAGATGTCCCGGTACAGGAAGAAGAGCGTGGCGACGAGCCCATAGGGTACGAGGCACGCGACCAGGCCCAGCGGCGGGACGAGCGACTGAAGCGTGGGCCGCGGGAACGGGAGCGTGCCGAGTGCGAGACCCCCGAGGGTGCCCGCCGCGCCGAACAGCGCGCCGTAGGCGAACGCGCCGGCCCAGAAGACCTGCGCCTCCTCGACCACCTTGCCGAGCAGGAGCAGGTAGGCCGATTCCGCGAAGCCGATGAGCGCACCCGCGTAGAGGCCGGCTCCCATACCGAGCGACGCGCCGACGAGCAGGCGGGCGCGCAGGCTGTCGATCGAGCCGGCCGCCGCAGCCGCGGCCGAGCCGCGCCCCAGGTCCGTCGCGGCCACTCGCGCCTGCTCGTAGTCGACCTGCTCCCCGTCGACGCGACAGTAGGGCGGGCGATAGCTCTCGCCGCGGGTGAACCACGGGATGACTCCCACGAACGTGGGTGCCTCGGCCGCAATGAATCCGAGCAGCCCCGATGCGGCAGCCACGGCGAAGGTCATCTGATTCTGGAGCAGGAGACCCTGCGCGAGCTCGCGGATCCCTTCGCCTGCGATCGTGAACGGGCTGATCACCGTGGCGAAGATCTGGATCGACGACGCGAAGGTCACCTGCCAGAAGCCCGCGACGTCGGCGGCGACGCCCAGCGCGCGGGCCGTGAAGTAGTAGGTCGCCGCCGTCGCGAAGTGGGTCAGGAGCGAGAGACCCCAGGCGGCGAGCAGGATGCCCCGGTGATGCGCGTAGGCGCTCGCGCCGTCGGCGATCCGCTCCAGGGCCGGACGCAGCGTCGGCAGTGGCAGGCGCTGCATGATCCACCGGATCAGCCTCGGCCCGGGCCACAGGAAGGCGAGCGCGACGACGGCGAGCGGCGCGAGCGCAATCGGCACGCCGAGCCCCGCGATCAGCGGTGCGTAGCTCCCGAAGATCGACACGCCCAGCGGGAGCGCGATCAGGAACGTGCCGAAGATGCCCGAGATCCCGAGCATCTTCTCGACGGCGGTCGCGGTCGAGACCTCGATCGTGCGCCCGCTGAAGCGCGCCGCGTCGTAGAGCTTGTAGCCGTCGAGGCCGATCGTCGACGGCAGGAAGGTCCCCAGGAAGCGTCCGACCAGGAAGGCCCCGATCACGTGGAGCGCCGGAAGCTCGATGGACTGTCCCCGCAGCATGAGCGCCCAGCGCGTGATGCTCGCTCCGACGCCCACCATGCGAACCACCATGGCGGTCAGCGTGAACAGCACGAAGGTCTGGAGGTCGAGGTCGCGGATCAGTCGGCCGAGTGACTCGACGATCGTCTCGCCCTCGACCTCGTGGAGCAGGATCAGCCAGAACACCCGAACGGTCAGGTAGAGCTTGATCGCGAAGATGCCCCAGGTCTTCGCGCGCCCGCGCCCGAAGCGACGCACGCCGAGCGCGGCCGCACCCACCGCCAGCAGCTCGAGCATCAATTCCGCTGCATTCATCGCTTCGCTCTCTCTCCTGCCCAGCGGGCCAGCCGCTCGAGGAACAGCTCGATGATATCGGCCTGGAGCGCCTCCGACGCGTACCGCACCGGCCGGCGCACTCTACCCTGTGGGTGCGGCCCCTGGTCGAGCAGGCGCCCTCGCTCGCGTCCGGGATCGACGCAGACACCGAGATAGCGCTCCTCGTAGCGGAACAGGTTCGGCGAGATCGCGGCTGCGATCGCGCACGGGTCGTGCAGGGCGGCCAGCGCCTCGCCGTGGATCGGGCGCTCTCCTTCCATCAACGCCCGGAGCGTGCTCTCGAGGAAGCGGCCGAGCTCATCCTCGCCGAACATGCCCCGTTCGAGCTGCGCCGGTCGCAGCACGACCATGTGGGTCACGTCGAGGCCGATGATCCGGAGCGGCACCTCGGAGTCGAGCAGCAGCGCGAGCGCATGCGGGTCGGCGTAGGCATTGAACTCGGCCAGCGGCGTCGCGTTGCCCCGGCCGAGCGTACCCCCCATCCAGACCACCTCGACTCCTCTGAACAGCTCGGGGGCGCGCGTCCAGAGGTCGGCGACGTTGGTCAGCGGGCCGATCGCGACGATCTGCTCCACCCCACCTGCTTCGAGATTGCTCCGGAGCAGGTCGGCCGCGGACCGGTCGGTCCGTTCAGTACCGCTGGGCAGCGGCAGACCCCGCCGCCCGTCCAGGCCGTGGATGTGCTCCGCTCCCGCGCGAGTCAGCTGTAGCGGGCGCCGCGCGCCCGCGCCCACCGGCACCTCCGCCCTCGCGAGGTCGAGGAAGCCGACGGCGTTGTGGGTGACCGCCTCGAGCGCCGCGTTCCCCGCCACGGTCGTCACGCCGCGGACCCGCAGCTCGGGGGAGCAGAGCGCCAGCGCGAGTGCGAGCAGGTCGTCGAGTCCCGGGTCGGTGTCGATGTGGATGGAACGAACCGGCCGGGTGGCGGTCTCCGGGGTGCTCACTCTGGCTCGGGCGCGTAGCCGGCCTCTGCGAGGCGTCCCTGAAGGATCAGCCGGCGACGCCGCTGGAACTCCGCCTCGGTGACCAGGCCCGCACGACGAGCCCCATCGAGCTGGTCGAACGCACGCATCTGGGCGTCCGTCACCTCGGGCGGGATCGCGAGATCCGAGGCGTCCCGCTGGATCTCCGCCTCGATCTCTTCGTCGAGAGTGTCCTGCTGCATGATGACGGTGCGTCGACTCAGCTTGCCATCCTGCGCTCGCAGCCCGGTCGGCTTGCGGTAGCGGGGATCCCGCCAGTCGATGCTGAGCGTTCGCGGCCCGACGCGCGCCTGGGCCTTGCCCGGGTCCAGTGTGAAGGGAGGATCCGTGGTCGGGAGCTCGAGGGGAGGCTCGATCGGCTCCCGTCGCTCCTCGCGCTCGACGTGACGGTCGATGCTGTAGAAGCTGATGAGCAGCTGATCGTCCTTCGCGTGGAGCTTAAGCGCGGTCGTCCGCATCTCCGTGAAGAGGACGAGCCGCCGCTCCTTGCTGATGCTCCATGCGACGATCTCGTCATCGGGTCCGGCGTCCTGGAGCGCCTTCGCGATCCCCTCCGCGAGGTCGTAGAGATGCTGATTCGGAATCGCGGGCCGCGGCCCGTGCTTCTCTACCGAGTAGGTGAGGCTCGCCAGGATGTGGGCGACCCGGACGTCGGCAATCGTCACGGGCTGGTCGTACCCGAGCGGGAGCTTCGCACCGTTCTCCAGTGTGTGCCGGAGCTGGACCTTCACGTCCTCGGAGTCGTAGACGATCTCCCGGATCACCTGGGGGCCGCAGCCGGCTCCGAAAACGAGGAGCGCGGCGACCAGCGAAGGGGCGAAACCACGCATTTTCCACAGACTAGTGGATGGCCCCCCGAGGGCTACTCCCGCTCGCTGCGAAGCTGCCCCGTCATCAGCATCCGACCCGCCTCGGCCGGCTCGAGCCCCTGGAACAGGACTGCGTAGACCGCCTCGGCGATCGGCATGCGGACGCCGTGCGCCTGGGCGAGCTCGTGTGTGGACCGCGTCGTGAGCACCCCTTCGGCGACCTGGTGCAGACCCGCCAGGATGTCGTCGAGCTTCTTGCCCCGACCGAGCTCGAGTCCGACGCGCCGGTTCCGCGACAGGTCGCCGGTGCAGGTCAGAACCAGGTCACCCATGCCCGAGAGCCCCTGAAAGGTCTCCTCGCGCGCCCCCAGCGCGACGCCGAGCCGCGTGATCTCGACGAGACCTCGGGTGATGGTGGCAGCGCGTGCATTCAGCCCCGCCTCCATGCCCTCGGCGATCCCGACCGCGATCGCGATCACGTTCTTGAGCGCGCCTCCCAGCTCGACTCCCTGGACGTCGGGGTTCGAGTAGCAGCGGAGCCGCTCCGAGGAGAGCAGTGACTGGGCGGCGACGGCGTAGCTCTCGTTCTCGCAGGCCACGGAGACGACCGTCGGACGTCCCTCGGCGATCTCGCGCGCGAAGCTCGGGCCGGAGAGGACCACGAGCCGCGCGTGGGCTTCGGCCGGGAGCACCTCGCGCAGGACCTGACTCGTGAGCATGCCGCTTCCGACCTCGAGGCCCTTCGAAGCCGAGATCACGAGCGCCTCGGGCGCGAGCCAGGACTTGGCCCGGCCCCACACGTCGCGCACGCCGTGGCTCGGCACCACCGACAGGACCACGTCCATGCCGCTCAGGGCCTCTTCGAGCGAGGTCGTAGCATGGACCGCCTCGGGCAGGCGGTAGTCGGTCAGGTAGCGCGGGTTGCGATGGTGCCGGTTGACTCCCTCTGCGACCGACGAATTCCGCGCCCAGAGCTCCACCGAGTACCCCCGATTGGCCATGAGCATCGCGAGGCAGGTGCCGAAGCTGCCCGCCCCCACGACCGCGGCGCGCAGGGGGTTCGGGTCGTTCATGCGGCGAGCATACGCGCGCCCTTCGCCTGTTGACAGCCCATGGCCGACCACCTAGGCTTCGGCGCGCATTCTCCCGAGAAAACAGGCTCTTATCGACGGTGGCTACATGTCGGAATACGCTGGACTAGGGCTGTTCGCGCTTCTCGGGGCTGCGGCGGTCGGCGGCATGCTGATCGTCACCTCGGTGATCGGTCCGAAGCTCAAGTTCGACTCCAAGAACGAGCCGTTCGAGTGCGGCGAGCACCAGCTGGTCTCCCCGTACCAGCGCTTCAGCGTCAAGTTCTATCTGGTCGCCGTATCGTTCATCCTGTTCGATCTCGAGGTGGTGTTCCTCTACCCCTGGGCCGTCGTGTTCAAGGAGCTCGGCTGGCTCGGGTTCGTCTCCATGTCGATCTTCATCTTCGCGCTGGGCATCGGCCTCGCCTACGAGTGGATGAAGGGGGGACTCGAATGGGACTAGGCCGTGCAGCCTGAGGTGCGCCAGAAGATCGAGGCGCTCTTCGAGCGTTACCCGCAGAAGCGCGGCGCTCTGCTGCCCGCAATTTACCTCGTTCAGGCCGAGAACGGCTGGGTGAGTCCCGAGCAGGCCAGGGAGCTGGCCGAGCTCTTCGAGATTCCGCCCGTTCAAGTCTGGGAGGTGCTGAGCTTCTACAACATGTTCTACACGCAGCCGCAGGGTCGGCACCACGTGCAAGTGTGCACGAACCTGTCCTGCAGCCTGCGCGGCGCGCGAACGATGCTCAAGGAGCTCGAGGCGCATCTCGGGATTCCGGCTGGCGGCACGACCGAGGACGGAAGGATCACGCTCGGTCACGAGGAGTGCCTCGGCTCGTGCGGAACCGCGCCGGTGATCTGCGTCGACCACCACTATCACGAGAACCTGGACGCGGCCCAGGCGAAGCAGATCGTCGACCAGCTGGAGTAGACGTGCTTACCGCCCCCTTCGTCACGAACTATCTCTCCGAGCACTACGCCGACGAGAGCTTCCGTACGCTCGAGGGCTACGAGGCGAAGGGCGGCTACACCGCCATCCGGCAGGCGCTCAAGCTCGACCCCGACGAGATCTCCGAGCGGGTCAAGAGCGCGGGCCTGCGTGGCCGCGGCGGGGCGGGCTTCGTGGCCGGCCTCAAGTGGACCTTCATGCCCAAGGAGAGCGACCGCCCCAAGGTCATCGTCGTCAATGCCGACGAGTCGGAGCCGGGCTCCTTCAAGGACCGCCTGATCATGGAGCGGGCGCCCCATCAGATCGTGGAGGGGGCCCTGATCGGCGCCTGGGCGATGGGCGCGAGCCTCATCTACATCTACGTGCGCGGCGAGTACGGGTATCCCGCCGACGTGGTCGAGGCAGCGGTCGCGGAGTGTTACCGCAAGGGCTACCTCGGCGAGAACGCCTTCGGGAAGAAGGGCTTCAACGTCGACTTCTACGTGCACCGCGGCGCGGGCGCGTACATCTGCGGCGAGGAGACCGGTCTCCTGGAGTCGCTCGAGGGCAAGAAGGGCCAGCCGCGCAAGAAGCCCCCCTTCCCCGCGCAGTACGGCGCCTTCGGGCTGCCTTCTACGGTCAACAACGTCGAGACCTTCGCGCACGTGCCGTTCATCATCGAGCGCGGCGTCGACTGGTTCCGCGGGATCGGCACCGAGAAGAGCCCCGGGACGACGCTGTTCGGCGTCTCCGGCCACGTAGAGCGCCCCGGCCTGTTCGAGCTGCCACTCGGCACGCCGCTCCGCGAGGTGATCGGCCACGCGGGCGGAGTGCGCGGCGGACGCGCGCTCAAGGCGGTGATCCCGGGCGGCGTGTCGATGCCGGTGCTGCCGCCCGACGACATCGACGTCGGGATGGCGGACGAGCTTCTCATGGAGCGCGGCAGCCACCTGGGCACGGGCGGCATCATGGTGATGGACGACACGACGTGCATGGTCCGGGTCGCCTGCGTGGTCAGCTACTTCTTCCGCGACGAGTCCTGCGGACAGTGTACGCAGTGCCGCGAGGGCACCGGCTGGGTCAACAAGCTGTGCCAGCGCATCGAGCGCGGTCTCGGCTCCAGCCAGGACGTCGACGTGCTCGCCGACGTGCCGAGCCTGATGGAGGGTCAGACGATCTGCGCGTTCGCGGACGCGGCCGCTTGGCCGATCCAGGGCCTGATCCGACACTACCGGGGCGAGTTCGAGCTCCACGTCCGGGAGCAGAAGTGCCCGTTCCCGGAAAGCTTCGAGCTCTGAGGTCGAGATGCCGACGATCACCGTCGATGGAGCGCAGTTCGAGGTCGAGGAAGGGCTGACGATCCTGCAGGCGATCGACGAGCTGGGTCTGCTCATGAACGGCGTCGACATCCCGCACTACTGCTGGCACCCGAAGCTCTCGATCGACGGCTCGTGCCGGATGTGCCAGGTCGAGGTCGAGGGCATTCCGAAGCTCCAGGTCGGCTGCAACACGCGCATCACCGACGGCATGGTGATCCACACCAACAACGAGCGGGTCCAGGACGCTCGCCGCGGCGTCATGGAGCTGCTGCTGATCAACCACCCGCTCGACTGCCCGATCTGCGATCAGGCGGGCGAGTGCAAGCTCCAGGACTACGCGTTCGACTACGGCGTGAAGAACGCGCGCACCCACGAACCGCGGCGCCCGGCGAAGAAGGGTGTCGAGCTTGGGCCGACGATCACGTTCGACCAGGAGCGCTGCATCCTGTGTCGCCGCTGCGTGCGTTTCTGTCGCGAGGTTCCCGAGACGGGCGAGCTGGGCGTGTTCAACCGCGGCGACCGCTCCTTGCTCGAGGTCTTCCCGGGCATGAAGCTCGACAATCCCTACTCGATGAACGTGGCCGACATCTGTCCCGTCGGGGCGCTCACCACGTCGGACTTCCGCTTCAAGATCCGGGTCTGGTTCCTCGACGACGTCGAGGGCGTCTGCAACCAGTGCTCGAACGGCTGCAACATCTACGCGTCGCGCTCCCAGAACAAGGTCTACCGCTACGTGCCACGCCGGAACGACGCGGTGAACGAGACCTGGATGTGCGACCACGGCCGGCTCTCCTACGGGACGATACGGGACGGCCGCCTGACCGACTCCAGCGTCGACGGCCGCGACGCCGCCTACATCGACGCGATTCGCGCGGCCGCCCGCGCGATCCGGGCGGCGCGCGAGTCCGGCGGGCGGATCGTGGGGGTCGCCTCGCCGTTCGCGGCGAACGAGGATCTGTTCGTGCTGCGAGAGTTCCTCGAGGCTGTCGGAGCGGAGCCGGGCGTGTTTTCAGTGCCGACCGGGGAGGCCGACGATCTGCTGATCAAGGCGGAGAAGGCGCCGAACGCCGCCGGGGCGCGCGCGCTCGGATTTCGCGAGTCGAGCGATTCGCTCGGCTCCGCCGCGGTTGCGATCGTGCTCGGTCACGGTCTGCCCGAGGCTGCGTTCGGCAGCGTCGAGCGGATCATCTTGATCGACACCCACGCGTCGCCCTTCGCCAAGCGGGCGCACGTGCAGCTTCCGGCCGCCCACTGTGCGGAGAAGGAGGGGACGTTCACCAACCACGCGAAACGCGTGCAGCGCTTCCGCCCGATCGTGGCCCCGACGTTCGAGGCCTGGCCCGAAGGGGACGTGCTGCACCAGATCGCGGTCGAGCTCGGCCTCGAGGGGTTCGAGGATCGCTATAGCGTGCGCGGCGTCTCCAAGCGCCTCGCGGAGAGCGTCCCCGCATTCGCGGGAATCGACCTCGACGGACTGCCCGACGAGGGCAGAGAGCTCGCCTAGTCCGATGGACGCGATCGTCGTAGCCAAGACCGTCTTCATCTTCATCGTCGTGGCCGCCATCTTCACCCCGATCATGACCTGGGTCGAGCGCAAGCAGAGCGCGCTGATGCAGGATCGGATCGGCGCGAATCGCGCAGACATTCTCGGCGTCACGATCATCGGCTTGATCCACCCGATCGCCGACGTGCTCAAGATGCTGACCAAAGAGGACACGATCCCGGCGGGCGCTCACCGCTTCCTGCATTTCATGTGTCCCTTCATCGCCGCGACGCCGGCGATGATCAGCTTTGCGGTGATCCCGTACGGGGGCACCTATACGGCGTGGGGCCAGGAGTTCACGCTGGTCGCCGCGGACCTCGACTACGGGGTGCTCTACATCTTCGCGATCGCCTCGATCGCCGCCTACGGGACGATTCTGGCGGGCTGGGCCGGGAACAACAACTGGGGGATCCTCGGATCCCTGCGCGCCTCGGCCCAGATGATCTCGTACGAAGTCGCGATGGGCGTCTCGGTGATCGGCATCTTCATGATCTACGGATCGGTGCGGCTCACCGACATCGGCCTGGGGCAGCAGGAGACGTTCCGGCTGTTCGGCTTCGTCGAGCACCTGGGATGGGCAACGGGCGGGTGGGTCAACTGGATCACGATTCCGATGTGGGGGATCGTCCTCCAGCCGCTCGGCTTCTTCTTCTTCCTGGCGGCGGTCATGGCGGAGAACAAGCGGCCGCCCTTCGACCTCCCCGAGGCCGAGAGCGAGCTGATCGCCGGCTACTTCATCGAGTACAGCGGCATGAAGTTCGGGCTGTACCTGATGGCCGAGTGGGTCGAGGTCGTGGTGATCGCGGGCCTCGTCACGGCCCTGTTCCTGGGCGGGTGGTCGATCCCGTGGATCCCGGACCGGGATCTCGTCGCCGGCTTGAGCCAGCTCGTGGGACCGAACCTCGGGAACATCGCGGCGATGGTCCTGCACGTCGGGGTCTTCCTCGCCAAGGTCATCTTCATGATCTTCTTCCAGATGCTCATCCGCTGGAGCTTCCCGCGGTTCCGCTACGACCAGATCATGAAGCTGGGCTGGAAGATCCTGCTGCCGCTCTCGCTCGCGAACATCCTGGTGACGGGGCTCGTGATGCTGTTGATCGAGGAGTTCACGGGCTGATGGAAGCGGCGCTCTTCTACATCTTCTCGGGGGCCGCGATCGCGGGAGGGGCCGGCGTGGTCCTGAATCTGCGAAACGCCGTGTCGGCCGCGATGTGCCTGGTCGTGAGCATGCTGGCTCTGGCGGGGCTCTTCGTGATGCTCCACGCCGAGTTCATCGGGCTGATCCAGGTCCTGGTCTACGCGGGAGCGATCGTCGTTCTCTTCCTGTTCGTGATCATGCTCCTCAACTTGAAGGCCGACAACATGGGGGCGGAGAATCAGCCGACCCTGAAGATCCTGGGAACGCTCATTGCCGGCGCCGCAACGGTGAAGCTGGCTTCGATGGTGGCCGTGCTCGCGACTCCGTGGCCGGAGGTCGATCCGTCGTTCGGAACCACCCGGGAGATCGGCCGAATCCTCTACACCGACTACCTGCTCCCGTTCGAGATCAGCGGGGTCCTCCTGCTCGCCGCGATCGTCGGAGCGGTGACGCTGGCCAAGAAGAGGCTCGACTGATGATCGGCGTCGGACACTACCAGATGGTCGCCGCGATCCTGTTCATGATCGGTGTGCTGGGCGTGCTCACGCGACGCAACATGATCGTGATCTTCATGTGCATCGAGCTGATGCTGAACGCCGCCAACCTGTCGCTGCTCGGCTTCGCCCGCATGTGGAATCAGATGGACGGCCACATCTTCGTA
This sequence comes from uncultured Myxococcales bacterium, assembly GCA_964557495.1. Lineage (GTDB taxonomy): Bacteria > Myxococcota_A > UBA9160 > SZUA-336 > SZUA-336 > CAZLBF01. The sequence goes on along the minus strand of CAZLBF010000147.1, from coordinate 7,296 downwards.
TTCATGGTGATGGTCGTGGCGGCCTGCGAGGTGGCCGTGGGACTGGCGATCATCATCAGCCTGATCCGAAACCGCGATACGTTGAACATCGAAGATCCGAGCGCGTTGAAGTGGTGACGAGATGACGGATCACGCGAACGAAACGCTCCGCTGGATCCCGCTGCTGCCGCTCATCGCGGCCGCGATCAGCGGCATCTGGCTGATGTTCGCGAGCCGGAACCTGCCGCGGAAGCTGATCATCCTGCTGGCCTGCGGCGCGCCGCTGGCTTCGTTCGGGATCGCGCTCTTCGAGGTCTTCCGACTGACGCAGCTTCCCGTCGCGGAGGGGCGTTTCTTCGTCGACAACGTCTATACCTGGATCGGCGCGCATCCGTTCCACGCCGAGCTCGCATTCCTGCTCGATCCGCTGTCGGCGGTCATGGTCCTGGTGGTCACGGGCGTCGGCTCTCTGATTCACATCTATTCCGTCGGCTACATGGACGACGACCACCGCGATGATCGTGGGTTCCAGCGCTTCTTCGGCTACCTGAACCTCTTCCTGTTCGCGATGCTGATGCTCGTCCTCGGCGACAACCTGCTCGTGATGTTCGTCGGATGGGAGGGCGTAGGCCTCTGCTCCTACCTTCTGATCGGGTTCTGGTACCTCGAGGACCACAACGCGATGTGCGGTCAGAAGGCGTTCGTCGTGAACCGGATCGGCGACTTCGGCTTCCTGCTCGGGATCTTCCTGCTCTTCTGGGCCTTCTTCCAGGCGGGTGAGCCGACGGTCGAGTTCCGCGCGATGGCGGCGAGCATCGAGAGCATCGCTTCGCAGACGGTCACGCTCCCGAATGCGCTCTCCTTCCTGCCCGCCTTCCCCACGTGGGGACTTCTCACTCTCGCCGGGCTGTGCCTGTTCGTGGGCGCCATGGGAAAGTCCGCGCAGATCCCGCTGTATGTCTGGCTTCCCGACGCCATGGCCGGCCCGACACCCGTCTCGGCCCTGATCCACGCGGCGACGATGGTCACCGCGGGCGTCTACATGGTCTGCCGGATGTCCTTCCTGTACACCGAGGCGCCGGGCGCGCTGGCGACCGTGGCCTGGGCGGGGGCGCTCACGGCGATCTTCGCGGCCACGATCGGGATCTGCCAGAAGGACATCAAGAAGGTGCTGGCCTACTCGACGGTCAGCCAGCTCGGCTACATGTTCATGGCCGCGGGAGTCGGCGCCTACTCGGCGGCGATCTTCCACCTGATGACCCACGCCTTTTTCAAGGCGCTGCTCTTCCTCGGAGCGGGCTCCGTCATCCTGGGCATGCACCACGAGCAGGACACCGACAAGATGGGCGGACTCTGGCGCCGCATGCCGGTGACCCACGGGACCTTCCTGATAGCGGTGCTCGCGATCTCGGGAGCCCCGATCTTCTCCGGCTTCTTCTCCAAGGACGAGATCCTGCTCGGAGCCTACCTCGCGCACGGCGTGCCCGGGCACTACTGGATCTGGGGGATCGGTGTGCTGACGGCCGGCCTCACCGCCTTCTACATGTTCCGGCTCTACTTCCTGACCTTCCTGGGCGAGAACCGGTCCCCGAGCCAGGTCCAGTCCCACATCAAGGAGTCGCCGAGCTGGATCCTGGTGCCCCTCGTGGTGCTGGCGGTCCTCTCGCTCATCGGCGGCTTCGTCGGTCTCCCCGACGTATACGGCGAGATGCTCGGGATTCCCGATTCGAACAGCCTCCACTACTTCTTGCAGGCCTCCGCACCGTCCGAGCCGCATGTCGTAGAGCACTCGACCGAGCTCAACCTGGCCGGTCTGGCGGTATTGGCGGGTCTGGCCGGCGCGGCCCTGGCGTGGTTCCTGTACCACCGCCGGCCCGAGCTTCCGGATCGGATCGCCCACGCGATCCGGGGTCTCTACGGTCTCGTCTGGAACAAGTACTACGTCGACGAGATCTACGACTTCCTGATCGTGCGTCCGCTGATTCGCTTCTCGGACGCGGTGCTCTATCGCGTCATCGACGTGCGCGTGATCGACAGCTTCGGCGTGAACGGCACGGCGGCAGCGGTGCGCGGCGTGGCGGAGCGAGGTCTGAAGTACCTGCAGACCGGGTTCGTCCAGTCCTACGTGTTCGTCATGCTGCTCGGCGCGATCCTGATCGTCGGGTACCTGCTGGGAGGCCTCTAGGTGGAGTGGCTGGACGCCAACCTGCTGAGCGCGGTCATCTTCCTGCCGATCGTCACGGTGATCGTGCTGATGGCCTCGGAGGTGTTCGGCGCGCGCTTATCGGATGGCGTCTGGAGGGGGACCGCATTCGTTTCGTCCCTGATCGGGTTCGGGCTCGCGCTCCGGCTCTGGGCGCGTTTCGACCCGACCGCGGGCGGTATGCAGCTCGTCGAGCGCAGCCCGTGGATCCCGGACTACGGAATCCAGTACTACCTGGGCGTCGACGGGATCAGCTTGTTCCTCGTCGTCCTGACCGCGTTCCTGCTCCCGATCATCCTGCTGGCGTCCTGGACCGATATCACCAAGCGGGTCAAGCAGTACCTGTTCTTCATGCTGGCGCTGCAGACGGGCATGCTCGGCGCCTTCCTCTCCCTGAACATGTTCCTCTTCTACATGTTCTGGGAGGTGATGCTGATCCCGATGTACTTCGTGATCGGCATCTGGGGCGGGCCGCGGCGCATCTACGCCACCATCAAGTTCTTCATCTACACGATGATCGGCAGCCTGCTGATGCTGGTCGGTATTCTCGTGCTGGTCTACATGCACTACAGCCAGTTCGGCGTGCTCACCTTCGACTACATCGGATTCCAGGGCGCGACCGGCATTCTCGACACCGTGATCCGTACGACGGGTGGGTCGTGGTGGGAGACCCAGTTCTGGCTCTTCGGCGCCTTCGCACTCGCGTTCGCGATCAAGGTGCCCATGTTCCCGTTCCACACCTGGCTCCCCGACGCACACGTCGAGGCGCCGACGGCCGGCTCCGCGGTCCTCGCTGGAGTTCTCCTGAAGCTCGGCACCTACGGCTACGTCCGCTTCGCGATGCCGCTCTTTCCGCAGGCCACCGTGGAGCTGACGCCGGTCTTCTTCACCCTCGCGATCATCGGCATCATCTACGGCGCGCTCGTGGCCATGATCCAGAAGGACGTGAAGAAGCTCGTCGCCTACTCGTCCGTGAGCCACCTCGGCCTTGTCATGCTGGGACTCTTCGCCCTCAACCTGCAGGGCATCGAGGGCGGCATGCTGCAGATGGTGAACCACGGGATCTCGACGGGGGCACTCTTCATCCTCGTCGGGATGATCTACCAGCGGCGGCACACGCGCGAGATCACGGACTTCGGTGGAATCGCGCACGTCATGCCCGTGTTCACTACCTTCTTCGTGATCGCGACGCTGAGCTCGATCGGGCTTCCGATGTTGAACGGCTTCGTGGGTGAGTTCCTGATCCTGCTCGGAACGTTCGCGGTGAATCCCTGGGTGGCGACCCTCGCGACCAGCGGCGTGATTCTCAGCGCCGTCTACATGCTCTGGATGGTGCGGCGCGTCTTCTTCGGCCCGGTCGTGCACGATGCGAATGCGAAGCTCCTGGATCTCGACCTGCGCGAGAAGATCGTCGCCGTGGCGCTCACGATTCCCATGTTCTGGATCGGGATCCACCCGGCGAGCTTCCTGCGACCCATGGACCGCACCGTCACGGAGCTTCTGTCGCTCATGGAGTCTCGCGGCGCCGACCTGTCGACGCGGGACGGGGCCCGGCTGCAGCTGGCCGTGCACGAGGGGATGCCGGAAGCGATCGATCCGGAGGTGAGCGAGTGACCACTGAACTCGACATTGGCGCGATCGGACCGATGCTGCTGGTCGCGACGGGAGCCCTGCTCCTCCCGCTCGCCGAGGTCGTGTTGTCTCGCCAGAAGACGTTCCTCTACCGGCCGGTCACCGATGCCTGGATCGGGACGGTGCTCTCGCTCTCGTGTGCGGCTCTTCTGGTCGCCGCGCTGGTTCTCTCGGTGAACGGCTTCGCGAGCGATCCGCGGGTGTTCAACCTGGGACACCCCATGATCGTCATGGACAGCTTCACCTACTTCATGAACGGCGTAGTTTTGCTCGGGGCGCTCGTGACCGTGCTGATCTCGAGCCGATTCCTCGCCGACCTCGACGTCAACCACGGCGAGTACTACGCGCTCCTCATGGCTTCGCTGCTCGGAATGATGTTCCTGGTCGCGGCCACCGACCTGATGATGCTCTTCCTGTCGCTCGAGCTGATGAGCATCCCCATCTACGTGCTCGCGGGCTTCCGGCGCGGCTCGCTGCGCTCGAACGAGGCGGCTCTCAAGTACTTCCTGATCGGCTCGTTCGCGTCCGGAATCCTGCTCTACGGGAGCGCACTCCTCTACGGGGTGACCGGCGCTCTCTCGTTCCGGGAGATCGCCGCGGGGTTCGATCCGGAGAACGCCCTTGCCCTGCTCGGGGCGGGTCTGGTCCTGGTCGGACTGGCGTTCAAGATCGCGTCGGTCCCGTTCCACCAGTGGGCGCCCGACGTCTACGAGGGCTCGCCCAGCACCGTGAGCGGGTTCATGGCGACGACCGTCAAGGTGGCCGCCTTCGGAACCCTGCTCCGCGTCATCGGGATCGCGCTCGGGCCCGGCTCGGACCTGCTCTACGGCGCCCTCTTCGGGCTCGCGGTCCTGTCCATGACGGTCGGCAACGTGATGGCGATCATCCAGCAGAACGTCAAGCGGATGCTCGCGTACTCGAGCATCGCTCACGCGGGCTACCTGCTGGTCGGAGTCACTGCGGCCACGCACGCGGGCTACTCCGCCGTGCTCTTCTATCTCTTTGCGTACACGTTCATGACGCTCGGCGCATTCGGCGTGGTCGCGGTGCTGGCGCGGCGCGGCGAGGAGCAGGAGAGAATCGCCGACCTGGCGGGGCTGGGCGTTCGCCGCCCCTTCCTCGCGGCGATCATGGCGCTCTGCATGTTCTCACTCGCCGGCATTCCCGGCACGGCCGGCTTCATGGGCAAGTGGTACCTCTTCTGGTCGGCAGTGGAGCGCGGGAGCGCGATCGGTGACCAGACCCTGATCTGGCTGGCGATCATCGCGGTCCTGAACAGCGCCCTGTCTCTCTACTACTACCTGCGCATCCCGGTCATGATGTACATGAGCGATGCCACCAGCGAGGAGCCCCACGATGCGCCGGGCTCCTTCGAATTCCTCGCGCTGCTCGCCTGCGGCATCGTCATCGTGCTGATCGGCATCTGGCCAGAGAGCAACCTGATCGTCGGCGAGGTCAATCTGCTCCACTGGGCCAGTGTCGCCACGGCCTCGCTGGTCCCCTGAGGTCGATCGCTCCAGCGCTGGCTCTCGCGCTCCTGGCATGCGTCGGCGATCCGAGCGGGGCCGATCGGTCGCGCCCGGCCAATCTGATCGAGTGTGCGGAGCGCTTCCCGAGGCGGCCCGAGATCTGCACCCGGGAGTACCTCCCGGTCTGCGGACTTCGAGAGCACGAATCGGCGGACGGCGCGACTGTGCGCGAGTGGAAGACCCACTCGACCGGCTGCACCGCCTGTAGCGATCCGAGCGTCATCGGCTACGTCGAAGGGGCCTGCCCGGAGCCCGACTGAGGTACCCCCGGAGCCGTGGGCGCCCAAGGCTCGGGCGGCTATGCGCTGCGCCGACCCACCGCCCGGCGGTAGCGCTCCACGTAGCTCTGGGCCAGGGCCGCGCTCTCGCTCAGGCCGAGCGCCTCGGAGTACTGGAGGACGAAGCTGCGAACGTAGGGCTCGGGAGGAAGCTCCACGAAGCGCTCGTTCTCGAGGCTGTCGAGGCTCATGATCCGGGTGCGCTTGCACAGCTCGCTCAGGCCCAGGCCCAGCTGCTCTCGACGGTGCTTGAGGTGGGCTCCCGGCCTGGCGACTCCCGGCGGCGGGACGGTACCTCGCCCGATCCGATCGCCGCTCGCGATCCGGGCTCGGGCGGCGGCTCGCGGAGGGCGAGCTTCCCTGCCGCGTGCCGCTGAGTGCGACGTCCCCGGGCTTTCGACAGCTCCGTGACTCGCGAAGTAGCGCTCGTCGTACAGAGCGCGCGGCTGCCGGTGCATTGGGACGAGCTGCTCCACGCGGGCGCGGAGTCCCTCGGTCTCGCCCCCGAGCAACCGATCGACGATCACCTCCAGGTCGAGCGCGAAGCCACAGCCCGGGTGGAGCCGCACGACCGGCTCCCGCCGTACGACCGCGTCGTCGACGCACCGGTCTCGTTCCAGAGCGCCGAGATACTCGACGTCGGCTCCGAGATGGCTTCTGCAAGCGGCGCTGATCTCGTGGCCGAGGCTCCGATGCTCGGGAGTCCGCGCCTGGTTCACGATCAGCTTCGGCGAGAAGGCCCGCGCGGCCTCCGCGAGCAGTCTTCCGGCCTCCGGATCGATCCGTGCGGCTTCGGCGATCAGGTGGTGCGGGGAACGGATGCGTCGCTTGGCACGCTCCTCCAGCACGCGGCCGATCGCCGCGCGCACGGGGGAGCGACGAGCGGCCCGTCGGAGCGAGCGGAAGAAGGCCGCCTTGAGAAAGTGGTAGGCGTTCTCGATCGAGGTGGGCTCGGGTACGACCGCCAGGATCGCACGCTGAGCCGCGAGAAAGAAGTCGAGCGCGTTGTATGCGCTCCCTGCGCTGAGATCCAGGAAGACGTGGTCGACCGCGAGGGACTGGACGTGTCGAAGCAGCTTCTGCTTCTGGCTGTGCTGGAGGTTCCCGATGTTCAGCATGCTGCGGGCGCCGCTGACGAGCCAGAGGTTGGGGATGTTGGTCGGGGACATGACGTCGGCGAGGTCCGCAACCTCGCCGTTCAGGAAGTGCGAGAGCGTCTGTGTGGGACCGGGAACTCCGAGGATGGTGTGGAGATTCGCGCCTCCGAAGTCGGCGTCCACCAGCACGCAGCGCTGGCCACGCTCCGCCAGCGTGACGGCCAGGCTGGAGGTGACGACCGACTTTCCGACGCCGCCCTTTCCGCCCCCGACGGCCCAGATGCAGGCCTGCGCGGGGGAGGTCGCTCGCGTTGGCTTCCCGGCTCCGGCGGCTGCGTGAACGTCTCGCACGATCCCGATGACTCCGTTCCCTCATGCGTCTCGAGGGGACACCCGCCGATTTGCAGGGACCGTACCACGCCGCTAAGCCCTCGAAATCGCTCGATCTGCCCGCAAATCGCGCGACCGAGGGAGAAGCGGACCTCCACATTTCGGTGTTCCGTGGCTCGACGCAACGAAACGTCGGACGGTCTCGCAGCTTCCGCGCACAGCTGCGGCGAAGCTGCTCAGCTGTCGCC
>CAZLBF010000146.1:0-3944 GCA_964557495.1 uncultured Myxococcales bacterium | reverse complement strand
CGAGTCCTCGCGGAACAGCGTTATCAGGCCCGGGATGAACTCGACCGTGCCGGCGACTACGCGGAACAGGGCTCCACCCACCTGCATGAAGCCGAGGAACGCGATGCCGGGCACGGTCCCGGCGGCGACGGCGAACCAGTGGTCGCTGTAGTCCTCGAAGCCGATGCTCATGTCGTTGTAGATCGCGTAGGGCGCTACGATGACGTCGGTCGGGGCAAAGAGCACGGTCGACACGGAGCGGCAGAGCTGGCCTGCATCCGCCTGAGCAGGGGTCGGGACCAGGCCCGCAGGAGCAACCAGCAGCAGCGAGAGCGCGACAGCGCGGAACAACGATCGTGACATGAACGGACCCTCCCGAATCGTTCCTACAGGAGAGTGGCAGCGTGAACGAAAACGGTAGCGCTGTCAATTTCCACCCAGGTGCTGTAGCGGGCCTCCCGATGGTGGCCCTGATCGGGCGGGTAAACGTCGGGAAATCGACTCTTTTCAACCGCTTGTTGCGCACCCGTCGCGTACTGGTGGAGGATCGTCCCGGGGTCACGCGCGACGCCGTCGCTGCCCCCGCGGAGATCGAGGGCCGCCAGGTGCTGCTCGTCGACACGGGGGGGCTCGACCCCGAGGCGGAGCAGGGCATTCCGGCCGCCGTCGCCGCACAGGTCCGTCGCGTGCTCGAGGACGCGGCGGTGATCCTGTTCGTCGTGGACGGCCGCGAGGGTCCGCTGCCGCTCGATGCGCACATCGCCGATCTCCTGCGCCGCGCCGAGGGCCGCGTCGTGGTGGTCGCCAACAAGGCGGACAGCCCGCGGCAGGCCGAGCGAGCGGGCGAGTTCCACGTCCTCGGGCTCGGCGAGCCGCTTCCGGTCTCGGCGGAGCACCGGATCGGGATCGTCGACCTGGAGCTGGCGATCGCCGAGCGGGTGCCGGAGCACGGGGTCGAGCCTCGGGCGGCCGACGACGCCCCGCGCCTGGCGATCGTGGGACGACCGAACGTCGGCAAGTCGTCCCTCGTGAACCGGCTGCTCGGCTCCGACGCGGCCCTCGTATCTGAGGAGCCGGGGACCACGCGGGACTCCACCGACCGCCGGTTCCGGTTCGGCGGGGAGTGGGTCACGCTGGTCGACACCGCGGGCCTGCGTCGGCCCGGCCGGCGCGACGATCGGCTCGAGCGCGGCAGCGCGCTGATGGCGCTGCGCTCGATCGAGCGCGCCGACGTGGCGGTCGTGCTGCTGGACGCCGGGGAGGGGGTGACGGAGCAGGATGCGAAGATCGCGCGGCTCGCCCTGGACCGAGGCCGGCCCCTCGTCGTCGGGCTCAACAAGTGGGACCTGGTCGAGGGTGAGGGACGCCAGGACGAGGTGGAGCGCGTGCTGGAACGGCGCCTGCGCTTCATTGCCCGCGCCGTGGTCGTGCGCACGAGCGCGCTCACGGGTCGGGGCACCTCGCGCCTGATCCGCGAGGCGCTCCGCATTCGTTCGGAGAGCCGCCGCAAGGTCCCGACCGCCGAGCTGAACCGCGTGCTCACCCTCGCGTTCGAGCGCAACGTACCCCCGATGCGCGGCAGGCGCCGGGCGCGCTTCTTCTACGCGACACAGGTCTCGGACCGCCCGTTCACCTGTCTGCTCTTCGTGAACGATCCGGAGCTGTTTCCGACCAATTACCGGCGCTACCTCGAGTCGTTCCTGCGCAAGACGTTCGAGCTCGAGTCCGGACCGGTGCGGGTGCGCCTGCGCAGCCGGCCCCGGTCCGAGGCGAGGGAGTCGCAAGCATGAAGCCCGGCCGCGGGCCGAGCCAGGCGCCGAGGCTGGAGCCCTGGGCAGCCGAGTCGCTAGAATCCGCGCGTGCGCACGGCCGGGGGGCCGTGCCCGCGTGCGCGGTCGACGCCTTCCCGCGCACCGCATCCGATTCACACACGACGCAGGACAGAGGAGCGGAATGACCGCATCCCAAGAAAAGCGCAAGGAGTCGCCGCTGGAGCGCTTCGAGGCTCGAGCGCAGGTCGTCTTCGACTGGATCGGGTCGCATCCGCGCCAGGTGCTCGGTGGGATCGGGGGCGCCGTTCTCGCGGGGCTGCTCGTGACCGGGGCCTACGAGTGGATCGATCGGAACGAGAATACGGCCCAGGAGGCGCTCGCCAAGGTCGAGCGTCGCTTCGGCGCGCAGCTCGGCGGCGATCCGCGACTGGCGATCCCGCCGGAGCCCGCCAACCCGGATCAGGCCCGCCAGGCCCGAGAAGAGGCGCTGGCTGGCTTCGAAGCGGTGGCCGACGCGCACTCCAGCTCGCGTGCGGCCGACTTCGCAGAGCTGCGCGCGGCCGAGATGGAGGTGGACCTCGGTCAGCTCGATGCGGCGAAAGCGCGCCTGGCCGAGCTCGAACAGGATCTGGGCGGGTCCGACCCGCTGCGCGCGATCGCGCTTCGGCTGACCGCCTACGCGCGCCAGCTAGAAGGCCAGCACGTCGAGGCCGGGGCGGCGTACCAGGAGGGGGCCGAGATTGACGCGTATCCGGATTCGCCAGCGCTGTGGCTCGCCGCGGCGCAGAGCTTCGAGCGCGGCGGTGCCACCGACCGTGCGATGCTGGCCTACCAGGAGGTCCTCGCGAATGATCCCGAGCTCGGCGAGCGCGAGGGGGTGCTGGGACGCATCGAGCTTCTGGAGCGCACCAGGCTCCTCGATGGAGACGAGGGGGCTCCGGGCGGGATGGGGCTCGAGGAGCAGCCCCCGGATTAAGTTCCGATAACGTGCATTCTGTTAAATAGGATCTCTCGATTCTGCAGGGCCGGGCAACCCCAAAGCCGCCCTGCCGCCACATACATTTCTTTGGAGGGGCGCCACCTGCCTCTCGGGGAGTCGGTCATGGATCAAGCGCGGAAGATCAAGCTGGGCCAGAAGTGGGCCTGTTTCTCATGCGGCGGGAAGTTCTACGATCTGGGGAAGCCGGAGCCGATCTGCCCGAAGTGCGGCCAGGATCAGCGCGACTCGCCGATCATCGAGCCTCCCAAGCGCCGCAAGACGGCGGCGAAGCCCAAGGCGAAGCCCAAGCCCAAGGCCAAGGCCAAGCCCAAGGCCAAGCCGAAGCCGAAGGCAAAGGCGGAGCCGCCAGAGAGCGCCGACGACGCCGATCTTGACGTCGACGTCAATGCCGATGACGACGACCTGACGCTCGCCGGAGACGACGACGACGTGGAGACCGACGGGAAGTCGCTCGTCTGAGCTCCCCTCGCGGTCGGTAGCCTCGAAGCTCGCGTCAGAAGGTCGATACGCGTCGCAGGATCCGGCGCCACTCCTGGTCGAGGCCGGCGGCGCGGATCTGCTGCTCGCGTTCGAGGCCTTCGACGCGCGCCTGCTCCTGGAGCGCGAGGCCGTGCCTGTTCTTCCAGGCGCGGTTCTGACGCTCGAAGCGATCGAAGGCCGCGATCTTCCCCTGGAGGTCGCTCTCGTCGAGCCCGGCCATGTTCACGCTCGGTGCCTGGCCGGCTGACATGTGAAGCGTCACGACGTTCTGCCGATGGGCGTCCAGCAGCTGAACGAGGTGCGTGTCCGTCAGCGTCGCAAAGGGACGGAACTCGAGGTCCTTGTCCAGGTAGGCGTTGCGCTGATAGTTCCAGCCGCCGCCGGCGCCGAGCGCCGCCAGGGCCACGATCGCAATCAAGAAGGCTCGCATGGCCCGCCTATCGGACCGCGGCCTCCTCGGGTTGAGACGGATTGGCGACCGCGGGGGGCTCCAGCTCCGCGTAGAGGAGCCGGTAAACCCGGAAGCTTCGGATTACCTTTCTAAGGTAACGCCTCGTTTCTCCATAGGGAACCGAGTCTACGAAGACGTCGAAATCGCCCTGCCCGTCGCGCGAGACCCAGCGTCCTACGGCGTCCGGGCCGGCGTTGTAGGCCGCAATCGCGAAGGGCTGCTTGTGCGAGAACCTTCCGAGCAGGTGCTTCAAGTAGTAGGT
>CAZLBF010000145.1:0-6123 GCA_964557495.1 uncultured Myxococcales bacterium | reverse complement strand
CTGCACCGGCTGCTCCGGCGAGGACTACGCCGTGGCCGGCCAGAATGCGCTGGTGCTCGAGACCGGAGATCCGCGCGAGTTCATGGCGCTGTTCGAGAGGCTGCGGGCCAATCCGGGCGAGGCCTCGGCGCTCCGCCGCTCGGGCCGGTCCACGGCGCAGCAGTACGCCTGGCCCGAGGTCACGCAGCGCGTGCTCCTGCCGCGGATCGAGCTGGCTCGCGCCTTCTGCTGAGCGCGCCGCGTCGCAACTGCGGCGTGTCAAATTGCGTCAAGCTGGTCGCTCGACTGAGCCGTTTCGGCTCGTCTGAGGTGAAACGCCGCAATTTCGCGCCCGCCTGATCGCGATCTCCGAGCCGGGTCGGTCCAGGCCAGAGGCTCCGGGCCGGCGACCCGCGTTCCCGGGGAGTTCCGTATGATGCACCCCCGCGAGCCCGGCCGCAGGCGGGCCCCGAAGACTCGAACAGGGAGGAACCGCGATGTTCAACGGACTCTTCCACATTCGCGAGCCGAGGAACGAGCCCGTGCTCCAGTACGAGCCGGGAAGCCTCGCGCGCGCGGAGCTGAAGGCCGAGCTGGAGCGGATGCTCAGCGAGCCGGTCGACGTCCCCTGCATCATCGGTGGCCGCGACGTCCACACGGGCGACCGGGTCGAGATGAATCCGCCGCACAGCCTCCGGCAGTCGCTCGGACACTACCACCGCGCCCACTCCACCGAGGCGGAGCTGGCGATCGACGCCGCCAACGAGGCGAAGGTCGCCTGGAGCGAGATGGAGTGGTCCTCGCGCGCGACCGTGCTGCTCAAGGCCGCGGAGCTTCTGGCCGGCAAGTACCGCCACACGATCAACGCCGCCGCCATGCTGAACATGAGCAAGACCTGTCACCAGGCCGAGATCGATGCCGCGTGCGAGCTGATCGATTTCTGGCGCTTCAACACCTACTTCATGACGCAGGTCTACGACGACCAGCCGATCTCGACCCAGGAGGTGCTCAACTACATGGAGCACCGCCCGCTCGAGGGGTTCGTCTTCGCCATCTCGCCGTTCAACTTCGCGTCGATCGCGGGCAACCTGCCCACCGCTCCGGCTCTGATGGGGAACGCGGTGGTCTGGAAGCCCTCCTCCACCGCCGTCCTGCCCGCCTACTACATCATGAAGGTCCTGAAGGAGGCCGGACTGCCGGACGGCGTGATCAACCTGGTTCCCGGGCCGGGCCCGGTGATCGGGCCCCCCGTGCTCAACCACACCGATCTCGGCGGCGTCCACTTCACCGGCTCGACCTACGTCTTCTCCACCATCTGGCTGACCATCGGGTCCGACATTCGCAAGTACCAGGAGTATCCCCGCATCGTCGGCGAGACCGGCGGCAAGGACTTCATCTTCGCCCACGAGTCGGCCGACCTGGACATCCTCGCGACCGGGCTCGTGCGCGGAGCGTTCGAGTACCAGGGACAGAAGTGCTCCGCAGCCAGCCGGGCCTACATCCCCGACACGCTGTGGCCGCAGCTCAAGGAGCGGATGCTCGACGAGATCGCGACGATCCAGGTCGGCGACGTCTGCGACTTCCGGAACTTCATGAATGCCGTGATCGACCGCGACGCGTTCAGGACGATCGGGGAGTACATCGAGTTCGCGAGGAACGACCCCAACATGGAGATCCTCTGCGGTGGAACCTACGACGACAGCGAGGGCTACTTCGTGCAGCCGACGGTCGTCGAGACCAAGGATCCCCGCTGCAAGCTGATGTGCGAGGAGATCTTCGGGCCGGTGCTGACGATCTACGTCTACCCCGCGGAGCGGTTCGAGGAGACCATGGAGCTGTGTGACTCGACCAGCCCCTACGCGCTGACGGGCGCGATCTTCGCGCAGGACCGCTTCGCGATCGTTCAGGCCACGCGGGCCCTGCGCAGCGCCGCGGGCAACTTCTACATCAACGACAAGCCGACGGGAGCGGTCGTGGGTCAGCAGCCCTTCGGGGGCTCGCGCGCCTCGGGAACCAACGACAAGGCGGGCACCTGGATCAACCTGGAGCGCTGGGTCTCGCCGCGCAGCATCAAGGAGACCTACGTGCCGCCCACGGACTACCGCTACCCGTATATGGCCACGGAGTAGGGAGCGCGCCTAGCGGGGTGGAGCTTTGCCTTCGAAGCCGGAGATGCGGGCCAGCTCCGGCGGGCTGAGCAGGCGCGCGTAGCGGCGCCCGCCGATGATCCACGTGGGGTAGACCTCGATCTCCGCTTGCTCACAGGCTCGTGCTCGCGGGCCGTTGCGGCCGCTCGGCGAGCACTCCACGTAGGGCAGTCGGCGAGCGGATGAGCCGAAGAGCGTCTTCTGCTCCTTGCAGTGATTGCACCAGGAGGCGCCGTAGAAGCTGGCGTCCGCCTCCGCCAGATGCACCGACAGCCCCTTCAGGTAAGGGTCCTCGGGGCCGGCCGCGGGGTGGAACACACCGCTGTAGTGGAGCTGAAGGAGCACGACCAACGCCGCCGCGACGCCGCCGGTCTGTGCCAGCCAGGTGGGCCAGCGGAAGTCCGGCAGGCCTTCGGGCCGCTGCCGCACCAGGACCCCCACGATGATCGCGATCAGGAACATCGAGGACAGGCAGTAGGTGCACGCCGCGTCGAGCACGAAGATGGCGATGGCCGAGAGGTAGAGGCTGATGCCCAGGCCGATCACCGCCACCAGCCAGGCGTACGACCAGTGCAGGTCGGCCTTCTTGACGCGGCCGGCGATGAACGCGAGGGCCGCGTAGGTGAGGAAGCCCCAGAAGGCGATCGGCAGTCCGAGCAGTGTGGCCCAGTGACTGGTCTGGACCACGTCGCAGGCGGTGCCCGCGCCACAGTAGAGGGGCTGGGAACCGAACCAGGCGGTGGCGCTCAGGTAGCCCGACAGCGCCATTCCGGCCAACGCCAGCCCGAGCAGGGGCCAGTTGGGAAGCTTGCGGCGCCGCAGCGCCGGACTCTGCCTCTTGCCGCTCCTCGCCATGCTCCTCGGCTCGTTCCCTGAAGGGATTGCTCGTTCGGGCCCTGCGACCGAGGCTGGCTCTGGCCCGATCCCGCTGGCCGACGGCGTTCCAGTCAGGCTCCATCCTAGCCCACGGACCGCCCGGGAGCAGGGTCGCTCGCGGTCGGGTCGGCTGCCCGATCCGGGCGTCAGTTCAGTACGCCCGCCTCCGTGAGACGGTCGATCTCGTCGTCCGGCATGCCGAGGATCTCGCCGAGCACGTAGCGGTTGTGCTCGCCGAGCAGGGGCGCCGCACGGCGCACTCCCACACCGTCCTCGCCGAACCTCCAGGGAGGGCCGACGACCCGCCGCTCGCCTACGCTGGGGTGATCGACGGTGAGCACGGCGCCGCGCGCGGCCACGTGCGGGTCGCTCGCGATGGTGTCGCCCGAATGGACCCGCATCGCCCGAACGCCGGCCCCCTGGAGCATCTCCACCAGCTGCGCTGGATTGCGCTGGCGAGTCCAGCGCTCGACGATCTCATCGAGGGGCTTCTGGTTCTGCCAGCGCTCCAGCGGTCCCGCGAACGCATCGCCGTCCAGGTCCGGATCGGCGATCAGGCGCTTGAGCGCGGCCCACTCCTCCGGGCTGCCCACGGCGATGCTCACCCACTCGCCGGTCTCGCAGCGATAGCAGTTGTGGGGAGCCATGACGCTGTCGCGGTTGCCCATGCGAGGCTGGATCCGGCCGGTCATGCCGTACTCGAGGAAGGCCTCGCCCACCATCGAGCTAATGACCTCCGTCGAGGACAGGTCGATGTTCTGCCCCTCCCCGGTGCGCTGCCGGTGATACAGGGCCGCCAGCACGGCGAAGGCCCCCGCGGTGCCGCCGCGCAGGCCCACCGAGCCGCTCAGCGGGATCGGCGGCCCGTCGGGGTAGCCGGTCATGTGCGCGGCGCCGCTCATCGAGGCGAAGGTCGGCGCGTAGCCGGCATACGTGCTCTCGGGGCCGATCGCGCCGACGGCCGAGGACGACAGCATGATGATGTCCGGCTTCACGGCCCGCAGGTCCTCGTACCCCAGCCCCAGCCGGTCGAGCACGCCCGGCCGCATGTTCTGGACCGCCACGTCGCTCTGCGCGGCGAGGCGCCGCACGATCGCGCGCGCCTCCTCCTTGCGCAGGTCGAGCGTGAGGGAGAGCTTGTTCAGGTTCAGGTCGTTGAACAGCGGCGAGTCGTCGGGGCCGCCCTGGATGGTCCCCGACATCAGCGAACGCATGCGGCTGTGGTCAAGCCGCGCCCGACTCTCGATCTTGATGACCTCTGCACCCAGCATCGAGAGCAGCAGCGTGCCGTGCGGACCCGCCCACGCCCAGGTGAAGTCCGTGACCCGGATCCCGTCCAGCGGCGGACGCTTGCCTGGCGCCGCCACCCTCAGATCACCCCGGCCGCGGCCATGCGTGCCAGATCCTCGCCCGGGATCTCGAGCTCGTTGCAGTAGACCTCGGCGTTGTGCTGACCGAGCAGCGGCGCCGCCCGCCCCTGCCAGGACGCGTTCGAGAACCGGAAGGGAGCGGTCGGATACACCTGCGCACCCGCTTCGGGGTGCTTCAGCTCGGCAAAGAAGCCGCGCGCCTGCGCCTGCTCCGACGCCAGCACCTCGGACACGTCGCGCACCGGCCCCGCCGGCGTCCCCTCGGTCTGGAGACGGTGGTAGGCCTCGTCGCGCGTGAGCCCCGCCGCCCACTCCATGACCCGCGGCTGGATCTCCTCGCGGTTCGCGTAGCGCGCCGTCTCGTCCTTGCACAGGTCCGACCGGGCCCAGTCCGGGTCGCCCATGGCGCGCACCAGCCCGTCCCACTGGTGCTTCTGGGCGGGCGTGATCATGAAGTAGCCGTCCTTGGCCTTCAGCATCCCGCCGACCTGGCCTCGCCAGGAGGGGGGTGCGACGTCGTGGGTCAGGCGGCCGATGTCGACCCGCTCCATGCACATCATGGCCTCCTGCTTGGAGACGTCGAGGTGCTGTCCGCGCCCGCTCGCCTCGCGACCGAGCACCGCCGCCAGCGTGCCCACGGCGGCAGTCAGACCCGAGTCGTACTCGCCGATGTAGCCGCCCCCGCGGGGGGGAGGGCGCTCCTCCTCGTCGTCGCCGCTGTAGGTGAACGAGGTCTGGCCGCTCGAGTGATACAGATTCAGGTGGTGGGTCTGGTACTCGCGGTAGGGGCCCGTCTGGCCGAACGGCGTGATCGAGGTGACGACCAGCCGGGGATTCAGCGCGGAGAGCCGGGGATAGTCCAGCTCCAGGCGCTCGAGCTCACCCGGGGAGCAATCCTCTATGAGCACGTCGGCGCGGCCCGCGAGCTCGCGGAAGATCCGGCGGCCGGTCTCCGTCTCGAGGCTGAGGGTGATCGAGCGCTTGCTCGTGTTGAGGTACAGGAAGAGCCCGCTCCGCTCCGGATGCGGCAGGTCGTCAGGGAAGGGGCCCTGCCGCCGGGCCGGATCCCCGACTCCGGGCTCCTCGAGCTTGGTGACCTCGGCGCCGAGATCGGCGAGAAGCTTGCCGCAGTAGGGGGCCGCCACCAGCCGTCCCAGCTCCAGGACGGACAATCCCTCCAGGATGCCCGGGCTCATGAACAGGTCCTCCGCAGCCACGACCCGTTCCCCGGGTCCAGCAATAAATCCTGCGGCCCGGAAGATAGGATCTTCCCCCGCCCCCGCCGCAATGACGGCCGTCATATAGGGTACCGGTCGGGCCTCCCCGGGCCGGGAGAGCCGAGACCTCGCTCGGGGGCGGGCGTCCTGCGGTCCTCCGCCGGACACCCTGACGGGCAGGAAGATGCAAGCGCCGCGGCAGCGGCGCGCGCAGCGAGGCGTAGCCGAGCGGAGCCCGGCAGGCGGGCTCTGCCCGCCGATATCCGGCAAGACGCCGGCTCCGCCGGCCGATACCCGGCCGGACCAAGTCAGGGAATCAGGATCACCTTGCCGAAGGTCTCCTGGGCCTCGATGCGGCGGTGGGCCTCCACGACCTCGGCGAGCGGCATGCGGGCGATCGGGAGCGCGATGGCCCCCTGCTGGAAGAGAGTGAACAGGGACCCGAAGGCCGGTGCGATCTCGGGCAGGCGCGCCGCGATGGTCGTCCCGAGGAAGAAGAAGCGCAGGCCCAGGTTCCTCCCCTTGCCCATGAAC
>CAZLBF010000144.1:0-5474 GCA_964557495.1 uncultured Myxococcales bacterium | reverse complement strand
TCCCAGGCGTCGCCGAACTCTCCCCGCGAAGGCAGCTTGCCCGGTGTCGCGAAACCCTTCTTGAAGCCGCCGCCCGACTGCTCCCAGTCCCGCGGCGTACCGCGGCCGGGCATGGTGTTCACGGTGTTCCACCACATGTACTCCATGCCGTCGTCGCGGGTCCAGAGCCGCTTGCACGCGATGGTGCAGGTCTGACAGCCGATGCACTTGTTCAGGTCGAACGCCATCGCGAGCTGACGCTTCACCTCCGCCATCTCTTACCTCCCCGCCGTGGGAGCGGCTTCGAGCACGAGCTCCTGCCACTGGATCGAGTAGCCCTTGATCCCGCCGCGCTCGGAGTTGCTGCCCTCCCAGACCGCCACGCCGAACTGCGTCGTCTCGCCCGGCGTCAGCTGCGCGACGGGCTCGCTCGTCTCTACCCGCAGCGCCCGCGAGATCACCACCCGCCAGCCTCCGCCCTTCCACACGCCGCGACCGCGCACCATGCTGGTGTCGACCGGGCGCGTCGTGCCCACCCCCTCCGCCACGACCTGGCGACCGGAGTCGTTCTCGTCCGCGCGCCAGTACCAGGCGGTGACCGGCTGCTTCGGCCCGCCCATCGAGCCGATCGGTGCGCCCGGCACCGACGGGAACAGGACGCCCGCGCCGTCGACGAAGGAGGTGGTGTCACTCAGCGTCTGGTCGTGGCTCGGATCCACCCACTCCAGGCGGAACGCGAGCTCGCTTCCGTTGTGCACGGCCGAAACTTCGACGCGGTTGACGGCGCCGATCAGCTTCGTGGCCCAGGTGACCATGACGGCGGGCGCGGGCTGTAGACCGATCGGCGTGCCGATGAGATCCAGCGCGATGGGCTCCGCCGGGCGCCAGACGCTCGAGTCGGCGTCGAGGATCTGCTCGAGATCGATTCCGTCCACGTACCGGGCTTGCATCGCGCCCCTCCTCGGGTCTCGCGCCGCGCGCTCTCCGCCCGCGACTGCACTCTAAGCTGCCACTCCGGACGTCGTCTCCGTTATGACCGAGGTCATACGGTCCCGAGGCCGCGCGAGAGTACCTTCGAAGCGAGATGCCTAGGGACGACCTCGTTCCAGACCGCGACGCCATCCTGCACTGGATCGAGCAGATCTACGAGGGGGGAATCCGGCGCCCCGGCTATCCAGCCGATCGCCGAGCGGAGCGCTTGTGCGAGGAGCGCTTCCGGGAGTTCGGCCTGGAGAACGTCCGGCTCGAGCCGGTTCCACTGGCGTACTGGGAGCCGCGCTCCTGGTCCCTCCGCGTGCGCCACGCGGGCGTGGAGAGCGAGCTTCCCTGCTTCCCGCTCCCCCATTCGGCCCCTGCGGAACGCCTGGAGATCTCCCTGGCGGCATTCGATCCGACGCGGCCGGAGGCCGTGCGAGGCAGAGCCAGCCTGTTCGACGTGTCGCTCCTGCGCCTGCCGCCCGACCTCCCGGCGTCGGGAGAGGGCGCTCCCGCCGAGCTGAGCGAGCAGCTCTCGGTCGCCCCGCGGCCCGGCGGGCGCGTCTACGACCCGAGTGGAAGTTTCGACGGCGCCCTCCAGGTGCTCCCCTTCGGCCCCCAGATCATGGAGGTGATGGAGCCCTCGATCGACGCCGGAGCTGCCGCCTTCATCGGTGCGCTCACCGGCTATCCGGGCGACTCGTGCGAGTACTACGTTCCGTACGACGGTCTCTCGCGGCCGATTCCGGGCGTCTGGATCCGCGGCAGCGACGGGGCGCGGCTCCGCTCGATGCTCGCGGCGGGCCCGGTGGACTTGGTGCTCGACGTGGACTCGGTCCGCGAGGAGGTGATCTCGCACAACGTGGTCGGCGAGCTTCCGGGCGTCGACGAGGAGCGGGTCGTGATCGGGTCGCACCACGACGGCCCCTGGGACTCGGCGGTCGAGGACGCGTCGGGCGTCGCGCTGGTGCTGGCGCAGGCGGCCTACTGGTCGGCGGTGCGGCAGGAGGAGCGCCCGCACCGCCTGGTCTTTCTGCTCAACGCGGGTCACATGGTCGGCGGCGCCGGCTGTCGCGCGTTCCTGGAGGCGCACGCGGCGGAGATCGACCGGATCGTGCTGGAGATCCACCTCGAGCACGCAGCCCGCGAGTTCGTCGAGCGGGAGGGCGACCTCGTGCCGACCGGCCAGCCGGAGGTGCGCTGGTTCTTCACGAGCCGGATCCCGCTGCTGGAGGCGGCCGTGTGGAAGGCGATCGAGGCCGAGGGTCTGGAACGCTCGCTCGTCATTCCTCCAGATGCGCTCGGCCCGCGGCCCACCACCGACGGCGGCTTCTTTCACGACCACGGCGTGCCGCTCGTCAACTACCTCACCGCTCCGTTCTACCTGTTCGACGCGATGGACCGCATGGACAAGATCGACGTCGACAGCCTGGTTCCCGTGACGCGAGCGACCATCTGGCTGGTCGAGTCGACCCTGGGCCTGACCGCGAACGCCATACGGGCCTGAGGGGGCCAGGCGCTAGGGGGTCGCGTCGGGCTCCACGTCATCGGGGAGCGCCTCGGGTCGCGTCGTGGCGGCCGCCACGTCGACCGGCACGATGGGGGCACCGTCCATGAGCCGGGCGACCACGTCGCCCACCACGACCTCGTCGTCGTCGGAGAGCCCGCTCAGGATTTCCACCTCCCTCGGCCCCACGATTCCGAGCCGGACCGGGCGCCGCTCGGCAGTGCCGTCGGCGACCGCGAAGACGAAGGCGGCTCCGTCCTGGCGCGTGACGGCGGAGCGGTCGACGAGGAGCGCGCCCTCGCGCGGCGCCGGCTCGATCTCGCCGCGGACGAAGGCGCCCGCCTTGATCGTGTGCTCGGGATCGTCCACCGGCACCCGGACGGCGTAGGTCCGGGTCCGCTCGTTGATGCGGCGATTCACCGCCGCGACTCGCGACTGCATCGGCTCGGGATGCCCTTCGATCCACAGCCGGACGGAATCGTCCGGTCGCACGGCGATCTGGGAAGCCTCCGGCACGTCGAGCACCGCTTCGAGCACGCCGCTCTCCTGAACCACGACGACGCGCGTGTTCGGCCGGACGGTCCCCATGATGCCCTCGTGCGCGGACCGTTCGACGACACTCCCGTCGTACGGCATCAGGGCGAGTGTTCGACTCAGCTCGTGTTCAGCGTGGGCGACATGCGCCTCGGCCTGCTTCCGCTGCGCCTTCGCCACCGCGAGCCGGGTTCGGGCCCGGCGGTGGTCCTGCGCAGAGACCATCTCCTTCGTGGCCAGCTTGCGCGTCTGGTTCGCCTCCTCCGCCGCGTCCTCAACCTGGGCGTTCGCGAGTGCCAGCCCCGCCTGGGCTCCCTGCAGGGCGATCGAGTAGGGGCCGGGATCGGTCTGGAAGAGCGGTGTGCCAAGAGTGGCCTCGTCGCCGACGTCGACGAAGATGTGAATGATCTGCCCGGGAACCGAGGGGCCGATCACCGAGGTGCGATGCGCCGCGATCGAGCCCGAGGTCGTGATCACGCGGCTGATCGTGCCCCGGCGCGATCGCGCCGTCTCGACGACCTCGCCGCTCGAGGCCGGAGACACTTCCTCGGCACGCGCACCCCCGTCGTTTCCGTTCTCGGAAGGCGAAGAGCCGCAGCCGAGGGCGACCCCCAGAGCGAGCGAGAGCAGAACCTGCATCAGGGCGCGCGACATCGAGTCAGTTTACCAGTAGCAGGGGGACTGCCGTATGACGCGCATCAGGCTCCCCCTTCGGCCGCTCGGGTCCTATGATCACGGGCAGGGCGCCTCGAGGAGCGGAGTGTGGGATTCCGCGCCCGGTCGAGGCGCAGAGGCGAGGCCACCAGGGACGTGAGTGACTCTCGGAGCTCGATGCGCGAGTCGCGGCGCCGCTGGATTCGCCCGAGTACCACGCGGAGCGCATCCGCCCTGTGGGCCAAGTCGCTGCTCAACGCGGGGCTCTTCTTCGCGATCTTCATGGTGCTGCTGCCGTGGGGTGCCGCCTGGCTGGTGCCGGTGAGCCTGCCGCTTCCCCGACCGTTCGGCCTCGCTGCGGGAGCCCTGCTCGTCGTCGTGGGCCTGGCAATCTGGGGGCGCTGTCTCGCCGTGTTCAGCCGCAATGCAGAGGGTACGCCCTTTCCGCTGGACGCGCCTCGCCGTCTCGCGACGACGGGGCCCTTCACGCTGGTCCGCAACCCCATCATGCTGGGCGAGCTCACCGTGATCTGGGGAGGGGCGCTCGTATTCGCGAACCTGGGAGTAGTAGGCTACGCAGCACTGATGTCCGTTGCGGCACATCTCGGTGTGGTCTACGTCGAGGAGCCCGAGCTCCGCGAGCGCTTCGGCGAGCAGTACGAGGCCTACGCAAGCCGCGTCCCGCGCTGGCTGCCGCGGCTCGCGCGCCGCGGGGAGGCGCAGAGCTGATGGGCGCTCCCACTTCCGGAGGGGCTGGCCCGACCGGTCCTGGGGGGGGCTCGCAGCCGAGGATCCGGGCCGAGCTGGAGGGGTACTACCGGGCCGACGCCCGCTACCCCTCGGTGGTCGTGAACGTGACGAACCACTGCAACCTGAGCTGCGCGCACTGCTTCGTCTTCCGCGACGGGAACCCCAACGAGGCCCCCGCGTCGATCCGAGACGAGATGAGCGACGAGGCGATCCTCGAGACGCTGACGGGCCTGCGGGACCGCCACGGCATGATCAGCGCGCTCTGGATGGGCGGGGAGCCGCTCCTGCGCCGTCGCCTGCTGGAGCGCGGCATCAAGCTCTTCGAGCGGAACACGATCACGACCAACGGGACGATCCCGCTCGTCGACTTCGGACCCGGGACCCTGTACGTGGTCAGCCTCGACGGACCCGAGGACCTGAACGACGCCATTCGGGGCTCCGGCGTCTACCGCAAGGTGACGCGAAACCTCGCCCGCCTGCCGGCCGATCTCGCCTCGCCGGTCCAGGTGCAGTGCACCGTCACGCGACGGAATCAGCATCGCCTCGAAGAGCTGGTCCAGGAGCTTCAGTCGACGCGCATCGGCTGGATGAGCTTCTCGTTCTACGTGCCTCGCAGCGACGACCGCGGAGAGGACGCCTGGGCAGACAACGAGGAGCGGGGCGACGCCGTGCGAGAGGTGATGCGGCTCCGCGCTCAGTATCCCGGCTTCGTGCGCAACTCGCTGCGCAGCCTGGAGCTGATGCTGCCGCCGCACGCGAAGCGCGTCACCGACGCCTGTCCGGCCCGGGACCTGATTCTGCCCCTCTACCTCGAGGGGGATCACTTCAAGACGCCTTTCTGCTGCTACGGCAACGACGTCGACTGCGACCGCTGTGGGGCCTGGGCCGTATTCCACCTGGCTGCCCGGCGCGAGGGCGGCTCCCCTTCGCGCATGTTCAACGCCGGGGATCCCCTCGCCGAATCCGTCCCTTCCGAATCCTCGTAGACGCCTCGACGGAGTTCTGGCACTGAACCTGCGCTGCCTATACGATTAGGTGTCGGATCGCCCAATGACGCGAATCACAGATAGCCTCT
>CAZLBF010000143.1:0-31199 GCA_964557495.1 uncultured Myxococcales bacterium | reverse complement strand
CGAGAGCGGGATCGCAATCGCCCGGCTCGAGCTCGACGACTAGTCGGAGGGGAAGACGGTCACGCCGTCGCGCGCGAGGCGCGAGATGCGTTCGGGCGAAGCGCCGAGCTCGGCGAGGAGCGACTCGCCGTGCTCTCCGAGGAGCGGTGGGCGCAGCCGGAAGTCGGCGGGAGTGCGGCTGTAGTCCGCGAAGCCGCGCACGCCCTTGAGCGGACCGAAGAGCGGATGGTCCAGCTCCTGGAAGAAGCGGTTGGCCGTGTGCAGGGGGCTATCGCTCAGCTCGCCCGCCCGCGCGGCGGGGGCGGCGGGCACACCGCTCTCGCGCAGGCGCTGGATCAGCTCGTCGCGCTTGGCGCGCTTGAAGGCGTCGGACAGCGTCGCTGACAGCGGACCGTCCCACGGTTCCTCCATGGCACGCTCGGCGGGCTGGGTTCCCGCCCACTCGGGGTGTCCGAGCACCTTGCAGAGCGCCTCGAACTGATGCTGCTCCGAGCACGAGAGGGCCAGCCAGCCGTCCGCGCACGCGTAGAAGCGGCGCAGCGCCCCCAGGCCCACGCAGTCGCGTCCGCCCTCGGGGCTCGGCGGCCGACCCGCGTAGCGCGTGAGCTCCGCCGACTGGAACAGCACGCTCTGACTCGCGAGGCTCGTCTCGACGCGCTGCCCGCGGCCCGTGCGCTCGCGGGCGAGCAGCGCGGCGGCGACGCCGAGCGCTGCGACCATTGCGCTCGCCACGTCGTTCACGGGAATCTGATGGAAGACCGGCTCGTCCGCGCCTCCCTGAGCCGCCATCAAGCCGCTCTGCGCCTGCAAGAGCGGATCGAAGCCCGGGTCCTCGGCGAGCGCTCCGGACGACCCGTAGGCCGTGATCGAGACCTGGATGATGCGCGGGTTGAGTGCGCGCAGCGCCTCGTAGTCGATGCGCAGGCGCTCGAGCACGCCGAGCCGGTAGTTGTCGCACACCACGTCGGAGTGGCGCACCAGCCCGTAGAAGGTCTCCAGTCCGTCCGGGTGCTTCAGGTCGAGTGCGATGCTGCGCTTGCCCTGGTTGTATCCCAGAAAGCCGGGGCCGTAGGTCCGAAATGAGTCGCCCGCGACCGGCTCCACCTTGATCACGTCCGCGCCGAGGCTCGCGAGCAGGGCCGAGGCGAACGGGGCCGCGATGATGGCGCCGAGATCCAGCACCCGCACGCCCGCGAGCGGTCCCCCCGAGGAAGAAGCCGCACGCCGCCCAGCGACGGCGCTCGCGCGTTCGGGCCGATCCGAGATCAGCTCCTCGAGCGAGGCGCGCTGCAGCACGTGGCGCATCTCGCCGGGTGTCTCGCTGAGCTTCAACGGGACGCCCGGTAGCTCGACCGGCCCGAGCTCGGGATGCGGAAGCACGACGCGCATTCGGTTCGCGGCCACCGTCTCGCTCGCGAACCACTCCTTGCGGGTGCCCACCGCACCCGCGGGCACGCCGTTCTCGCGCAGGATGTTCAGCCACTCCGCGCGCGCCCGCTCGCCGAAGCGGCGGTCGAGCCGCGCACCGACCTCGTCGACGTTCTCGGGCTTCAGCACGTTCATGAACTCCCCGTCGATCCCCTCCATCTGGAGGATCCCGGCGAGGTCCAGTGCCTCGAGCGCCTTCGAGAAGTGGTGCGGCATGAGCGTCCCGAGGAAGAGCCACTTGCCGTCGGCACACCGGTAGAGGCGGTAGTTCGGGATCGGTCCACGCGCGCCGCGCGGGCGGGGGAGGGCGAAGGCGCCGGAGCGCGGAACCGCTCCGCTCTGGATGCCCGCGAGCGCGTGGAGGCCGCTCACGGTGAGAGCCTGACCCTCTCCGCTGCGCGCGCGCTCGTAGAGACCGGAGGCGATCGCCCCGGCCGCGAGCACCGCCTGTGCGTAGGAGAGTACGGGAGTCACGAGCTGAACCGGCACGTCCTCCCAGCTGAACTGGGAGAACGCGGCGCCGCTCATGCCCCAGAGCAGCGAGTCGTCCACGGGAAGCTCGCTCCACCAGCCGGGCACCCCGTAGTGGGGTAGATGGACGTGCAGCAGCGCGGAGTCGCGGCCGGTGAGGGACTCCGCATCGAGTCCCAGGCGTTCGAGCCGATCGGCGCTGCCGTCGAACACGGCGACGTCCGCGGTCGCCAGCAGGGACCGGGCGGCGTCGAGCCCCGACTCCCGCTCGAGGTCAAGCTCGACCGCTCGCTTGTTGCGGCTCCAGCAGAGGTAGCCCGGGTGCGTCCGGTCGCGATCGCCCCCCGGCGGCTCGAGCTTGATGACCTCGGCGCCGAGGTCGGCGAGCAGCATGCACGCCATCGGCCCCGCCACGCCCTGCGAGAACTCCAGGATCCGGATTCCGTCGAGTGCGCCCGCCATGGCCGGCATTATAGATGGCGCTCGCGTCCCGAGAGCCCCGGCCTAGAGAAAGCGAGATCCGTCTCGGTGATAAGATGCGCGGCACTCGCAGCAAGGGGAGACACAGGATGTCGCTGGCAGGACGCGTGGCACTGGTGACCGGTGGAAGCCGGGGGATCGGACGGGCGATCGCGCTCGGCCTGGCCGAGGACGGGGCGGACGTCGCCGTGAACTGGCGTCGGGACGAGGCGGCGGCCAAGGAGACGGTGGCCGAGATCGAGAAGCTCGGACGCCGGGCGGGAGCCTACCGCGCCTCGGTCGACTCCCTCGACGAGGACCGGGCGATGGTCGAGGCCGTGCACGCGGATCTCGGGACGATCGACATCCTGGTCAACAACGCGGGCATCGCGAGCCGCGGGCAGAGCGTCACCAACACCGACCCGGCCGAGATGGAGCGCGTCGTGCGGATCCACGCGTTCGGGCCGCACTATCTGTCGAAGCTCGTGATTCCGGCCATGCGAGAGCGACCGCGCGGAGACATCGTGATGGTCTCGAGCGCGGCGACCCAGCGCTTCGGAGCGAACGGCGCGCCCTACAGCATGGGGAAGGCGGCGATGGAGGCGCTCGCGTTGACGCTGTTCAAGGAGGAGCGAGCGCACGGCATTCGCGTGAACATCGTGGCGCCGGGTCTGGTCGAGACCGAGATGGGACGCAGGCTGATGCGCGCCACGGCGGGCGTGCAGGACCTGCGCGCGATGGATCCTCACATGCCCTTTGGTCGCGTCTGCCAGCCCGAAGACGTCGCCGACGTGGTGCGCTTCCTGGTCTCCGATCGAGCCGGCTACGTGACCGGCGAGCGCATCTACGTCCACGGCGGCGGCGAGATCTAGCCGTCGCGGGAACCCTGCGGCGCGCCGGGGCTACGCCGCGGCGCTGGCGGGCTCGAGACGATCCCGGCGCGGCCCCTCGGCGAGCCAGGCGTCGCCGGCCCGTCGACCCGCGTCGCGCATCTGGTCGAGCACCCTGCGGTCAAAGTAGAGGTAGGAGCCCGCGTTGAAGCAGCGGTCGCGCTCGGGTCGGATCGCCTCGTAGAGCACGACGTCGCGGTAGTGTCCCCCCTCGAGGCCGGCCAGGCGGTTGCGCTCCAGCAGCAGCTTCCGGTCCACGTTGTACGCATTCTCGAGAAACGCGTCGACCGTGCGCTCCACGGCTCTGCCGAAGTGCTCGAAGGGGCCCGACTCGGGATCGGGCGGCTCCGTCACGAGCACCGTCACGATCTCTTCGGCACCCATCGCCACGACTGGCGCCAGGGGCGTGTTCACCAGCAGGCCGCCGTCCCACAGCATGTGCCGGCCGACCTGGACGGGCGGGAAGAGCAGCGGGATGCTGGCGCTCGCCAGCACCATGTCGACCGAGATCGCGTCGACGACCTCGTAGTCGGGCGTATGCGTGAGTGAAGTCTCGGTGGTCACGTAGCGCACGACGGCTCCGGTGTGCGCGTCGACGGTGTTGATGGCCAGCTGGACCTTGCCGGCCGGAACGTGCTCGCCCCCGAGCGTCTCGACCAGCCGTTCGCGAAGCTGCTCGGTCCGCGCGAGGAAGGGCTCGCGGATGCCCTCGAGAAAGCGGCTCACGAGTTCGAAGCGTGCCGTGAGCAGGTACTCGACCGCCAGGGCCATCAGGCTCCCCGGACGCGGCGGAACGTGGTTTCGCGCGCGCTGCAGCAGGGCCCACCAGCGCCGTCCCGGCACGAGCCAGCGAACGTACTCCTCCAGGCTCAGGCGGATCAGCGTCCGCGTGGCGCTGTCGAAGAACACGGGGCTGGCCATCGCCGGGGGATTGTCCGCGATGCCGTTCCAGAACTGCATCATCTGATCGGGCGACTTCCCAGCCGCGATCAGCGCCGCGTTGATGGCGCCCGCCGAGGTCCCGGAGAGCACGGCGGGTCCCCCCGAGAAGCGTCCGTCGCCCAGCAGCGCCTCGTACACGCCCACCTGAAAGGCGCCGCGCGCTCCTCCACCCGACAGCACCATCCCCAGCCCGCCTGCCTGGCTCGTGGTCACCTTCGCTCCCTCCCTGCTCGCGGATCGACCGCACCCCCCGATGCGGGCCTCAAACACTAGCAGCCCGTGGATGGCGCCGGTCCTACGCAACCCTGGTCGCTGGCTAGAACCAGGTGGCGAGCGCGATCAGCAGCTGTCCGCCCGCGTAGAGGATCGGTCCGAGCATGACGGGCAGGCGCCGCCTGAAGGTGTGGATGGCGAACTCGATGTCGCCCACGAACAGGCTCAGGGTCCCCAGGCTCACGAAGACCGACTGCAGCGTCGAGAAGCGATCGCCGAAGAAGGTGGAGACGGCGCGCGAGAAGGTGAACGGCAGCACCAGCGCGTAGATCAAGACCGGAACGCGCATCGGCCGCTCCACGCGGGCCCAGATCGTGCGCATCACCAGGGCATAGACCGCCAGCAATACAGCACCCACGCTCAGGTCCTGTACGTGGAAGCCGTCCAACGCCGTCAGGCCGATCGCATAGGTCAGGTACGCGACGACGGCGATCACCAGCCCGCGCAGCACCACGCGCATGTCTTCCATGTCGATGTTCAGGAAGTCCCCGAGGATGGCGATGCCCATCCCGGCCAGGACCACCAGCGTCAGCGGCACGTCCGGCTCGGGGCGCAGCAGGCTCAACGCGGCGATCAGCCAGGAGGTGATCACGGCAATGGGCTGATAGATCCGGACCTGCCGCTTGTCGTCGCGCAGGCGGGCGCGCATGTACAGGCCGATGAAAGCCAGATTCAGTGCGACCAGCCCGGACAGTTGGAGCATCGGTCCTCGGCTCGGGGCTCAGTCCGCCGCGGGCGTCGCCCCGAACGCCTCCGCGGCGATGGAGACTGCCTCGTCGATCGCGGCGTCGTCGTGCGACGCGTTCAGGAACCAGTTGAGGTTCGGGTGGAAGAGGGCGCCCCGCAGCGCGGCCTCTAGAGAGAACTGCCGGCCCCGCTCGCGCTCCGGATCGCCCTCGAAGAGGAGCGTCGGCATCGTCGGAGGTCCGGTGTAGCGAATGCGGTGCCCCGTCTGCCTCGCCGCGGCGACGATGCCGTCGCGCAGGCGCTCGCCGGCCCGCCAGAGGGTCGCGAATGCCCCGTCGCGGTCGTAGACCTCGAGCGTCTCGACTGCGGCGCGCAGCGCGACCGCGCCGAACGCGAACGAGGCGGTGAAGGCGAGCTTCCGGGCAGCATCGCGCAGCTCCTCGGTGCCGAGCAGCGCCGACACCGGGTAGCCGTTCCCGAGCCCCTTGCCGAGGCAGATGAGGTCCGGCTCGATCCCCAGCGCCACGTGCGACCCGGCGGGATTCAGCCGGAAGCCGTGCCGTACGTCGTCGAGCACCAGCTTGGCACCGGTCCGCTCTCGGAGGTCGTCGATCGCCCGGATGAAGTCCTTGGAAGGTTCCACGGTGTCCTGGGCCGGGTTCTGGTCGAGCGCGTTCAGGACGATGCCCGCGAGGTCGCCGTCGCACTCGCGGGCTGCGCGCTCGAGCGCGTCCACCTCGTTCCAGGGCACCCGCAGCGCCTTGTCGCGTCGCACGCGCGGAACCCCTCCGGCCCCCGGAACGAACTCGGGATCGAACCCGTGGTAGGCGTGCTCGAAGAGGATGAGCGTCTCGCGTTCCGTGGCGCCGCGCGCGACCCGGGCGGCGAGCGCCACGACGTCCGACCCGTTCTTGGCGGGCACCGCCCAGGCCACCCGCTCCACGCGATCGACGAGTCTCTCGGCGAGCTCGACGAGGACCGGCGGGTAGTAGCTCGCGCTGTCGGCCTGCTCCGCCTGAAGGCGCGCGGCCTCCTCGATCTCCGGGTGTCGATAGCCGAGCAGGATCGGCCCGTTGGCGCAGAGGAAGTCGACGTACTGGCGACCGTCCACGTCGGTGACGCGGCAGCCCTGGGCGGAGGCGATGAAGCCGGGCTGGATGCCCGCTCCCGCGAACCGCGCCGAGCGCGAGATGTAGATGCCCCCGCCCGGCAGCACGCGCTCCGCTCGACTCCAGTACTCGCGGCCCCTCGGTCCGTCGGCTGACTTCATGGAGCGATTCTCTCCCCGCAGCACGACTCACCGCAAGCGCCGTGGCCCGGAGTCGAAATGGCTCACCTTCTCCCGTGAGACGAGACATTCGAAGGCAGGAGCTGTGGCCGACGACGCCGACACGGCGATGCCGCGTGAGCTAAGCTCTGCCGCCGATGTCGGAATCCAGCGCGGCGCCGTACGAGCTGTACTACTGGCCGATGCTCCAGGGGCGCGGTGAATTCGTGCGGCTGGCGCTCGAAGAGGCCGGCGCGCCCTACGTCGACGTGGCCCGGCTACCGGAGGGCGAGGCGGGCGGCGTCCAAGCGCTGCTCGGCCTGCTGCGCGAGGGTCCCGCTATGCCCCCGCCCTTCGCGCCGCCCATCCTGAAGGTCGGTGAGCTCGTCATCGCGCAGACCGCCAACATCCTGCTCTACCTCGGCCGTCACCACGCGCTCGCCCCGCAGGACGAGGCCGGCCAGCTCGCCGCCCACCAGCTTCAGCTCACCGTGACCGATATGGTGTCCGAGGTGCACGACACCCACCACCCGATCAGCAGCGCGCTCTACTACGAGGACCAGAAGCTGGAAGCGAAGCAGCGCGCGACGAGCTTCATAGAGCAGCGGCTACCCCGGTACCTGGGCTACTTCGAGCGCACGCTGGAGCGGAACCCGGTTGGCGAGAGCCGCTACCTCGTCGGCTCGCAGCAGAGCTACGTCGACCTGTCGCTGTTTCAGGTGCTCGAGGGCCTCGCCTACGCCTTTCCGAGAGCCTTCGAGCGCGCGAAGGCCGACACGCCGCATCTGCTCGAGCTGAGCGAGCACGTCGCACGCCGCCCCCGCATCGCCGCCTACCTCGCCTCGGAACGCCGCATTCCGTTCAACGAGCTGGGCATCTTCCGGCACTACCCGGAGCTCGACGCAGCCGGGTCCTGAGCGGGAGCATCGCGACGAGATGTCTACCCATGGATGACCGTACGGCTGACGTCGCCATCGTCGGTGGCGGCATTATCGGTGTGGCGACCGCCTACCGTCTGATGCGCCTGTTTCCCGAGTGCCGCGTCGTCGTGCTGGAGAAGGAAGGGACTATCGCGTCCCACCAGACCGGCCACAACAGTGGCGTCATTCACTCCGGCCTCTACTACAAGCCCGGCTCGAGCAAGGCGCAGACCTGCGTGACGGGCGCGGCCATGATGAAGGAGTTCTGCGACCGCCACTACGTCGACTACGACGTGTGCGGCAAGATCGTCGTCGCCATCGAGGAGAGCGAGCTTCCCCGGCTACAAGAGCTTCACCGGCGCGGCGTCGCCAACGGGGTCCCGGGCGTCAGCCTGATCGGTCCGGAGCGGCTCAGAGAGCTGGAGCCGCACTCGGCGGGCATCCAGGCGCTTCATGTTCCGAGCGCCGGAATCATCGATTTCCAGGCGGTGGCCGCCAAGCTCGCCGGCGAGCTCGAGTCGCTCTCTTGTGAGGTTCGCACGGGCACGCGGGTGACGGGCATTCGCCACGAGCCAGATGGGATGATCCTCGACACGGATCGAGGCGCGCTCCGGACGAAGTACATGATCGGCTGCGCCGGCCTGCACTCCGACCGGGTCACCCGGATGGAAGGCGCCCCACTCGACCTGAGCATCGTGCCCTTTCGCGGGGAGTACTACGAGCTGTCGGCTCGAGGTCGCGAGCTCGTCCGCGGCCTGATCTACCCGGTCCCCGATCCGCGCTTCCCGTTCCTGGGCGTGCACTTTACCAAGCGCATCGACGGCAGCGTCGAGGCGGGGCCGAACGCGGTGCTCGCCCTCTCCCGCGAGGGCTACCGGAAGCTCCAGGTTCGCCTCCGCGACGTGGCGGACATCGCGACGTTCCCGGGCTTCTGGAGGATGGCCGCAAAGTACTGGCGCACCGCGCTGGAGGAGATGGCCCGCTCGCTGAGCAAGAAGGCCTTTGCGAACGCACTCATGCGCCTGGTTCCGGACATCAGGTCCGACGACCTGGCAGCGGGAGGATCCGGCATACGGGCGCAAGCGCTGCGGCCGAGCGGAGAGCTCGTCGACGACTTCGTCATCGTCGATCGTCCTCGCGCGCTCCACGTCTGCAACGCGCCCTCGCCGGCGGCGACGGCATCGCTCAGCATCGCGATCGAGATCGTCAACCGGGCGACCGCGAGCTTCGAGCTGGGTCGGCGGGTCGAGTACGCGGATCGGAACGACTGGCTCTGAGGCGGCTCAGCCTGCGGAGATCCCGTAGTGCTCGCGAAGGTGCGCGATGAAGCCCGGGAAGGCCGCCTCCTGGTCGACGCGCACCTTCTGCACGCTGGGACGCTCCTCGAGTCGGGCGAGATAGCCCTCGAGTCCGGCCACGCCGGCCAGCGGATCGCAGTCGAGCACCTGCGTCGTGAGCATGCGCACGATGGGGAAGTGCAGCACGCCGCTCACGTCGGCGGCCGTGAACTGGTCTCCGAGCAGAAAGCGATCGAAGCTCGCCAGCTTCGAGAGCGCCGCGCAGCCCTTCGAGATCACGTCGCGCACCTCGGCCGCGACCGCTTCCGCCGGCGGCGTGCGCGTAAAGAAGTTCGGCAGCACGCGGCGTGCGGAAAGCTCCAGGTAGAGGTCGATGATCTGCGTGAGCTCCAGCAGCTTGGCCCGGGCGAACGCGCCCTCGGGATACAGGGCCGGCTGCGGGTGGGCACGCTCGAGGTAGTCGACGATGCAGCGCGACTCCGTCAGGAATCCCTCGTCCGTCTCGAGGCAGGGGACCTTGCCGAGCGGGCTCATGTCGAGGTAGTCGGGCCGATACTTCTCGCCGGCACTCGTGTAGACGAGCACCTCCTCGAAATCGAGCCCCTTCTCGAGCAGTGCGAGCTTCGCCACGTTGTAGTAGTTGCTCGCCGAGAATCCGTGCAGCTTCAGCATCGCTCGGTACCTCAGATGGTCAGGGCCACCTCGTTGGCGCTCCAGATCGCTCCCTGGATGTTGGCGGTCTGGTCGATGTCCTCCTCGAAGTTGAGCCGGTCTCCGACCCGGTACACCTCCGGGACCTTGCCCTGGAGGTTCTCGAACAGGGAGTCGTCGGGCCTCCGCTGCAGCGAGATGACCAGGGTGTCGTAGGGGAGTGTCTTCTCGACGCCGCTCTCGTCGACGACGTCGATCTCGTCGCTCCGGACCGCCTTGACCTGCGTGCGGAACAGAACCTCCGGGTTGAGGAGCTGCTGCGCCTCGGGCGCGGCGCGCTCGAAGGGGATGTCGCTGAGCTTCCGGAAGGCGTGCCACCTGCGACTCATCGAGCAGTACTTGTCGAGCGTCTCCACGCCGCCGCGGCCGAGCAGGACCACGTCCTTGCCCATCTCGGCCAGCGAGATGGCCAGATCGGTGGCCACGAGACCCCAGATCACGACCCGCTGACCGATCGCCGGCATGCGCCTCAGCGCCTCGACGTGGTTCATCACCCAGGGCTTGCCCTGGGCGATCTCCGGCAGCTGCAGGCTCGCGCCCGCGGCGATGATCGCCGCGTCGGGCTTCAGCTCTTCCACGTCGGCCAGAGTCGCCTCCTTGCACACCCTCACGTCGACCTCGAGCTTCCGCATCTGGACGCCGAGGTACCTCACGATGTTCCCGAGCTCGCCGGTCGTCGGAGTCAGGGCCAGGGCACCGACCATGCCTCCCAGCTCGGCCTCCTTCTCGAACAGCGTGACGCGATGCCCGCGGAGCCTGCACACTCGGGCCGCCTCCATGCCCGCCACCCCGCCGCCGATCACGAGCACGTGCTTGGGCCGCTCCGCCGGCGTGAGCGGACGCGCCTCGGGAGAGATGTCGTAGTTGATGGAGCAGGGCGTTCCGCAGGCCTCGCTACAGGCGAGACAGGTGCGGATCTCGTCCTTGCGTCCGTCGAGGTACTTGTGGAGCGTCTCGGTGTCGGCGGTGAACTGGCGACCCATGTAGATGATGTCGGCCTTCTCTTCCTGCAGGAAGGTCTCGGCCATGTCCACGTCGACGATGCGGCCCACGCCGATCACGGGGCGCTGCGTGACCTTCTTGACCGCCTCGGCCAGGTGGATGAAGCAGCCGCGGCGGTAGTACATCGGGATCAGGATCCCCTCGGGAGCGCGCATGATGTCTCCCTGGGAGATGTCGAAGCAGTCCACCCCGGCCTCCTCGAGGGCAGGCACGATGTAGCGCGTGGTGTCCTCGATCGTGATGCCCCGCTCCCCCACGAGCTGGTCGGCACTGAGGCGCACGAGGAGCGGGTAGTCGGGACCCACCGCCTCGCGCATCTTCTTCAGGGTCTCCACGGGGAAGCGGAGCCGGTTCTCCCAGCTTCCGCCGTACTCGTCGTCGCGCCGGTTGTAGTAGGGCGAGATGAACGAGCAGTGGAGCGTGGCCCCACCGTGGGCGCAGTGCAGCTGGACGCAGTCCGCGCCGGCCAACTTGACGTTGGCGGCAGCTTGGGCGAAGGCGTCCTCGGCCCCGCGGATCTGCTCGACCGTGAGGGGGAACGTCGGAGCTTCGAAGCCCTGCAGGACCTTGAGCGGGTTCTCGGTGGGATGCTCCGGGTCGGGATAGGGGCCGGGCGAAGGCG
Source organism: uncultured Myxococcales bacterium (assembly GCA_964557495.1). Taxonomy (GTDB): domain Bacteria; phylum Myxococcota_A; class UBA9160; order SZUA-336; family SZUA-336; genus CAZLBF01. The sequence continues at coordinate 20,229 of CAZLBF010000143.1, read as the reverse complement.
CGAGGCCTCCCATCGGCCCGGCCATCACGAGCTGGACCCCGAGCTTGGTGCCGTGGGCGTGGACTGCATCGACGACCTTGGCCAGGCCCTCGATCTGCTCTTCGGTATAGATGCCGATCCCGTCCATCGGGAAGGGTGGCTCCGCTGGCTGAAGCGCCCCGGTCAGGATGAAGCCCAGCCCGCTCTTGGCCCGCTCCTCGAACCAGCGCACCGTCTTTTCGTCGGCGCAGCTGTTCTCTCCGTGCGGCATGTTGAGCATCGGGGCGAACCCGAGCCGATTCTTCAATCGCATGCCGTTGATCTCGATCGGCTCGAGGATCTTCAGACCGGCCATCTCCGTCCTCCTGGATTCGTGTGGGGGTGCGCGCCATTCTGAACGGATCGACCGGTTCGGGCAACGCCCGCCCCGGGACAGCCGCCGCGTCGCGAGATCGTAATAGAATCGGATGGGGCTGCGGGCGCGAGCCCGGGATGGTGAGGCTGGATCGGGGAGGGCACGGCATGGCACAGGTACTCGAGGGGATTCGCGTCGTCGAGGCGGCGACCTTCGTGCTCGGTCCCGCGGCCGGGACGGTGATGGCGGACTTCGGGGCCGACGTGATCCACGTCGAGCATCCAGCAATGGGAGACGCCTACCGCTACCTCCAGCACCTCAAGCCGCTGCCCGAGTGTGACCAGAACTACTGCTGGATCCTGACCTCGCGGAGCAAGCGCTCGATCGCCCTGGACCTCAGGCGCGACGCCGGACGCGAGGTGCTGGGCGATCTCGTGTGCGGGGCCGACGTCTTCCTCACCAACTACCACCCCTCGGTGCTCGAGGCCCTGGGACTCCGCTACGAGGATCTCTCGCCGCTGAACGAGCGCCTGGTCTACGCCCACGCGACCGGCTACGGCGATCGAGGAGCGGAGGTCGAGAAGCCCGGTTACGACGCCACGGCCTGGTGGGCGCGCTCCGGCCTGATGGACGCGGTGCGTCCCGCGGGCCGGGAGTTCGGCCTCGCCACCGCCGGCATGGGAGACCATCCGAGCTCGATGGCCCTCTTCGGTGCCATCATGCTCGCCCTCTTCGACCGCGAGCGCACGGGCCGCGGGCAGCGCGTGCGTACCTCGCTTCTCGCGAATGGCGCCTGGGCGAACTCGATCTACCTGCAGGCGGCCCTGTGCGGAGGCGAGCGCTACGTGGCCCCCACGCACTCCGCCAGCCCCAACGCGCTCGTCAACCACTACACGTGCGCCGACGGCCGCGCCCTCTACCTGGCCATGGTGCAGGAGGCGAACGAGTGGGAGCGCTTCATCGAGGCGATCGGAAGAGTGGAGCTGAAGGACGATCCGCGCTTTGCACAGCCCGAGGCGCGGCATGCAAACGCGCCGGTGCTCACCGCGATCCTCGACGAGGTCTTCCAGTCGAAGTCCCTGGACGACTGGCGCGAGCTGCTCGACCGCCACGAGGTGACGTTCGGGGTCGTGGCGCGCATCGAGGAGCTTCCGGACGACGCCCAGATGCGGGCCAACGGTGTCTTCCGCGAGATCGCAGGAGACCCGAACGGCCTGCGCACCGTCGACAGCCCCATCTACCTCGACGGCGCGGTCAAGCGGCCCCCGACCCGCGCTCCCGAGATCGGCGAGCACTCCGTGGAGGTCCTGGAGGAGCTGGGCTACACCGCCGAGCGCATCGAGTCGCTTCTGGGTGACGGCGCGGTGCGAGCCGGTTGACGACGCGGACCGTCCGGCTCTCCGAGCACCACCGTACAGCGGGACATCCATCCCCAACATCAGGGCGGCCGCGCCGCGACGGCCCCTGGAAGCCGCCGCTGCGAGGAGGCGTTCGTGTCGATCGGTGAGGCGACCCAGCGAAGCGGCCTCCTGTTTGCCGGGCTGTGCGCGGTGAACGCCGCCTTCGTTCCCGCGGTAGCCAAGCTCACCACGGACCGGGCCGATCCGCTCTTCGTCGCGGCAGTCACCACGCTCTTTGCCGGACTCGCCGCGGCCCTGGTGCTGGGGACTCGACGCGAGCTGCGGCGGCTGTTCCGACGCGACCGCGCACCGGTGCTGATCCTGCTCGGGGCTCTCGGCACTGCGATCCCCTTTGTCCTGTTCTTCGAGGGAACGCGGCGCACCTCCGCCATCGAGGCGGTGCTGTGCCTCCAGACGGAGCCGGTCTACTCGCTGATCGTGGCCTGGCTGTTCCTGGGCCACCGGCTCACGCTGCGCCGCGTCGCGGCGGCTCTGGTGCTGATGGCGGGAATCGTCCTGGCAGTGGGCGTGGGAGGACTCAGCGACACGGTCGGCGTGACGCTCCTGCTGCTCGCCCCGCTCTGCTGGCAGATCTGCCATCTGGTGACGCTGAGGAGACTGCCGAGCGTGGAGCCGCACCTCCTCACCGGTGCTCGCTACGTGTATGGTGCCGCACTGCTGGCCCCGGCTGCGTGGGCTCTCGGCGGTTCAGAGTGGCTTCCGACCGCCGGCGTGATCGCGGAGCAGCTCCCGATCTGGGCCGTGCAGGGGGTCGTGCTCGGCTACGTGGGCACCATGCTCTGGTACCAGGCGATCGCGCGGCTCGATCTCGCCCGTGCCACGGCCATCGTCGTGCCGTCGATTCCCCTGCTCTCGCTGGGGGCCAGCTTCGTTCTGGTCGGCGAGGTGCCGACCCTCAGTCAGGCGGCCGGGATGCTCCTCACCGCGGGCGGCGTCCTCGCATTCGTGACCGCGCCTCACGCGGTCGAGGCGCGCGAGCGCATCCCCACCCAGACCGCGCCGCTCGCCGCTCGGGCGGACCCGGAGATCGGTGGAGACGAGGCCTAGCCGGAGCGGCCACGAAGGCGGTGCGACCCGTCGTCGGACAGATCGACTCCGTCCGGTTTGACTATCGCGTGGATGCAGCGGCTTAATTGCGCCCGATCGCGACCAATCCCGGAGATTTGCGAGGGCACCATGGATTTCGAGATTCCCCAGGAGCTACAGGACTACCTCGAAGAGCTCGACGACTTCATCGAGCGGGAGATCAAGCCACTCGAGGAGCAGGACGACAACATCCGCTTCTTCGATCACCGGCGGGAGTACGCCCGCACCGATTGGGATCGGGGTGGGTTGCCCCACGAGGATTGGGAGGTGCTGCTGGCGGAGGCCAAGCGCCGCGCCGACAAGGCCGGCAACTACCGCTACGCGTCTCCCAAGGAGTTCGGTGGCCGCGACGGCACCAACCTCGGCATGGCGATCATCCGAGAGCACTTTGCCGCCAAGGGGCTGGGGCTGCACAACGATCTGCAGAACGAGCACTCCATCGTGGGCAACAACGTGGGGCTGCTGCTGATGATCCAGTACGGCACCGAGGAGCAGAAGAAGGAGTGGATCGACGATCTTGCCGAAGGCCGGCGAGGCTTCGCGTTCGGGATCACCGAACCCGGGCACGGCTCCGATGCCACCCACATGGAGACTCACGCCGAGCGCTACGGCGACGAATGGGTGATCAACGGCGAGAAGACCTGGAACACCGGGATCCACAGAGCCGAGTACGACATGGTCATGGCTCGCACCGGCGGCAAGCCGGGAGACGGCGACGGCATCACGGCGTTCCTGACCCCCATGAACGCCGAGGGCGTGAAGATCGAAGAGATGCTCTGGACCTTCAACATGCCGACCGATCACGGGCGCGTGTCGTTCACCGACGTGCGCGTGCCTGGGGATGCCATCCTCGCCGGCGAAGGGCGCGGTCTGCAGGTGGTGCAGCACTTCTTCAACGAGAATCGCATCCGCCAGGCGGCATCCAGCCTGGGCGCCGCACAGTTCTGCATCGACGAGTCGGTGAAGTACGCGCAGGAGCGCAAGCCGTTCGGCAAGCCGCTGGCGGTGAACCAGGGCATCCAGTTTCCGCTGGTGGAGCTGCAGACCCAGTGCGAGATGCTGAGAGCGCTGATCCACAAGACCGCCTGGCTGATGGACAAGTACGGCGCGTTCTCCCAGTCGGACAAGGTCTCCATGTGCAACTACTGGTCGAACCGGCTGTGCTGCGAATCGGCCGATCGGGCCATGCAGGTGCACGGCGGTCTCGGGTACTCCCGACACAAGCCGTTCGAGCACATCTACCGGCACCATCGGCGCTACCGGATCACCGAGGGTGCGGAGGAGATCCAGATGCGCCGCGTGGCCGGCTACATGTTCGGCTTCATGAAGCAGCGGGCTCCGAAGGGGGTTCGGGAGTAGCCCGGTGAGCGACGCACGGACCGACTTCGAGTCGAAGCTGGCCCGGATGCTCGAGCGACACATCGATGGCTTCAGGGAGCTCAGCTCGGCGGAGCGCCTGTCCGGAGGTGCCAGCCAGGAGACCTACCGGATCGAGATGCGGGCCGCCGACGGCGAGCGTCGGCTCGCCATGCGCCGCTCTCCGGGCGGCATCGCGGCCGCAAAGCAGCAAGGCTTCCCCGGAATCGAGGTCGAGGCCATGCTGATGCGCTGCGCGAAGCAGGCCGGAGTGCCCGAGCCGGAGGTCTACCACGTGCTGACGCCCGAGGACGGCCTCGGCGCCGGCTTCATCATGGAGTGGCTCGACGGCGAGACTCTGGGTGCCCGCATCAACCGGCTGCCCGAGCTGGAGGATCTGCGCGCCCGACTCGCCCACCAGTGCGGCCAGGTCCTGGCCCGCATTCACGCCATCGATCTCGACGCCACGGGCCTGCGCGCGCACCTGGACGAGGTCACGCCCGAGCGATTCGTCCACCAGACCTGGGAGCGCTACCAGCCTCTGGATTCGCCACAGCCGATGATCGATTACACGGCCCGCTGGCTGGTAGATCACCTGCCCGACGCTGCGGACATGAAGCTGGTGCACAACGACTTCCGCAACGGCAACTTCATGGTGACGCCGGACGGCATGAACGCGGTGCTCGACTGGGAGCTCGCGCACATCGGCGACCCGATGCGAGATCTCGGCTGGGTGTGCACCAACTCCTGGCGGTTCGGCGGCGAGGCCCCCGTGGGCGGGTTCGGCACGCGCGAAGACCTGTTCGCGGGCTACGAGTCCGTGTCGGGCGTCCGGGTCGATCCCGAACGCGTGAGGTTCTGGGAGGTGTTCGGCTCGTTCTGGTGGGCGGTCGGCTGCCTCGGCATGGCCGAGCACTACCGCAGCGGACCAGACCAGACGGTGGAGCGCCCCGCCATCGGCCGCCGCTCCTCCGAGTGCCAGGTCGACTGCGTCAACCTGCTGATCCCGGGCCCGGCAAAGCTCGTCGAGCCGAGTCCCATCGAATCCATCAACGACATGCCGCGCATCGACGAGCTGGTCTGCAGCGTACGCGACTTCCTGCGCGGCGACGTCATGACGGCGACCCGGGGCCGCAACAACTTCCTCGCGCGCGTCGCATCCAATTCGCTGGACATCGTGCTGCGCGAGCTCGCCTCGGGCGCCACGTTGCGCGAGCGGGAGACCGAGCGCCTGAGGCGGCTGTTCGACTCCGATGGGGAGCTGACCGAGCTGCGCTGGCGCTTGGTGAACGCGCTGCGCGACGGCAGCATGGCGCTGGATCACCCTGGCCTCGCCGAGCACCTGCGCGAGACAGTGGTCAACCAGGTCGCCATCGACCAGCCCAAGTACTCCGGATACAAGCGGGCTCTGAGGATGACCTAGCTGGCGGCTCGGCCGCACGACGGCCCCGCGCGAATGATATAGGGTGGTGGACTCACGGAGGGATGCGAGGAATGGCGCGGCTGACCCAGTTGTCTCGTTCGATTGAAGGCAAGGTAGCGATCGTGACCGGTGCAGCGAGCGGCATGGGTCGCGCCACGGCGCAGCTGTTCGCCGATGAAGGGGCTCGAGTTGCCGCCATCGACATCAACGAGTCGCAGCTCAAGGGGGTCGTCTCGGAGCTGGAGGCGGCGGGCGCGGACGTGCGGGGCTGGACGCTCGACCTCGCCGATCCGGGCGCCATCGAGCGCGTCTTCGCGGAGCTCGTGGAGCACTTCGGCGGTATCGACATCCTTGTCAACAACGCCGGGATCTCGATCCCGACGGCCATCGATGGCGACGGCTTCGAGGCCGCCTGGCAGCAGTCGCTGGACGTCCTGGTCACGGCTCATACCCGCACCGTTCGCGCGGCGCTTCCTGCACTGAGGAAGTCCGACGCGCCTCGGATCGTGAACATCGCGTCCACCGAGGCTCTGGGGGCCACCCGGTACAACAGCCCGTACACTGCAGCAAAGCACGCGGTGATCGGGCTGACGCGCTCCCTGGCGGTAGAGCTCGGAGCCGAGGGCATCACCGTGAACTGCATCTGCCCGGGACCGATTCGAACGGGGATGACGGAGCCGATTCCGGAAGCGGACAAGCAGGTGTTCGCGCGACGTCGCGCTGCGCTCCGGCGCTACGGGGATCCGGAGGAGGTCGCGCACGGGACGCTGAGCCTGGTGCTGCCCGCTGCGTCCTTCATCACGGGTGTCGCCCTACCGATCGATGGCGGCCTGACCATCCGCAACGCTTGAGGGTCAGGTTCGAGGAGGCGGGCGCAGCTTCTCGATCACCTTGAGCAGGCGGCGCCGCTCGACGACGACGGTGAGCAGGATCAGGCCGGTCGTCAGGACGAACGTGCCCAGGAACAGGCGCATCAGGAGGATGACCAGGCTTCCCGTGAGCCGCATCTGCGCCTGTAGCTCGCTCTGCAGGAAGCGCTCCATGCTGGTCTCGGGATCGATGTTGCCGACGGCGCGGTCCTTGCGGTCGAAGAGGAACGCCAACTCGGCGACCGGCCGATCGAAGCCGGGATCCGCGCGCGGGTCAACCTTCGGGTCGAAGCGTCCGATGCCCCAGAGCGCATAGCAGCCTCCCACGAGCACGAGGACCAGCCCGAGCACGATCGCGCCGTTCTGGCGCCGACCGATGGCGGCGACCAGTCGCTCGTCGGGTGCGTCGATCAAGCGCGAGCGTCTTCGGCGTAAGTCGACTCCAGGTAGGCGACGATGTCAGCCGACTCGAACATCTCGACCCCGGTGTTCGGATCGACCAGGTAGGGAACCTGCATCTTGCCCGAGCGAGCCACGAACGCCTCGCGCGAGGGGCTGTCCTTGGCGACGTTGTGCAGCGTGTAGGGAATCTCGAGGCTGGAGAGCGCCTCGCGCACGATGCGGCTGAACGGTGATGCTTCGAAGCTCCAGAGCTCGAGGGGCTTCTCGGGGAAGCGGGCGCGTCGGTAGTAGGTTCCGAATCCGGGTCGCCAGATCGAGGCGACGCCCGCCGACAGGTCCGTCGCGAGCCCCGAGGACAGAAGCAGCGGCACGCTCCCGTCTCCGTACGTGTCGAACAGGTAGCGGACGATGTCGTCCGACTCGTACATCTCCTTGCCGGTGTTGTGGTCCACGAGGTAGGGGAACTGGGTCTTGCCGCCGCGCCGTCCCAGCTCGGGCCGGAAGCGCGGCCCGTTCTTCGGGCAGGGGTAGATCACGGCGTCGAGGTCCAGGATCGAGAGCGCCTCGCGCACCTTGCGGCAGTAGGGGCAGCCCTCGAACTCGTACAGCTCGAGCGGTCGCTCCGGCCGGGGTCCCAGCTTGCCCACCCACGCTCCCGAGCCGCCGCGGGCGAGTGTGGCCGCCAGCGCGGTCGCGACGTCGAGAATGCGGATCACGGCCGGTAGTCCTTGGACACGCGCTTGAAGCGGGGTGGCCGCTTGTCGAGGAACGACTGCACGCCCTCTCTGAAGTCGGGCCGCCCGAAGCTCTCTCCCATCAGGCGGAACGAGTCGCGCTCCGCCACCTCGAGCGAATCCATCAGGTGCTGGTACACCTCGCGCTTCATGATCGCCATCGACGCCGGAGACGCGTTCGCCGCGACGTCCTCCGCGTACTCCCGCACGTACTTCAACAGGTCGTCGTGTGGAATCACCTTGTTGACGAGACCCATCCGCTCCGCCTCGGCGGCGTCGATCTGGCGTCCCGACAGGATCAGGTCGATCGCGTGCGCCGGTCCTACCAGACGCGGGAGGGTCCACGAGATGCCCCACTCCGCGATGAGCCCGCGGCGCGCGAATGCAGTGGTGAACGTCGCCCGATCGGAGGCGAAGCGCATGTCGCAGAACGAGGCGATCGGGACCGCCATGCCCGCGGTGGGCCCGTTGATGGCGGCGATCACGGGCTTGCGGATCGAGAGCAGGTAGGAGTACTGCCCGCGGAAGGAGGCGCCCATCTCGGCGTCACCCGGGTCGGCGTCGAGGTTCGAGACGTCCTGCTCCAGCCGAGCCCCGGACGAGATGGACTGCAGGTCCTGCAGGTCGGCGCCCGCGCAGAAGCCGCGTCCCGCGCCGGTCAGGACGATCACCACCACCCGCTCGTCGTCCTCGGCCTCGGCGAGCGCGTGCTTCACCTCGGTCCCCATGCGGCCGGTCCACGCATTCAGGCGATCCGGCCGGTTCAGCGTGATGGTCGCGACCGGGTCCTCGACCTCGTACAGAATCTGCTCGTACATGCCTTCTCCCTCGGGGCGTCCGCCCCGTCGCTCGGCCTCTGGCTCAGCGGGTGGCACACGGTAGGCCGACTCCAGCCACTCCGCGAGGCAGCGGTCTCGTGGCGGGAAGTATACGGCCCGGGTGTACTATGGGGCCGAGGAGGCAACATGGCTCTGCACTCTCGCATCTGCGACATCTTCGGTATCGAGTATCCGATCGTCCTGGCCGGCATGGGGGGTGCGAGCACCCCGCAGCTCACCGCCGCCGTCTCGAACGCCGGTGGGCTGGGCGTCCTGGGGGCGGCCGCCTGCGGCCCGGAGCAGCTACGGGACTGGATCCGCCAGACCCGCGAGCTCACCGACCGGCCGTTCGGCGTCGACACGCTGCTGCCCGCCTCGGTGCGGCGCATGCCGAAGGGGGGGCCGTCGGGTCCGTCTCCGGCCGATCGGCTGCCCGAGTACAAGGAGTTCGCGCGCCAGTTCATGGAGCGAGAAGGCCTGAAGTCGCCGGAGCCGACGGAGAGCGCACCCGCCACGGGCGGGCTCACCGCCATGTTCTCCAAGGACTTCTTCTCCGAGCAGATGAAGGTCGTGATCCAGGAGCGGGTCCCCGTCTACGCGGCGGGCCTCGGCGATCCGGGACCCTGGATCGATCAGCTTCACGAGCAGGGCACGCTCGTGATGTCGGTCGTCGGTGCGGTTCGCCACGCGCACAAGGTGCGCGACTCGGGCATCGACGTGATCGTGGCGCAGGGGCACGACGCGGGCGGGCACAACTCGCCGATCGGAACCATGGCCCTCCTCCCGCAGGTGGTCGACGCCGCCGGCGACATCCCCGTGCTCGGCGCCGGCGGGATCGGCGACGGCCGCGGCGTCGCGGCCGCGATGCTGCTCGGTGCGGAGGGTGCCTGGATCGGGACGGCGTTCCTCGGAACCGTGGAGGCGGGCCTGCTCGACTCCCAGAAGGAGGCGCTGGTCGAGTCCAACGAGGAGGGGACCGTCGTCTCGCGCTCGGTGACCGGCAAGCCCGCGCGCATGATCCGCAGCCCCTGGACCCAGGCCTGGCAGGAGAGCGAGCTCGAGCCGCTCCCGATGCCGTTTCAGTCGATGATCTCGGGACCGGTGTTCCAGCACGCGCAGGCGCAGGGGCGCGAGGACTTCATGCGCGGCTTCGCCGGACAGGGGATCGGCATGATCCAGAAGATCCGCACGGCCGCCGAGGTCATGCAGGATCTCGTACAGGGAGCCGAGGAGGCGCTCGCGCGCGCGAGTCAGCTCACTTGAGGCCCCTGCGGATCATCTCCTCGGCGATCTGAATCGCGTTCGTCGCCGCTCCCTTGCGCAGGTTGTCGCCGACCTGCCAGAGCCAGAGGCGATCGCTTCCCAGGTCGCGCCGCACGCGGCCGACCAGAATTGCGTCGCTCCCCGCCACGTCCAGGGCGGTCGGGAAGCGGTTGCTCGACGGATCGTCGATTACCTCGACGCCCGGGAACTCCGAGAGCGCCTTGCGCGCCTGGTCCGGCGAGAGCGGTCGCTCGGTCTCGACCAGGATCGAGGCGGAGTGGCCCACGCGCACCGGAACCCGCACGCAGGTCATGCTGACGTCGAGTGACTCGACGCCCATGATCTTGCGGGTCTCGAAGAGCAGCTTGACCTCCTCGGTCGAGTAGGCGTCGTCGCGGAAGGTCTCGCACAGCGGGACCACGTTCTCGGCGATGGGTGCGGCGTAGACCTCCGGACGCAGCGCCTCGCCGCGCTCGAGCTCTCCGAGCTGACGGTCCAGCTCGTCGAGGCCCGGCTTTCCGGTTCCGCTCACGGCCTGCAGGGTCGTGACGACCACGCTCGACAGGCCCGCCGCGCGGCGCAGCGGCTCCAGCGCCATGACGAACCCGATCGTGGTGCAGTTCGGGCAGGAGACGATGCCCCGGTGCTTTTCGAGCGCCTCGGGGTTGATCTCGGGCACCACCAGCGGGACCTCGTCGTTCATGCGCCAGGTGCTCGACTTGTCGATCGCGACGCCGCCGCGGCTGGCCACCTCGGGCGCGAGATCCTTGGAGAGCGATCCGGTCGCCGCGAAGAAGGCGAAGTCCACGCCGTCGAAGGCCTCCGGGCGAGCCACCTCCACCTCGAGCTCGTTTCCGGCGAAGCGCACGGTCGTGCCGGCCGAGCGGTCGCTCGCCAGGGGCCGGAGCTCCGACACCGGGAAGTTTCGCTCTGCGAGCACGTCGAGCACGACTGCGCCGACGGCGCCCGTCGCGCCGACCACCGCAACCACGCGTCCGTCGTCTGGATTCTTCTTCGCCATGGCCATCTCCTCAGGTGCCGTCGGCCGGCATGATAGGGGACCCGCTTCAGAGTACCAGCCCGGCGACGGCCCCCGTGATGAAGGTCGCGAGCGACCCCGCCAGGATCGCGCGCAGGCCGTCCCGGGCGATGTCGGGTCGGCGGCTCGGCGCGATGCCTCCGAGCCCGCCCAGCAGGATCGCCAGCGAGCCGAGGTTCGCGAAGCCGCACAATGCGTAGCTCGCGATGACGACGGAGCGGGGGTCCAGGCTGGACCGGGCGTCGGCGAGCATCTGGTAGGCCAGGAACTCGTTCAGGACGGTCTTCACGCCCAGCATCTCGCCGACCGGGAGGGCGTCCTTCCAGGGGACTCCGAGCAGGACGGAGACCGGCGCGAGCAGCAGGCCGAGCAGCCGCTCGAAGCTGAGCTCCGGATGGCCGAAGAGGCCTCCGGCCCAGGCCAGCAGGTCGTTCAGCATGTACACGATCGCGACGAAGGCGATCAGCATCGCGCCGACGTTCAGTGCGAGCCGAAGCCCCTCCGAGGCTCCGCTCGCCGCGGCGTCGATGACGTTCACCGTGGAGCGCTCGACGGAGACGGTCGCGCTGCCGAGCGTATCGGGCTGCTCCGTCTCGGGTACGACGACCTTCGCGATCGCCACGGCGGCCGGCGCCGACATGAAGCTGGCCGCGATCAGGTGCCCCGCGAACTCGGCGCCGAGCACGCCCAGGTAGGCGACCAGCATCGAGCCGGCGACGGTCGAGAAGCCGGCGGTCATCACGCAGAAGAGCTCGCTCCGGGTCATGCGTTCGACGTAGGGACGAACCAGGAGGGGCGCCTCGGTCATGCCGAGGAAGACGTTTCCGATCGTCGCGAGGGACTCCGCGCCGCTGATCCGCAGCGCGCGGCGCAGCCCGTGTGCGAGCACGTCGACCACGCGCTGCAGGATTCCCAGGTGGTAGAGGACCGAGAAGACGCTGCCGACGAAGATGATGATCGGAAGCACGCGCACGGCGAACACGAACGGCAGGCGGATCGGCTCCCCCTCCGCTCCGAGCACCTGCTCGGGCCAGCGCCCGAAGACGAACTCGATGCCGCGGTCGGCGTAGCCCAGGAACGCGATCGCGAGATCGTTCGCGGCGATGAAGAAGCCCTCGCCGACGGGGCTCCTCAGGATCGCGAGCGCGATCGCGAGCTGAAGGGCGAGCGAGGTCCAGACCGTTCTCCAGGGGACCGCGCGGCGAGAGGTCGAGAACAGCCAGCCAATCCCGATCAGGACGAAGATCCCGACGAGCCCGGTGGCGCGCTCGATCACGCGTCGCCGCTCCGCAGCGCCGGCTCCGCTCGGGCGTCGCCGGCGGCGCGGAAGATCGTCTGGAGCCGGCGCGTCTCCTCCACGGGGTCCTCGGCGTCGGCGATCGCCGAGATCACCGCCGCCGCGCGCGCGCCGGCTCCGGCCACGTCGGCCAGGTTCCCCGCGTGAATGCCGCCGATGGCGATCACCGGCCTCGGCGAGATCCGGATCGCCTCGCGCAGCGCCCCGAGCCCTCGCGCGTCGAACTCCGAGTCCTTCGAGCGCGTCCCGAACAGCGGTCCGAAGGCGATCGCGTCGACCGGCCGAGCGACGCTCCCCCGCACCTGGTCGAGCGTGTGCGTGGAGAGTCCGACGTGCAGACGTGCCCGGACGTCGGCGGGCATGCGCTCCGGCTCGAGGTCGTCCTGACCCAGGTGTACGCCGTCTGCACCCGCCAGGTCGGCGAGGTCGAAGCGGTCGTTCACGATGAGTAGGGCGCCGGCCTCGCGCGCGCGCTCGACGGCCCAGTGCGCCAGCTCGAGCGCCTCGCCGTCGGGGGTGTGCTTGAGCCGCAGCTGGACCACGGTCGCGCCCCCCTCGAGCGCGGCTTGAACAACCGCCCTGGCGCCGTGTCGCCAGCGAGGGTCGTCGTCTGCGAGCGGGTACAGCCCGCGCAGGCGAGGGTCGTCGCTCACGATCCCTCGCTCCGCGCCGCGAGGTTCGAGATGCCGAGATCCTGGAGCTTCTTGCGGAGCGTGTTGCGGTTGATCCCGAGCAGGCGCGCCGCCTGGATCTGGTTCCCCTCCGAACGCTCCAGCGCGTGCTCGATCACCACTCGCTCGAGCCGCTCCACCAGGTCCCAGTACGGACCTCGCGCGGGCGCCCGCTCCGGGTCGTCGAGCATTCCGGCGAGCTCGCGGCGAACTCCCTCGGTCCAGAGACCCATCGTCGCGCGGGTCGGCTCGATCGCCCCGGCAACGTCCTCTTCGGTGATCACGTCGCCGGAGGCCAGTACCAGCGCGCGCTTGACCGCGTTCTCGAGCTCGCGCACGTTTCCCGGCCAGCTGTGTGCGGAGAGCTCGCGCAGCGCGGGCTCGGTCGGCCAGCGCTTGCGGACGCCGAGCTCGTCGGAGAAGCGTTCGACAAAGTGCTCGACGAGTGCCGGGACGTCTTCGAGTCGGTCGCGGAGCGGCGCGATCGTGATCGGCACGACGTTCAGTCGAAAGTACAGATCCTCCCGGAAGCTCCCCTCGCGCACCCGCTCCTCCAGGTTCTGGTGGGTCGCGGCCAGAATGCGCACGTTCACGGGGATCGGCCGCTCGCCCCCGAGGGGTGTCACCTCGCGGTCCTGCAGGACGCGCAGCAGCTTGGCCTGGAGCGACATCGGCAGGTCACCGATCTCGTCGAGCAGCAGCGTGCCCCCTTCCGCCTCGCGGAAGCGGCCCGGCCGCGCCTCGACCGCTCCCGTGAACGCGCCGCGCTCGTGCCCGAAGAGCTCCGCCTCGATCAGCTCCGACGGGAGCGCCGTCATGTTCACCGCGAGAAAGGGCGCGTCTCGGCGCCGACTGTGGTGGTGGATCGCGCGCGCGACCAGGTCCTTGCTCGACACGCTCAAGACGATCGGGCGCGTCGAGCATGGCGCTGCCGCTTCCGACGAGTGCCTCGCCCGTTCGGAACACCGTACCGACCTTCTGGCGCAGATCGGCGATCTCGCGGTGCAGCCCGCGCAGTCGGATCGCCTTCTCGACCAGCGCCTCCACCTCGGCCAGATCGAACGGCTTGGTCAGGTAGTCGAAGGCGCCCCGCTTCATCGCCTCGATGGCGTGCTCGAAGGTGTTCTGCGCCGTCATGATCACCACGATCGGCCCCTCGGGGCTCGCAGCCCGGATCTCGTCGAGCAGCTCCAGTCCGGACAGGCCCGGCATACGAATGTCCAGGAACGCCAGGTCGAAGCGCTCGGCGGCCAGCCGGGACCGCGCCTCGTCGCCGCTCGACGCCTCGTCGACCTCGTGGCCCGCTCCCTCGAGCACTTCGCGCAGCACGAAGCGAATCGAGTGCTCGTCGTCGGCGATCAGAACCCGGCTCATTTCTCGCGTCCCGTGCGGAGCGGAAGCGTGACGCGCATCCGCGTCCCCTCGCCGGGGACGCTGAACGCGCGGATTCTTCCGCCGTGGCGGACGGCCCAGTGCTGGGCGATCGCCAGCCCGAGCCCGGTGCCCCGATCGCTGCGCGTGAAGAAGGGCGTGAAGATGTGGGAGAGATCCGGCTCCGCGATGCCCGGTCCGTCGTCCTCCACCTCGAAGTAGACGACTCCCGTCGGCTGCCCGCTCCCGGGCGAGAGCTGGAACTGCGTCTCCACGCGTGTCCGCAGCCGGATCGAGCCCTTGCCCCCGACGGCGTGGACTGCATTTCGCAGCAGGTTCAGCACGACCTGCGCGATGCGGTCGGGGTCGATCTCGATCTCCGGAATGCTCGGGTCGTACTCGCGAACCAGCTCGACCTCCCGCCACTCCGGGTCGTGTCGGTGAAGCTGCAGCAGGTTGTCGAGAACGCGATGCAGATTGCTCGGACGCAGCTGCAGGTCGTCGCCGCGCGTCAGCTGGGCCAGGTCGTCGAGCAGGCGCCGGATCCGGTCGGTCTCGGACCGGATCAGCTCCGGGTAGCGAGTCAGGTCTCCCCCGTCGAGCTTCTGGAGCATGAGCTGCGCGGCGCCGTGAATGCCCCCGAGAGGGTTGCGGATCTCGTGTGCGATTCCCGCGGCGAGCTGCGCGAACTCCTCGGTGCGCCGGCGCAGCAGCACGAGCTCTTCGAGCTCGCGCCCGACGGTCCGGTCCGTGAGCGTCACGACCGCGCCCTGGATCTCGTCCTCCGCGCCGAGTGGGGAGGCGGAGAGGTCGACCACGAGCGTTCGACCGATCGGGAACTGGATCACCTCGCACGCGTGGCGCGAGACCAGGCGGCGGGTCTCGAGCGCTTCGCGGATCAGGTCGACCACCGGATGGTCGGGTCCCAGAACCCCGGCCAGCTCGCGCCCGGCCGTGCTCTTCCACGAGACGCCGACGATGCGGCTCGCCTCCGAGTTCTGGAGTGCCGTGCAGCCCGCCGGGTCGGTTGCGACGACCCCGACCGGGATGGCCGAGAGGATCGTCCGGAGATCCTCGAGCTCCGTCATCACGCCGCCCGCCGGAAGAACAGCTCTGCGGAGCGGATCACGAGATCCAGATCTGCCGACCGGTTGATGCGGTTGCGGAAGTCGCTGGCCCCCGGCATGCCCGTGGAGTAGGCGCACAGGTAGCGCTTGAGCATGTGAACGGCGGAACGGGCGTCGTCGAAGTACTCGAGCATCAGCTGGAGGTGATGCTCCACGAGGCGCGCGCGAGCGTCGCCGGTCGGCTGAGGCACCGGACGGCCCTCGGACAGCTCGACGATCTGCGAGAAGAGCCACGGGTTCGCGAGCGCCCCGCGTCCGATCATCACGCCGGCTGCGCGCGTGGCGTCGAGCATGTCGAGTGCGTCGCGCGGTTGGACCACGTCTCCGTTCGCGAGCACCGGGATCCGCACCGCGTCGACGACGGCCGCGATCTTCTCTCGGTCCACGCTTCCCCGGTACTGCTGCGCCCGCGAGCGGCCGTGCACGCTCACGAGGTCGGCGCCCTCGCTCTCGGCCAGGCGCGCCACCTCCGTGGCGGTGAACGACTGGGCGTCCCAGCCGGTTCGCAGCTTCACCGAGATGACGCCACCGGGCAGCGCCCGGCGCATGGCCGCGACCAGGGGAGCGACGCGCGGCGGGTCGCGCAGCAACGCGGAGCCCGCACCGTTCTTGATGAACTTCTTCACCGGGCAGCCGAGGTTCAGGTCCACCCAGCGGGCGCCTCGCTCCGCGAGCAGGCGCGTCGCCTCGCCGAGAATCGCCGGGTCCGCTCCGAAGATCTGGTAGGCGAGCGGCTCCTCGCCAGGCGAGCTCTCCACCAGCCGCCAGCTCTTGGCGCCCCGGCTCACGAGCCCGCGCGCCGAGACGGTCTCGGTGAAGACCAGCGCCGCACCTGCCTGCCGGGCGATCAGGCGAAAGGGCAGGTTGGTGACGCCGGCCATCGGCGCCAGGACCAGGTTGCGCTCCAGCTCTACGGGTCCGACCCGAAGCGGGTGCAGACCGGTCTGGCTATCTGCGCGAACTCGCTTCATGCTTCCTCGGCGGGGCAGCGCCCGGTCGGATCCGGAGTTGCCTAGAATCTAGGCAGAATACCTTGGAGAGGAGCAATGCGCGAGAGCTCCGTCATGCCCGATCGGGTCTCCGTCACGGTGCCCGAGGCGCGCGACCTGATCCTCGGCGCGGTGAAGCCGCTCGGGGGGGACATGGTCGGTCTCGCCGCGGCGGCGGGGAGGGTGCTGCTCGAGCACGTCCGCGCCGGCCGCGTGATTCCGCCGCTCGACAACTCGGCGATGGACGGCTACGCGGTGCGCTCCGAGGACGTCGCACGCGTTCCCGCGACGCTCGTGGTGGTCGAAGAGCTTCCGGCCGGGAGACGCACCGAACGCAAGCTCGGGCCGGGCGAGGCGGCGCGCATCTTGACAGGTGCGGCGGTTCCCGCGGGCGCGGACGCGGTGGTCATGCAGGAGCAGACCGAGATCGACGGAGACCAGCTGCGCGTGCTGCGCAGCGTGGATCCGGGCGAGAACGTCCGGGGCGCGGGCTCCGACGTGGAGCCGAGCACGACGGTCGCGGCACGGGGGGAGGTGCTCCATCCGGCGCACATCGGCATGCTGGCGGCCGTGGGTCGTACACAGGTTCGCGTTGGCGCGCGCCCCCGCGTGGCGATCCTGGCGACGGGCGACGAGCTGGTGGAGCCCGACCGGCTCGAGGACGATGGCCGTATCGTCACTTCCAACAGCTATGGGCTCGCGGCGGCCATCCGCGAGGCGGGAGCCACGCCGGTGTACCTGGGTATCGCGCCCCACGAGCCGGACGCGATCGCGGAGCGCTTCCGGGAGGCGCTCCGCTGTGACGCCGTGGTCTCCACCGGGGGCGTCTCCGTCGGAGATCGCGACTGGATCAAGAGCGTTCTCGCCGAGCTCGGGGGGGAGATGAAGCTCTGGCGCGTGCGGATGAAGCCGGGTGCGCCGCTCGCCTTCGTGCTGCTCGAGGGCCGGCCGGTGTTCGGTCTGCCGGGAAACCCGGTGTCGACGCTGGTCGCGTTCGAGCAGTTCGTGCGCCCGGCGCTGCTCAAGATGATGGGCCACACCAAGCTGTACCGGCCCGTCGAGGCCGCGATCCTGGAGGAGACCTACCGGAAGCCGGCCGATCGACTGCACTTCGTGCGCGTGCGGCTGGAGTCGCGCGACGGGCAGCTGTACGCGCGCCCGACGGGGGATCAGAGCTCCGGCGTTCTGCTCTCGATGGTCCGCGCCGACGCGCTCGCAGTCGTTCCCGCCGAGATCACCAAGGTCGCCGCCGGGAGCGAGGTGCTCGTTCAGCTCGTTCACCGCGACGACCTGAGGGAGCGGCCGGGCTTTTGAAGCTCACGCACGTCGAGGCCGCCCTTCTCGCGGGTGGCGCCTCTCGGCGCATGGGCCGCGACAAGGCGAGCCTGGAGTGGCATGGCGTTCCGATGGCCAGACACGTTGCCGTGGCCCTCGGCAGCTGCGTCGAGCGCGTTCGCATCGTCTTGCGCCCCGCTGCGCCCAACCCGACCGACCTCGAGCGGATCGACGACCTCCACGTTGCCCGCGCCCCGATCGTCGGTATTCACGCGGCGCTGCGAGCCTGTGAGGCTTCGGCGGTCCTGGTCGCGTCCTGCGACATTCCCGAGCTCGACCCGCGCGTCGTGCTCGCGCTGCTCGCGCTGGTCCCGGCCGAGGGGGGCAGCGACGTCGTTGCGCCGGAGACGCAGAGCGGCCCGGAGCCGCTGCTCGCCGTCTATCGCCCGCGCATCCTGCCCGAGGTGGAGCGCCGCATCGGAGCGGGCACGCTCGCGCTGCACGCGCTACTCGACGCGGTGGACACCCGGCTCATTCCGGCCGACGAGCTGCGTACCCTCGACCCCGATCTTCGCTCTCTCCGCAACGTGAACCGACCCGCCGATCTCCCCGCTCAGAGCCGCAGATAGCCGCGCACCCTCGAGACCAGCGCCTCAGGCAGGTCCGCGCGACGGGCGAAGCGGGCCTGGTCGAGCCTTCCCAGGAGGTCCAGAGCTTCGCGGTCGTCGACGCGCGAGGCGATCTCCTGGGTGGTCAGGGGGCGCGCGTCGAAGTGGTGGCGGACGTGAATCCCGGCCTTGACCGCGTCCGCCAGCAGCGCGGGGAACGCGTCGGTGCCGAGGGCGTCGCAGGCCCGCTCGAACGCGATGCGCGGGCTGGGCAGCGTCGAGGCGGTACGCGGACCCGAAGCCGCGCGCCACCAGCGCCAGAGCGAGAAGGAGACCACCAGCGCGATGACTAGGACCGCGCCCGCCAGCGGGATCCAGGGTAGCTGCACGGGGCTGCGAGCCGGTCTGGAGCTCCCCGTGGGGAAGCTCGCCGCGCCGCGGGGTCGGTGTACGACGCGGAACGGGATGGGGTCGGAGCGCGCCAGGCGATAGGCCCCCACGGCGGGATCGAAGTAGGCGAGCTCGAACGCGGGGATCTCGAAGTCGCCCCGTCTGCGCGGCACGAGGTCGTAGCGGAAGGTGCGGCGCGCGCTCAGGCGGCCCCCCTTCTCGCCGAGCGTGAGGCGGGGCGGCTCGGCGAAGACCTCGACACCCGGTCCCAACGCTCGCTCGGGCGCCGGGGCCGCCGCATCCCACACGTTCGCGGATCCGAAGTAGTCGACGACCAGGCGCAGGTTTCGTCCCTCGCCGATCTCCGTCTGGGACAGGTAGGTCTGTACCGCGGGCTGACCGACGACCTCCGAGAAGCCGTCCAGTCGTCCCGCCTCCGGAAGCGGCGAGACCCGGACGTGCCCGCTCGGAACCTCGAGCTCGTGCATCTCCTGCTCGGAGTCCCGGTAGCGGATTCGCGAGGCCGGGATCTCGAGCCTCCCGGTGCGGGTCGGAAACAGCGCGCGTCGGTAGACGGTGGTGCGAATCGCGGTGCCTGCCGAGTCGTGATCGAGCGGCCCACCCAGCGACGGGAGCCGCTCTGCCCAGAAGCCCTCGAACGCCGGAGGCTCCCAGCTCGGCCGAGCCCAGACCGGGTGAGTGACCTTCACCTGGAGCAGGACCTGCTGGTGCAGGACCGCGTTCGGGGGGTCCGCGCGAAGCTCCGCGTGGGGCGGGTGCTCCGCCTGCTCGGCCCACGCCGGCATCGCACTCGCGAGCCAGAGCAGCGCGAGGGCTGCGCCCGGGCCTACCACGTGGGTCCGTCCCGGCGTCGGCCGGGTGTCTCCTCGAGCTCACCCGCAATCTCGCGGCGCAGCGGCTCACCCGGTCTCTCCTGCAGAGTCTCGAGCCAGCGCTCGGCCTCCTCCCGCTCGAGCGTGGGCTCGCCCTGCGCCCTTCCGTGCGCACTGAGCTCGCTCTCGGTCTCCATCGCGCCCTCATCGGAGCCCGTCGAGCCCTCGACCTTCTGCGGTGTCGGCGGCATGGGGATCTCGGGATCGGGCGGGACGCGCTCACTCGCCCACTCGTAGTTGAACTTTGCCTCGATGCTGTCGGGCTGCTCGCGCAGCGCCGACCAGAACTCGTCGCGCGCCGGTCCGAATCGCTCCAGGTTCAGGTAGGCGACTCCGAGGTTGAACGAGGCGACGAAGCGCATTCGGCGGTCGTCGATTCGAAGGTCGCGCAGGGCGCTCTGGTACTGGGTCGCCGCCCGCTCCGGGTCCGACAGGCGATAGTGCGCGTTCCCGATCCGGATGCGGCTCGCCGGGGTCGACCCGCTGCCCCTCTCGTAGGCCCGGTACAGCGAGAGTGCGCGTCTCGCCTGGCCCTGCTCGAGATACGCGTCCCCCTCCGCGAGTCGATCCCACGGGCCTATGCCGACCAGGCTCAGCGCAAGCGCCGCCGCAGCGGCTCGCACGGTTAGAGCGCGCGGCACGCGAAGGCCGGCGGAGAGCGCCAGCTCCAGTAGCAGGAGCAGAGCCGCGAGCGCGAGCCAGAGCTCCCAGTCTGCCCTGGCCTCGGCCTCGGGCGCGTCGTCGACCGGGAGTACCTGCGGGTCGGGAAGCAGCAGGCTCGCGCTCGGGGACTGCTCGAACTCGCGGTGATACGTGCCGCCGGTGGCCGCCGCGACGCGGCGCAGCACGTGGTCGGCGCGTCG
>CAZLBF010000142.1:0-3522 GCA_964557495.1 uncultured Myxococcales bacterium | reverse complement strand
GGCGCGCACGGGCAAGGACAAGATCGCGAAGTTCGAGGGCGGCTATCACGGCGTGCACGACTACGCCCAGGTGAGCGGCCCGATTGCGTCGCCAGGGGGGTCGGTCGAAGACCCGGCCAGCGTGCCGGAGACCCGAGGCATTCCGCAGGGGGCCGTCGATCAGGTGCTCACGCTGACGTACAACCTGCCGGAGAGCCTGGAGAAGATCCGGAAGCACCGGGACGAGCTGGCCGCGGTGATCATCGAGCCGGTGCCGAGCACCTTCCCGGTCGACATGGGCGACTTCCTGCATGCGCTGCGCGAGGTCACGCGCGAGTGCGGCGTGCTGTTCATTCTCGACGAGGTCATCAGCGGCTTCCGTCTGGGCTACGGAGGAGCCCAGACGCACTTCGGGGTCACGCCGGACCTGGCGACCTACGGAAAGATCATGGGTGGCGGGCTTCCGGCCGGCGCCATCGCAGGAAGCGCCGACGCGCTGCAGCCCATGACGACGAGCGGCGATCCCCTGCAGGACCTGCAGGAGAAGGTGATGCTCGTCGGCACCTTCAGTGGCAACCCGCTCACGACGAGCGCGGGCGCCGCGGTGCTCGAGCACCTGAGGGACCACCCCGAGATCTACCCCCACATGGACGGCATGGCCGACCGCATCAAGCGGGAGGTGCACCGCTTCTGCTACGAGAACGAGATCGAGTTCCAGCTGCTGGGCCTCGGCTCCTGGTTCGCGCCGCACTTCGTCTCGGGCGAGCCGAAGAGCCCGCGCGACTTGCGTGGACTCGACAACCTGCTCAGGGGAGAGGTCCTGGCCAACTACATGCGCTACCACGGCGTGTACATGCCCGACCTGCACATCGTGTTCGTTTCGGCCGTGCACACCGACGAGGACGCGGACTGGATCATCGACGCCTTCAAGACCTCGCTGTTCGAGATGCAAGAGGACGGCCTGCTCTAGTGAGAGGCGAGAGCCGTCTCTCGGCCGCAGTCTCGTCCACGCTCGCATTCGCGCTGCTCGCGACGCTCGCGTGCACGCGCGAGCCCGAGCCCGCCGCCCCCACGCCCGACGCGAACTCGCGCCGCAATCCTCCGGCCGGAGAGCTGGTCGGCTTCGTCGGCGCCTACGGGAGCCACGTCTGGCTGGGGGTTCCCTTCGCCGAGCCGCCCGTGGGCGAGCGTCGCTGGCGCTCGCCCGAGGCGGTGCAGCCGTGGACGGGAGTGCGGGAGGCCCTCGAGTTCGGCTCGCCCTGCGCGCAGATCGCGAGCCCCTTCGGCGGCGTCGTGGACCGCTAGGCCGGCAGCTTCGCGGGCGACGAGGACTGCCTCTACCTAAACGTCTACGCACCCGCCTTGGCCGAGAGCGCGATCCCGCGCGGCGCGGACCGCCTGCCCGTAATGGTATGGATCCACGGCGGCAGCAACGTGATCGGCCACGCGAGCTTCTACGACGGGGGCAACCTGGCGCAGCGACAGAACGTCGTGGTGGTGACGATCAACTACCGCCTGGGTCCCCTGGGCTGGCTCCGTCACGCGGCGCTGCGCGACACGGCCTCGGATGCGCGCGAAGCCTCCGGGAACTTCGGCACGCTGGATCAGATCCTGGCCCTGCGCTGGGTGCAGAGCAACATCGCCGCCTTCGGGGGCGATCCGGGCAACGTGACGATCTTCGGCGAGTCGGCGGGCGGTCGCGACGTGCTGGCGCTCCTCCTGTCCCCCCTGGCAAAGGGTCTCTTCCATCGCGCCATCGCCCAGAGCGGATCCGCGCGAGACCTCAGCGTCGGGCCCGCCGAGCATTTCAGCGACGCCCCCGAGCCCGGTCACCACAACAGCAGCAACGAGGTGATCGCGAGGCTGCTCATCGCCGACGGCACGGCTCCCGACCGGAGCGCCGCCCGGCAGACGCTCGACAGCATGCGCTCGATCGAGGTGGCGAGCTACCTGCGCCGCTCCGATCCCGAGGCGCTGCTCGCGGCGTACGAGACCGAGCCGGAGGAAGGGATCGCCGGAGTGCCGAACGTCTTCGGCGATGGCGTCGTGCTGCCGAGCCAGCCGGTCCTGGAGCGCTTCGCCACGCCCGGCGGCTTCAACGCGGTACCGGTCATGCTCGGCACGAACAAGGACGAGAACAAGACCTTCATGTCCCCCAACCCGAAGTACGTGCGGCGCTGGCTGCCGATCCTTCCGCGGCTTCGCGACGAGGCGAGCTACACCGCCACGGCGGCGGCGCTCACGTCCGCCTGGAAGCTCGCGGGGGCGGACGCTC
Organism: uncultured Myxococcales bacterium; assembly: GCA_964557495.1. Classification (GTDB taxonomy): domain Bacteria; phylum Myxococcota_A; class UBA9160; order SZUA-336; family SZUA-336; genus CAZLBF01. The sequence continues at coordinate 1,268 of CAZLBF010000142.1, read as the reverse complement.
CGGCCGATGCAATGCAGCGCGGCGGATGGTCGGACGTGTACGTGTATCGCTGGGACTGGGACGAGGAGCCGACGCTGCTCGGAGCGGACCTCTCCGTGATGCTCGGCGCCGGTCACGGCTTCGAGATTCCCTTCGTCTTCGGTCACTGGTTCCTGGGGCCGAGTGCCGACGTCGTCTTCACGGACGACAACGCGCCGGGCCGCGAGGCGCTCTCGGCGAACATGATGTCCTACTGGACCGAGTTCGCCCGCGCGGGCCGCCCGGGACGGGGTCGCTCGGGTGACCTGCCAGAGTGGACGGCGTGGGGCGCCAGCGGCGCGAAGGCGCCCGGCTTCATGGTGCTCGACACCGAGGCGGGCGGAGGGCTGCGCATGTCGTCCGAGGCGCTCACCGCCCGAGACCTGATCGCGCAGGTGGAGGCGGATCCGAATCTCGGAAGTGGCGAGGAGCGCTGCGCCGTCTACCGCCAGGTCGAGGGTCGCCTCCGCGGAATCGGCGAGAGCTTCCCCGCCGCCGAGCAGCAGTGCGGCGCCACGCTGGCAGCCTCGGGGAGCTGAGCGGACGCCGAGCGCGCTTGGCTCGCGGCGCCTAGGCGCCGGTGGTCAGAGCCTCGAGCAGGGCGAAGTAGGTCTCGGGCGGAGCCGTCAGCTGACAGCCGATCCCGCCGCGGGCGACGCTCGCCAGGCGGGGCGGCGTGGCCTTGCGGTTCGCCACCTTTGCCTGGACCTCGACCCCGTCGCTCGAGGTGCGACGCAGGTGCACCACGATGTCGGCCCCGATCGGTGGGGCCGCACGCGTCTGCACGAAGAAGCCCCCGGGCGACAGGTCGAGCACCACCCCGACGTGGCGCTGGCCGTCCACCGACACCTCGCAGTTCACGCGCCGCTTGATTCTCGGAAACTTCCGCTGGTTCACCCCGTCCTCCTTGCTCCCACCTCATCGGCCCGCACAGCGCCCGCAATTGAGATCCCCGTCACATTCCGAAGCTCGGCTGCCCGCGGCACCACCGTTCGCGCACCCGTGCAGACGCGCACAGAGATGCCGAGCCGGCGACACAATTCCACGTAATCCCGGGGACGGAAATGCAGAACTACCGACGCTGGTGCTCGTTTCGGACGCAGCCTGCCGGACGCAGATCACTGGCTGGAACAACGCGAACCGTGTGGCGATCGGGCACGCTCGCGAGGGTGAACCACACCGGCACTGGGGCTTCCGGACACGGGCCCCGTCGCCAGATGACACATTGGTCGGGCCAGAACGCTACGAGC
>CAZLBF010000141.1:0-4972 GCA_964557495.1 uncultured Myxococcales bacterium | reverse complement strand
CGGCTGAACCAGCAGCAGCTGATCTCCGCCCACGCCGAAGTGCCGGTCGAGCGCGAAGCGCGCGAAGCCGGCCCAGTCGTCGACCGGGTCTCCGTCGAGGCAGTCCACCACCACGAAGTCATTCCCCGCGCCGTGCATCTTTGCGAAGGGGACGCGCATCAGGGGCTCTCCTCGGCCTCGCACGTCTCCCCCTCGGCGCAGGGCGCGCCGGCGGGTGCGGGCGGCGCCGCGCCCCGGCGCACCGGCTCTCCGTAGACCCCGCAGCCTGTCGCGAGGGCGAGGGCGACCAGTGCGAGCCACGCCGCGAGCCTCACGACGACCCCCCGGCGAGCTCCGCTTCGGTGCGGTCGAGCGCGACCCGGGCGGCGGCGATCGCGCTCGCGACGTTTGCTCGCGCGGGGCCGCCGATGCTGCTCCGCGCCTCGAGGGAGCGCTCGACCGAGAAGAACTCGGCCGGATTCACGTCGAGTGCGGGGTGGAAGTCGACGAGGGTCTCGGTCGGGAGCCGGTCGAGCGGAGTGCCGGACGCGACGGCGTGGCCGACCAGGCGGCCGACGATCTCGTGCGCCTCGCGGAACGGCACGCCGCGCTGCACCAGGTGCTCGGCCAGATCGGTGGCGAGCAGCATCGGATCGGACGCGGCGGCGCGCGTCGCCTCGGCGTCGACCCGCAGGCTCCGCAAGCTCCCGGAGAGCACCGAGAGCGAGCCGAGCGCGGTCTCGACCGCATCGAACACGGGCTCCTTGTCCTCCTGCATGTCGCGATTGTAGGCCAGGGGGAGGCCCTTCATGGTGACGAGCAGGCTCGTCAGGTCGCCGATCACGCGCCCCGTCTTGCCGCGCACGAGCTCCGCCCCGTCCGGGTTCTTTTTCTGCGGCATCAGGCTCGAGCCGGTCGCGAACGCGTCGTCGAGCTCCACGAAGCCGAACTCACACGAGCTCCACAGCACCAGCTCCTCGGCGAGTCGGGACAGATTCACCATCAGGATCGCCAGCGCCGCGAGCAGCTCGAGCGCCGAGTCGCGCGAGGCGACCGCGTCCAGGCTGTTGGGATTGGGGCCGTCGAACCCGAGCTCGCGCGCGGTGGCCTCGCGATCGAGCGCAAGCGTGCTGCCAGCGAGCGCACCCGCACCGAGCGGGCAGAGCCCCATCCGGGCGCGCGCGTCGGCCAGGCGAGCGTCGTCGCGGGAGAGCGCCTGGTAGTGCGCCAGCCAGTGATGGGCGAGTCGCACCGGCTGCGCTCGCTGAAGGTGGGTGTAGCCCGGGAGCACGACGTCGATCTCGCGCTCCGCCCGCTCTACGAGCGTCCGCCGCAGCTCGAGCGTCGCTCCGCGGAGCTCGACGCAGGCGTCGCGCATCCAGGCGGCCATGTCCGTCGCGACCTGGTCGTTCCGACTGCGCCCGCTGTGGAGCTTGCCGGCCGCGGGGCCGGCGACGGCACCGAGTCGCGCCTCGACGTTCATGTGGATGTCTTCGAGGGCGGGATCCGGCTCCCAGTCGCCCGACTCGAGCTGCCTCTCGACCTCGCGAAGCCCCTGCTCGAGCGCCTGCGCCTCCTCCGCTCCGAGGATTCCCTGGCTCGCCAGCATCCGGGCGTGCGCGATGCTGCCCGCGATGTCGTGGCGCCATAGGGCCCGGTCGAAGTGCACGGAGCTCGAGAACCGCTCCAGCGCGGCATCGACGCCCTTCTGGAAGCGGCCGGCCCAGGGCTTTCGGCTCGTCTCGTCCGACATTGGGCGAGAATGCCGCCAGGGTTCGGGCGCCGCAAGCGAGCGGAGCGCGGAGGAGGCCCCCGAACGGGGCGCTACCCTGTCTCGCGATGGAGCGGAGGAAGGCTCAGATCGGCATCGCCGCGGCGTTCGCTGCGGCGGTGCTGCTGTTTCTCGGCGCCGGATTTCTCAACCGCCTCGAGGATCAGGTCGAATCGCGCTTCCAGGGGCGACTCTTCTCGATCCCCTCCCGCGTGTACTCGGCTCCCCTGCTGCTCTACCCCGGCCTCACCCTGGAGCGCGTGGGGCTCTTCGAGCGCCTGAAGCGCCTCAACTACCACTCCGCTCCCGCGGGAGAGATCGGGCCGGGCGAGTACTTCGCCGGCGGCCCCGTCGTCCAGATCGGGCGTCGCCGCTTCCGCTACCCGCACGAGGCCGATCCGGGCGGAGTGGTGCGCATCGTGCTCGATGTGCAGGGCCGGATCGAGCGCATGCTGGACGGGCGGGGACTCGAGCTCCAGACGGTGCAGATCGAGCCCGAGCTGATTTCCGAGATCCACGGCCCGAGTCGCCAGGATCGGCGACTGGTGAGCCTGGATCAGACGCCCCCCCATCTGGTCGAGGCGGTGCTGGCCATCGAGGACCAGCGCTTCTACGAGCACCGCGGCATCGATCCGCGTCGGATCGTCGGCGCGTTCTTGGCCAACCTGCGAGCCGGGCGAGTGGTGCAGGGCGGGAGCACGCTCACCCAGCAGCTCGTCAAGAACTTCTACCTGACGCGCGAACGCAGCATCGCACGCAAGCTGCGCGAGGCGCTGATGGCACTGCTGCTCGAGCGCAACCACGAGAAGTCGGAGCTGCTCGAGGCCTACCTGAACGAGGTCTACATGGGCCAGCGCGGCTCGGTGGCGATCCACGGCATGGGAGAGGCCGCGCACTACTACTTTGCCAAGGAGATCGAGGACCTCGAGCTGCACGAGTCCGCCCTGCTCGCCGCCATGATCAAGGGGCCGAACCTCTACTCGCCCCACGCCGATGCGCTCGCCGCGCAGGAGCGCCGCGACCTCGTGCTCGATCTCCTGCTCGAGCAGCAGCGGATCTCCCGGCTCGAGCACGAGCTGGCGATCGCGTCAGCGCTGGACGCGAAGAGCTTCTTCGTGGATGCCAGTCCGGCGCCGCACTTCGCCGAGCTGCTCCGCCAGGAGCTGGTCGAGGTGTACGGCGAGGACATCCTCGAGAGCGAGGGTCTCGCCATCCACACGACGCTCGACCCGATGCTGCAGCGTCGCGCGAACCGGGCGGTGCGCGAGGGCATCGCTCGCCTCGAGCGGGACTTTCCCGACCTCCAGAGGGAGGACTCTCCGCTCGAGGCGGCGCTGGTGGCGGTCGCCCCGCGCACCGGCGAAATCCTCGCGCTCGTCGGCGGACGCGACTACGCTCGCAGTCAGTTCAACCGGGCCACGCAGGCGCGGCGCCAGCCCGGCAGCGTCTTCAAGCCAGTGGTCGCGCTGGCCGCGCTCCGGCGCGAGCCCGACTCCGCTCCCCGCTTCACCCTGGCGTCGAAGCTCGAAGACGAGCCGCTGAGCCTCTCGAGCGGTGGCCGCGAGTGGACGCCCCTGAACTACGACGGCGAGTTCCGGGGCGAGGTCACTCTGCGCCAGGCGATCGAGCAGTCCCTGAACGTGCCCGTCGCACGGCTCGGAATCGAGGTCGGCCCGGAGCGGATTATCCAGACCGCGCGCGACCTGGGCATCGAGAGCGCCCTGGCTCCCGTTCCGAGCCTGGCGCTTGGCGCGTTCGAGGTCACGCTGCTCGAGATGGTGCGCGCCTACGCGGTGCTCACCGCCGACGGCGTGCTGCCGATGCTGCGCGCCTACGTCGACGTCGTCGACGCCGGCGGTGAGGTGGTCGACCGCAAGGCGATCCACTTCGAGAGAAGGTTCGATCCGCAGGAGACCTACCTGGTCACCTCGGCGCTGCGCGGTGCGGTGGATCGGGGCACCGGCCAGGCGCTGCGTCGCCTCGGCTTCACCGGCCAAGCCGCGGGGAAGACGGGCACCACGAACGACTTCCGCGACGCCTGGTTCATCGGCTACACGCCCGATCTGCTCGTCGGCGTCTGGGTCGGGTGCGACGACGGAGCCAGCATCGGTGTGCCGGGCTCGGTGGCCGCGCTGCCGATCTTCGCCGACTTCGTGATCGGCGTCCTGGGTCCGGAGGGGCGCTCGCCGTTCCTCGAGCCCGCAGGGCTCGAGCACGTCTCGATCGATCCGGCGACCGGGCTGCGCTCGCTGCGGGGTGAGCCCGAGCTGTTCCTCGCCGGAACGGCGCCGGAGGGGATCCTCGAGCGTCCTAGCCCGAAGCCGATCGATCGCTTCTTCGGCTGGTTCCGCGGTCGGCGATGAGGGGACGGGCCGGCGTCGCAGTCGCGCTGGTGGCAGCGCTTGGGTGCCTCGGCCCCCTCACGGCTCCGCCGGCCGGGCCCCGCACGCTCGCCGAGGCGGCCGATCAGGCGCCGACCGCGGAGCGCCGCGCCTCGATCCGCATGGTCCAGCACGCGAGCGACGCCCTGCAGCGAGGCGACCCTGGCATGGCGCAGATCCTGGCGGAGCGGGCGCTCCGCGTGGACGGCCGCAATCCCTACGCCTACCTGGTGCTCGGCGAGGCCGTCGCGTCGAGCGACGACCCGACCGCCGCGATCCCGCAGCTGGAGCAGGCGCAGGCGCTGTTCGAAACCGAGGCACCCGAGAGCCGGCTGTTCCGGGCGCGCGCGCTGTTCGCTCTGGCCGATCTGCTCCAGCAGCGCGGTGACCTGGAGCAGGCCGAAGCGCGGCGCGCCGAGGCGCGCGCGCTGCTGGGCGAGCGTCCCTGGTGAGGCCGGGGTGCGTGTGTTAGAGACGGGGCCGTGACGCCCAAGCTGCGCACGCTGCTCGTGACTCTCGCGGTCGTGGTGCCGCTCGACCAGCTCACCAAGTGGTGGGTCTCGGCCAACGTCTCGCAGTTCGACCCGCTCGTGGTGATCCCGGGCTTCTTCCAGATCACCCATGCGCGCAACACCGGCATGGCGCTCGGGCTGCTCCGCGATCTGCCGGTCATCTTCTTCATCGTGGCGACGCTCATCGCGCTCGTTGCCGTGGTCTCGGTCTACCGTCAGTTTCCCACCCCCGATCGCCACGCGGGGGTCTCGCTCGGACTCATCGTGGGTGGCGCGATCGGAAACCTGATCGATCGCGTGGCGCGCGGCTCGGTGGTCGACTTCCTGCA
>CAZLBF010000140.1:0-15450 GCA_964557495.1 uncultured Myxococcales bacterium | reverse complement strand
CGACCAGGATGGCGCCCAGGTCGCCCTTCAGTCGCACGAGGTCGAACAGCTCCGCGCCGGCCAGCGTGAGAAACAGCCCGGCCAGGAGCAGCATCTCGCCGTGTCCGCAGCGGTCGAGGATCCGGTACAGGAGCGGCCGCGCCAGCGGCAGCGCGAACAGGCCCAGCACCCAGAGGGAGGGGACCTTGCCCTCTGAGACGGCGAGGAACGCGACCGCGATCACGTCCTGCATGATCAGGATCCCGATGGCCACGCGGCCGTAGAGTGCGCGGGCGTCGTTCTTCTCCTCCAGCACCTTCATGGCGAACACCGTGCTGGAGAAGCTGAGCGCGAAGGCAATGACGAGGGAGTTGCCGAGGTCGAGCCCGGCGAACACCGGCACCCCCGCCCGGGCCAGCCCCAGGATCGCTGTCCCGAGGACCGCGACCGTGATGACCATGTGGAGCGATGCGCTCGCCCAGACCTCGCGTCCCAGCAGCGTCCGGATCTGCAGCTTCAGTCCGATCGTGAAGAGCAGCAGCTTGACGCCGATGTCCGCAATCTCGTCGAGTACGGCGTTGCTCTCTACCCCCAGGCCGTGCAGCACGAAGCCGGCTGCGAGGAGGCCGACCAGGGGCGGGAGACCGACCTGGCGCGCGGCGAAGCCGAGCGCGAACGCGACGGTGATCCAGAGCAGATCCATGGCGGCCTACGATACCCGTTCGCCCGGATCGTGCCGAGCGTAGCCTGGGCGCCGCGGTCCGCTCAGAGCGGGCCTCCCCAGCTTATCTCGATGCCGGCCAGAAGCTCGGCCTTGGGCGCGGGCTCGAAGGCGCGGCCGAAGGCCGCGTTCGGTCGCAGCTGTCCGTCGTACTCGACGTTGCTCCAGTTGCGCACCGCGGCGAAGGGGCGCAGGAGCAGGTCCCGCCACGGCCAGTCGTAGCCGACGCGCAGGTCCGAGACCGTGGCACTGGAGCTCTCGAGGTCGTTGGCATCGTCGACGTCGATGTCCGAGAAGTAGCGCAGGCCGAGCACCGCCCAGAATCCCGTCGCGTGCTCGTAGCGAAGCTCCGCGCTGAGGTGGTGGCGGGGAGTGTTTGGCTCCCGGTTGCCGTCGAAGTCCCGGACCGTGCCGGTCGCGAGCGACTTGCGGTCGTAGTCCCGGTAGCGGTAGTCGGCGAAGCTGTAGGCGGCGCGCAGCTCGAGCCCGGGTCGCAGCCGCGCCCCGAGTCCGAGCTCGAGCCCGAGGCGCCGCACGTCGGCGGCATTGGTGGCAAGCGTGCGACCGGTCAGGTCCTCGAACGGCACGATGGCGTTCCGCACGCGCAGGTAGAAGGCCGCCACGTCGTAGAAGAGCCACTCGCCGAGGCGGCCCTTCGCGCCGACTTCGACGCCCCGCGAGCGCTCCGGGTCGACGTCGCTCTGAAAGCACCCGGAGTCCGCGACCGCGAGCTCGGTCGTGGTCGGCGGACGGAACGCCGAGAGCAGGTTGGCGTAGAGGAGCGCCCGCGGAGCTCGATCCAGGTAGATCCCGACGCGCGGCGAGAGCTCGCGGTAGCGGAAGCGGTCCGACTGATCTGCATCTCCGTCGAAGTGGTCGTCGCACACGTACTCCATCCAGTCGTAGCGGACGCCAGCGATGACACCGAAGCCGCGCGCGAGCTTGACGTCGATCTCCGCGAAGGGACCGACCGAGCGAACCTTCTCGGTCTGGTCGAGCTGCAACGCGCCGCGCGAGCCACTCAGGTTCTCCCAACGCTCGCGGGGGTCTCGCTGAAGGCTCGCGTCGACGCCCGCCAGCCAGGCCAGCCGTCCGCGCTCTCCCCGGTAGGTGAGCGATCCGCCACCCGCGTCGCGGTTGAAGTGGTTCCAGCCCCGGCTCTCGAACGGGAGGCGGTTCCGGAAGTTCCGCTTCAAGTAGTACCCGAGCAGCCGCACCTGCTGGTTCCGGGGAAGCGGCCGAATCACGTCGATGGCGTAACGCTGCTGATCGAGGCGCTCGCCGGTGTCGAACCGGTGGGCCGCGAGCCGCGCCTGGCTCCGGTCCTCGTCCACCTCGCTCTGGTTCAGCCCGCCGGGGTCGTCCGCCTCGGGCGCCCAGACCCCCGAGAAGAGCCCGCGTACCCGGGTGCGATCCGGTAGCTCCCCTTCGAGCTTAAGGAAGGCCGTGTGCTGGCGCGAGCGCGCGTGGTCCCGGTAGCCCGTCAGTCGCGTGTAGGCCAGGCCGGCCGCGTAGCCGACGGGGCCCGCGCGCCCGGTCGCCACCGCCTCGTGACGGGACAGGTGGTGGCTCCCGAAGAGCGTTCGCAGCCTGAGCATCGGCTCCGCCGTCGGCTCGACGGTGCTGAGCGAGAGGACTCCGCCGCCGCCCCCTCCCCAGAGCGAGGAGACGGGCCCGCGCAGCACCTCCATCCGCTCGGCGAAGGCGAGGTCGATCGAGTCCACCTCCGACTGCCCGTCGGCGAGGGTCGTCGGCACTCCGTCGACGTACACGCGGATGCCGCGGATCCCGAAGCTGGCGCGCGCGCCGTAGCCGCGGATCGAGACGCGGGTGTCCTGGGCGAAGTTCGGTGCGGACTGCGCGAACACGCCCGGCACGCCCACGAGGGCATCCTCCAGTCCCAGGGCAGGTCGTCCGCGCAGCATCTCGTCCCGCTCGACGACCGAGAGCGACAGGGGCGTCTCGAGGAGCCCCTCGGCGCGCCGCGAGGCCTCGACCTCTCCGGCGCTGTCGCCGGGGAGCGCGTCCTCTGCGCGACTCGCGCCCGCGACCATCACCAGCGCGACGAGCAGGGCGCGCATGCGCTAGAGGAGTCTGCGCGCGGTCGCGAGGGCCGCGCGCAGCCAGGCTCTGCGCGTGGACGGTCCCCAGAGGGCCTGGCTCGCGCGCTCGCTCGGCTCGAGCCCGGCCCCCGCGCCTCGGGTCAGCTCGACCGCGACGTCGAGCCCCTGGTGGTCCGAGTAGGGGTAGTCGCTGCGGGTCGAGACGATTCGCTCGACGGTCGACGCGGCGGACCAGGCGGGGTCGCGCCGGACCAGCACGTAGTCGATCCACGCGCCGCTCCCGACCGACGTGCCGCACCCGCAGCGCTCGCGGTAGGCCGCGCTCAGGTCCACGAAGTGGCGCTCGATCTCGGGGTACAGCGGCTCCGACGCCCCGATGTTCAGATCCCCCGCGACCAGCACCGGCACCCCCGCCGCGACCGACTGGCTGGTCCGCGAGAGCTGCGCCAGCTGAGCCCGACGCACCTCGGTGTAGCCGCCCGGCGAGTAGCTCGCCTGCAGGTGCGTGTTCACGACGACCAGGTGCTCGCCGTTCCGCCGCAGCTCGAGGTAGAGCAGGCCCTTGCGCCCCAGTCCGTCCCCCTCCCAGACCTTCCAGGAGGGGGCACTCTGGCTGAACGGCTCGAAGCGGTGGCGGGTGACGCGCCACCCGGAGGCCCGCGAGACGAAGGCGAGCAGTCCCGCGATCCGCCCCAGCCCTCCACCGGGGGGCGTGTCGATCCGGGCGTAGCGGCTCTTCAGGGTCGCTCCGATGAGATCGGCCTGGGCCGGCGTCCAGACCTCCTGGAGGAGCGCGAGGTCGGGGGAGCGCCGCGCCAGCTCCTTCGCGACGGCGCGCATGCGCGGGATCACCCGCGGGGCGGGCCCCGGTCCGTGCACGTTCCAGGAGATCAGCTGGATGCGCGTCGACATCGGCCCACCCAGTCTACCCGCAGCCGAGCGGGCGGAGCCCCGGCGACCGGATCAGCCGGGAACGATCGTCTCGGCGACCCAGCGCTCGCGAGCCGCCGGCTCCTCGCCGCAGCTGGCGGGAGACGCGAAGCTGCAGCGTCGGCAGACCACGGAGAAGCGCTCCGTCCGGCCGTTGCGCTGCGCTCGGACGCGGACCTCGCGGCGGCCCCGGAACTCGGGTGCGGCCGAGAGCTCGAGCGCCTCGACGTCGCCAAAGCGTGCGCGCGCCGCCGCCTCGGCGACCTGGTCGAGCTCCGGGAGCGCGATGCGGCCCCGGTCGTGCTCGGCGAGGACGCTCCCGGTCGAGGTCGCAGCGACGAGCCTCACCGCATCGCGCGCGTCCAGCCGTCCGTAGAGTCGCCCCTCGGGGAGCGACAGCACGGTCGACGCGAAGCGGTGTCCGCCCAGGTGGCTCGCCTGCGCGACGTCGATGTCGAGACCGCGCCGCGCGACCTCGACGCGCACCGCGTCGAACAGCGGACGACCGCGCACGGCGCAGCAGCGGTCGTGCCGCCCGTCGGTGCAGACGAGCAGCGCGGGTGCCGCGATCGGCGGGCCGATCGCCTGCCCCGCCAGGAACCGACGCAGCAGGCCCGTCAGATCGGCGAGTGGAACCCGCTGGAGCCGGGCGCTGCGCAGCCCCGCCGGGTCGAGCGCGAGCAGCTCGACCGCCTCGGTCGACGGCCTGGGATCGCGTTGGAACAGACGGATTGCGAGCTTGCGGCCGGCGCGCTTCTCCTCGAGCGCCAGCGCTCCAAGCTCCGCGGGAAGACCGTCCGAGCGCGCAGCCTCGTCGGCGTCCCAGAGTGGCTTCGGCCACGCGATCCCGAACCACGCCGCGGCGCCGCCTGCGCTACCGGCGAGCGGCTCCTCGGCTTCCAGACTGTGGTCCCGGCAGCTCCCGGTCACAGCAGCTCGAGCACCCGCTCCGGCGGGCGGCCGACGCGGGCGCGCTCCCCCCGCACCGCGATCGGGCGCTCGATCAGGATCGGGTGCGCCGCCATGGCGTCCAGCAGCTCGGCCTCGGAGCTCTGCTCCGAGAGCCCGGCGGCCTCGTACGCCGATTCTCCGTGGCGCAGCCAGCTCGCCGGCTCCAGCGCGAGCTTGCGTCGGAGCGCCTCGAGCTCGGCGCGGGAGGGCGGCGTCTCGAGGTACTCGACGACCCGGGGCTCCACGCCCCGCTCCCGCAGCAGCGCGAGCGCGGCGCGGCTCTTCGAGCAGCGGGGATTGTGATAGAGGACGATCTCGTCCATGCGCTCAGCATAGCCCGCGGGCGCCCGGTCGCGAGGTCCGCGTCCGCTTGGTATAAAGGCGGGGTTCAACGCACCCGAGAGAGGAGATACGCGCATGGCGAACAAGGCTGAGGCCGCACTGGAGCTCTTCAAGAAGCGGGTCGGCCAGGAGGATGGTGCCAGCGAATGGCATACCGTCAGCCAGGACCAGATCAACCTGTTCGCGGACGCGACGGGCGATCACCAGTTCATTCACGTCGATCCCGAGAAGTCGGCGAAGCTCTCGCCCTACAAGGTGACGGTCGCGCACGGCTTCCTCACGCTCTCCCTGCTTCCGTTCCTGCAGGGCACGATTCCGCAGTCCGATCCGAAGGCCTACGACGGCGTCTACATGGGGGTCAACTACGGTCTCGACAAGGTGCGCTTCCCGGCGCCGGTCAAGGTCGACTCCCGCGTACGCGCCCGCCGCGAGCTGGTGGGGGCGGAGCTCAAGAGCGAGAGCGTCATCCAGCTCAAGCAGAAGGTGACGATCGAGGTCGAGGGCGAGGACAAGCCGGCCTGCGTCGCCGAGTCGCTGAGCCGCCTCATGTACCAGTAGCGCGCACCGCCATGCGGGGGGCTCATGGCGGCGCGGCTTCGTAAGGGGTCGCAGCTCGGAAAGTATCGGCTCGACCGCCGACTGGGCCGGGGTGCGTTCTCGGAGGTCTGGAAGGCGCGCGACCGCGTCGAGGGTCGCGACGTGGCGCTCAAGGTCGCGTCGCGCCAGGCGCTCAGCGACTTCGGCCGCGCCCAGATCGAGCGCGAGGCGCGGATCGCGAGCCACCTGTCGCACCCCAACGTGCTGCAGATCCGGAACGCCGACTGGGCCGGGCCGAACTTCATCGTGGCCAGCGACCTGGCCCGGTCGACGCTCGAGAGCTACCGGGGCGCCTGGCGCTCCGGGCGCATCGCGCTGCGGGTCATCCGCGACGTCGCGGCGGGCCTCGCCTACGCGCACTCGCGGCGCATCATGCACCGCGACGTCAAGCCCGAGAACATCCTGATCCTGCCGGACGGCCGCGCCGCGCTGTGCGACTTCGACTCGTCGGCGCTCGTCGCGAAGAAGTCGCGCCACTACAGCGAGGCGGGGACGCTGGGATACATGGCTCCCGAGCAGGCCTACGGCCGACCGACGCGCGCCTCGGACGTCTTCTCGCTCGGGCTGATCGCGTACGAGATCCTGACCGGTGTGCTCCCGACCTGGCCCTTCGAGTGGCCGCCGGCCGGCCACGACCGCTTCAAGCGCAAGGTCCCGGCCCCGGTCCAGCCGGTGCTGCGCAAGGCCGCGCAGTTCTCGCCGCGCAGGCGCTACCCCGACGCCGGCGCGTTTCTCCACGCGCTCGACACGGCGCTGCGCCGGGCGGACTCGAGCGAGCAGCGGCCGTCTCCCCGGCGGCGGCGCGCGAAGCGCACCCGAGCGCAATCGCCGCTCGAGGTGCAGGCGGGGCTGTTCCGCAGGCGTCACGGCGCGCACCTCGAGATGCGTTTCACCTGCCACCGCTGCGAGGGGCCGATCGCCGAGTCGATGAGCTTCTGTCCCTGGTGCGGAAGCGACGGCAACTCGTTCCGCGACCTGACGCCGTATCCGCTCGTCTGCCCGGACTGCGAACGCGGCGTGCGCGCGGAGTGGACCGCCTGTCCCTGGTGCTATGCCGGACGCTTCGAGGGCAACGGACGCAAGCCCCCCGCCGACCCCCGGGCCGAGCGCAAGTGCACGCGCTCCGGGTGTGAGGGGCAGGTGCGACGCTTCATGCGCTACTGCCCGCTCTGCAAGCAGAAGGTGAGGCGCGCCTGGACCGATGCAGAGCTGCCCGACCGCTGCCCGAAGTGTCGCTGGGCGGTGTCGCGGGAGTTCTGGCGCCACTGCCCCTGGTGCGGGCGGCGCGAGCCGCAGGCCGGGACGTTCGTCAAGACCCGGGCGTGAGCTCCGGGTCCGCTTCCGGCTCGCGGTAGCGCTCGAAGCTCAGGCACTCGTCGACCGAGCGTCGCGGCGGGCGCCCGTAGCGACCCCGGGGCCAGCCGATCGGGATCAGCGCACAGGTCGGACAGCCCTCGGGCAGGCCGAGCCAGGCGTCGAGCTCCGCCTGGAACGAGCGGTGGGCCGTGGTCAGGGAGGCCCCCAGCCCGACGGCGCGGCAGGCGAGCAGCACGTTCTGAACCGCGGGCATCAGGGCCTGCAGCTGCGGGGCTCCGCGTCGCGTCCAGCCGGCGACGAAGAGGTGCACCGGCACCTCGTGCAGATGCTCCGCCAGGTAGATCGCCGCGCGCTGCATGCGCCGCTTCGACTCGGGATAGTCGGCGCGCTCGGCCGCCTGGAGCCCGGGCCGGATGTACTCGCGAAAGCTCGCGCGGTAGCGCTCGGCAACCCAGGCGCGCCGCTCCGGCTCGGTCACGGCGACGAACTTCCACGGCTGGCGGTTGCCGCCGCTCGGCGCGAAGGTCCCGGCCTCGCAGACCTTCCGGATCAGCTCGGGCGGGACCGGGTCGGGCAGCAGCCGACGGATCGCCCGCGTCGTCCGCATCCCCTCGAGCAGGGGGACGTCCTCTCCGATCGAGCCCGCGTCGGCGTCCCGCACGTCCAGCTAGCCGGCGAAGCTCGGGGTCAAGACTCGGAGCCCCTCTCCTGCTTCAGCACCTCGAGATGATCCCGGAACTCGCCGCGCACGGCCGCGACCTCGCGGCTGGTCAGGCCGAGCTCGTTCGCGATCTGGCTGATCTGTGTGTTCTCGACGTGGCTGATCGAGTCGTCGGCCGCCGCCACGGCAAACAGGCAGCGGATCAGGCCCAGACGCTGCTCGCGGGTGGAGAGGTGCCGGAACTGACGCGTGACCACGTAGTCCTCGGTCCCCCCGTAGGAGATCGCCTGCACCCTCGCGATCTGGACGACGAGCGCGGCCTGCGCCTCGGTGAGCTCTCCCTCCTCCCGCACGTGACGCTCCATCTCTCCGACCTCGCGGTCGGAGACCTCCAGGTCCGCGTAGGCCACGCGGGCCAGGACGTAGGCGAACGCGGCCAGGTAGCGGGCCTCGTCGCGGTCGAGCCGGTCCAGCTCCCGGGCGATGCGATGCACCGTGGCGGTGTCCCGGCCCGACTCCGATTCCGGAGCCGGTGCCAGTCCCAGCAGCTCCCTCAGCGCCCGCATAATCGCGTATCATACGCGTGCTGAACCCATTCGGAGGGGTCTGTCCCCATTAGGAGTTCCCCGTGAGTGACCTCGAAAGCTTCCGTAGCGAGACCCGCAAGTGGCTCGAACAGAACTGTCCCGCCTCGATGCGCCAGCCGATGACTTCGGAGAAGGAGACGGTCTGGGGCGGCCGCAAGGCCAGCTATCCGAACCCGGATGCGAAGGTCTGGCTGGATCGCATGGCAGAGCGCGGCTGGACCGTGCCGACCTGGCCCAAGGAGTATGGAGGGGGCGGCCTCTCCAACGCCGAGGCGAGAATCCTGCTGCAGGAGATGCGGGAGCTCGGCTGCCGTCGGCCGCTCTACTCGTTCGGCATCGACATGCTCGGTCCCGTCATCCTCGAGTTCGGAAACGAGGAGCAGAGGCGGGAGCACCTCCCCAAGATCGTGCGCGGCGAGATCCGCTGGTGCCAGGGCTACAGCGAGCCGGCCGCGGGCTCCGACCTGGCGGGGCTGCAGTGCAAGGCCGTGCGCGACGGCGACGACTACATCGTGACCGGCCAGAAGATCTGGACCTCCTACGCGGATGATTCGGACTGGATGTTCTGCCTGGTGCGCACCGACTTCGAGGCCGAGAAGCACGACGGAATCAGCTTCATCCTGATCGACATGGAGTCGGCCGGCGTCTCGACGGCGCCGATCATGCTGATCAGTGGGTCGTCGCCGTTCTGCGAGGCCTTCCTCCAGGACGTCCGCGTCCCGGTGGCCAACCGCGTCGGCGAAGAGAAGGCGGGCTGGACGATCGCCAAGCGGCTGCTCCAGCACGAGCGCTCGATGATCGCCGGCATGGGGCAGGGCGGACCCGCCGGCGGAGCCGGAGCCCGCGGCTTCACGGAGCTCGCCCGCGACTACCTCGAATGTCCCGACGGACCGATCTCGGAGCCGATTCTGCGGGACGCGATCACGCAGTCCCAGATGGACACCGCGTGCTTCGGCGCGACGGCCCGGCGCTCGGCCGACGCCGCGAAGGCGGGCAAGGGACCCGGCCCCGAGAGCTCGATGTTCAAGTTCTACGGAACCGAGCTGAACAAGCGGCGCTGCGACCTGCGCGTGCGCATCGCCGGCGTCGAGGGAATCGGCTGGGAGGGGGAAGGCCCCAAGCCCACCGAGCTCCAGCTGACGCGCGACTGGCTGCGCTCGAAGGGAAACTCGATCGAGGGGGGCACCTCCGAAGTCCAGCTGAACATCATCGCGAAGCGCGTGCTCGGCCTGCCCGATTGAGACTGGAGGAAATACGATGGCGCTGATTTTGACGGAAGAGCAGGAGCTACTCAAGGAAACCGCACGCGAGTTCGTGCGCGACAACTCACCCGTGGCGGAGCTGCGCAAGCTTCGCGACGAGAACAGTCCCGCCGGGTACTCCGAGAGTCTCTGGAAGGAGATGGTGGAGCTCGGCTGGGCCGGGATCCCGTTCCCCGAGGACCTCGGTGGAGCGGATCTGGGCTACGGGGAGCTCGGAGTCATCCTGGAGGAGCTGGGGCGAACCCTCGTGGCCACCCCCTTCACCTCGACGGTGCTGCTGGGCGGCGCGGCCGTGCTGCTCGCCGGCAACGACGCGCAGAAGAAGGACCTGATCCCCGGCATCTGCGCCGGCGAGAAGATCCTGGCGCTCGCGTTCCAGGAGTCGGCGCGCTTCGATCCCTACCGGATCGCCGCGCGCGCGGAGTCCGTCGACGGCGGCTATCGGCTGTCGGGCGACAAGCGCTTCGTGCTCGACGGGCACGTGGCCGACACGCTCGTCGTCGCCGCGCGCACCTCCGGAGAGCCGGGTGATCGCGACGGCATCACGCTGTTCCTCGTCGACCGCGGCGCGTCCGGCCTCGAAGTCACCCGCACGATCATGGTCGACAGCCGCAACGCCGCGACGGTCCGGCTCGATGGGGTCCAGGTCGACGCGAGCGCGGTCCTCGGCAGCGTCGGCGGGGGCGCCGAGATCCTCGATCCCGTGCTGGATCGCGCCACGATCGCGCTCTCGGCCGAGATGCTCGGCGGGATCCAGGAGGCCTTCGAGCGCACGATCACCTACCTGAAGGAGCGCAAGCAGTTCGGGGTTCCGATCGGCTCGTTCCAGGCGCTCAAGCATCGCGCGGCCCTGTGGTTCTGCGAGGTCGAGCTCACGCGCTCGATCGTGCTCGACGCGCTGCGCGCGATCGACGAGAACCGTCCCGGCCTCGCGCAGCTCGCGAGCGTGTGCAAGGCGCGCGCCTCCGACACGTTCATCCTGTCGGGGGAGGAGGGCATCCAGCTGTTCGGCGGGATCGGCATGACCGATGAGGAGGAGATCGGCTTCTATCTCAAGCGTGCCCGGGTCGCCGAGCTCACGTTCGGGGATGGAGCCTTCCATCGCGACCGCTACGCGACGCTCGAGGGGTACTGACGCGCGCGGGCGGACCACCGCCGTACGAGGCACGGCCCGCCAGTCCTGAAGGGAGGTTTCCGTGGGGGCACCGACCCGAGAAGATCTGGAGCGGTACCGCGCCGAGGTTCGGGCCTGGCTCGACGAGAACATCCCCGCCTGGTGGCGCAACTCGGCCTCGATGAGCTCGTTCGAGTCGATCGAGACGCACTTCGACGACCTGCGCGAGTGGCACCACAAGCTCTACACGGCCGGCTACCTGGGAGTGCAGTGGCCGGTGGAGTACGGCGGGCAGGGCCGCTCGCTCCAGCACGACATGATCGTGGCCGAGGAGCGCGCGCGTTTCGACGCGCCGCCCAACGTCAACTCGCTGGGCATCTCGCTGTGTGCGCCCGCGCTCATGGGGTTCGGGACCGAGGCCCAGAAGCTGCGTTTCCTGCCGAAGATCATCTCGGGCGAGGAGATCTGGTGCCAGGGCTACTCCGAGCCCGACGCCGGCTCCGACCTCGCGGGGCTCAAGGCGCGGGCTGTGCGCGAGGGCGACCACTACGTCGTCACGGGACAGAAGACCTGGACGTCGAACGGCCGTCAGGCCGACTGGCAGTTCTGCCTGGTTCGCACCGATCCCGAGGCTCGCAAGCACGACGGGATCGGCTTCCTGCTGGTCGACATGCACAGCCCCGGCGTCGAGCTCGCGCCTCTCCAGCAGATGACGGGTGGCTCCGACTTCTGCGAGGTCTTCTTCACCGACGTGCGGGTGCCCGCCGAGAACATGGTCGGCGAGCCGACCCAGGGCTGGAAGATCGCCAACCACGTGCTGATGCACGAGCGGGGTGCCAGCTTCGACGTGATCTCCTACGAGCCCCTGTTCGCCGAGATGGCCAAGCGGGCGCGCCGCACGCGCAAGGGCGAGGCGACGCTCGCCGACGACTCCGTCTTCCGGCAGCGCTACGCGAAGCTGCGCGTCGAGTACGAGGCACTCAAGCAGCGCACGCTCGCCTCGATGCGGGCGGTGCAGGAGGGGCACGATCCGGGACCCGCCGCGGGGCTCTACAAGCTGCACGCCTCCGAGTTCGAGCAGCGGCTGCTGGACCTCGCGATCGACATCCAGGGTCCCTCCGGCCAGCTCTGGCAGCAGAGCCCGCGCGTCGTTGACGACGGCACCTGGCAGTTCCGCTTTCTCTGGTCCCGCGCCTACACGATCTACGCCGGCACGAGCGAGATCCAGCGCAACATCCTCTCCGAGCGGGTCCTGGGACTGCCGCGCAAGTGAGCCGCTGAACTCCGGGTCAGGCCGCGGGCTCCTGCGCGGCCGCGACGAAGGTGCCCACCCCCTCGACCGGGGTCCCGGGCTGCACGCCGTGCCCGAGGTTCAGGATGTGGCCGCGCGCCCTGTGGCCCTCCTCCAGGATGCGGCCGACGTCGGCGCGGATCGTCTCCGGCGAGCCGTTCAGCGCGGCGGGGTCGAGGTTCCCCTGCAGCGAGACGCGCCCGTCGACCCGATCCGCCGCCTCGCCCAGGTTGGTGCGCCAGTCGAGTGAGATGACGTCCGCACCGACCTCGACCAGCTCGTCGAGCAGGTGTGGCGCACCCCGCGCGTAGAGCGTGACCGGTGGACGGGACTTCGGGAGCGCCTCGAGCACGCGCTTCAGGGCGCGGCCGGCGAAGCGCTGGAACCTCTCGCGCGAGAGCACCCCGGCCCAGGTGTCGAAGATCTGGAGCGCGTCCGCTCCCGCCTCGGCCTGAACCACCAGCGTCTCCGCCGTAATCTCGGCCATCCGGTCGAGCAGGGCGTCCAGCAGCCCGGGCTCGCGATACGAGAGCGCGCCCAGCGCGACGAGGTCGCGGGACAGCTTCTCCTCGGACGCGTAGGCCGCGAGCGTCCAGGGTGCGCCCGCGAAGCCGATCACCGCGGCGTCGTCTCCGAGCTCGGCGCGCAGGGCGCGGATCGCGTCGCAGGTGGGGGCCATCGCCTCGGCGACGCTGCCCTCGAGTCGCGCGAGATCGGCCGCGTTCACGATCGGCCGGTGGGTCGTCGGCCCGGGTGCGAACTCGAAGTCGAGCCCGAGACCGGAGAGCGGCACGAGGATGTCGCCAAAGACCACCACGCCATCCATCCGGAAGCGGCGAAACGGCTGGAGCGAGACCTCGGCCGCGAGGTCCGCGCTGCCGCAGAGCTCGAGGAAGCCCAGCTTGGAGCGCAGCTCGCGGTACTCGGGCAGGTAGCGTCCAGCCTGGCGCATGAGCCAGACGGGGGCGCGATCGGTCGCCTCGCCGCGACAGGCGCGGACGAAGCGCTCGCGGCCGCGGAGGTCCGTAGGGGTGGCAGCGGCTCGAGTCATCATGACGGCGGAGGATACACGTCTGAAAATCCTCGCGCCGGTCGATACACTCCCCGGACCCATGGACCGCACGGAACCCAGACGCGCCATCGTGGTGGGAGCCTCGTCGGGCATCGGGGCGGCGCTCGCGTCGGCCCTGGCGCGAGCCGGCTACGACACGGCGCTGGTGGCGCGGAGCCAGGACAAGCTCGCGGACCTCTGCGAAGCGATCCGGAGCTCGGGCGCTCCGGGAGTCCCCCACGCCTACGTGCACGACGTGCGTGTGTACGGCGAGGTGCCGGCGCTGTTCGAGCGGATCGTCGAGGACCTGCACGGACTCGACGCGATCCTCTACGTGGCGGGCGTGATGCCCGAGGTGGGGCCGGACGAGTTCGACCTGGACAAGGACCGCAGCATCGTCGAGACGAACCTGATCGGGGCGATGGCCTGGCTGAACGAGGCGGCGCGCTGGCTGAGCGTGGCGGGCCGCGGCAGCCTCGTCGGGATCTCGTCGATGGCGGGTGAGCGGGGGCGACGGGCCGCGCCGGCCTACGGCGCCTCGAAGGCGGGGCTCAACACCTACCTGGAGTCGCTCCGCAACCGCCTGTCGGTGCTGGGCGTCCACGTCCTCACGGTGAAGCCGGGCTTCGTGCGCACGGCGATGCTCGACGGCCGCTCGGGCGCCTTCTGGGTCAGCGAGCCGGAGGTCGCGGCCGCACAGATTCTGCGGGCGATGGAGCGGGGCAGCCGCGAGATCTTCGTCTCTTCGCGCTGGCGGCTCGTCTCGTGGATCGTCCGCGCGATTCCGTCGTTCCTGTTCCGGCGACTCGGGATCTGATCGGGTGACCGGAGCGCCCGCGAAACTCGAGCGGCTCGCCGGCTTCGGTGGCGCGCAGACCGGGGTCTCCCGGGTTCTGCGGCCGCGCAGCGGCGACGAGCTGGAGGAGATCTTCCAGCGCGAGCGGGGATCGATCCGGAGCCTCGCGCTGCGCGGCGCGGGCCGCAGCTACGGCGACGCGGCGCTGAATAGCGGCGGCGCCGTGCTGGACCTGACGGCGCTCGACCGGATCGAGTCCTGGGATCCAGAGCGCGGTGTTGCGGAGGTGCAGCCGGGCGTCACGATCGACCGCCTCTGGCGCCGAACGCTCCCCGAAGGCTACTGGCCTGCTGTGGTTCCGGGCACGAGTTTCGCGACGCTCGGCGGGATCGTCGCCATGAACGCGCACGGCAAGAACTGCTTCCGGGCGGGGCCGACGGGGGATCAGATCGAAGAGCTCGAGCTGCTGCTGCCGAGCGGCGAGCGGCTGCGCTGCGGACCGGAGCACAACAGCGAGATCTTCTCCGGCGTCGTCGGGGGCTTCGGCATGCTCGGCTGCATCACGCGCATCCGGCTGCGGCTCAAGCGCGTGCACTCGGGCTACCTCAACGTGCGCGCCATTTCGGTCGGATCCATCGCGGAGATGGTCGAGGCCTTCGACGCCCACGTCGGGGACGCCGACTACCTCGTCGGCTGGTGCGACGGCCTGGCTCCCGAGAGTGCGATCGGCCGGGGGGTAATCCACCGGGCGGACTACCTGGCCGAGGGTGAAGATCCGGACCCCGCCTCGAGCCTGCGGCCCGAGGCCCAGGATCTGCCGCCGCGCATGCTGGGCGTGCTGCCTCGCAGCGAGCTCTGGCGTGTGCTGCGCCTGCTCCAGACGAGGCCGGCCATGCGCTGGGTCAACTTCGGGAAGCAGCTCTCGCACCGCCTCGATCCGCGTGCGGCACACCGCTGGCGGCACAGCGAGTTCGGCTTCCTGCTCGACTACGCTCCCGGCTTCAACCGCTCCTACGGCCGGGCCGGGCTGATCCAGGTGCAGCCCTTCGTGCCGCGCGATAGCGCGGTCGACGCCTTCGACGAGATCCTCCGTCTCGCGCGGCGCCGCGGCCTGCCGCCGCACCTGGTGGTGTTCAAGAAGCACCGCGCGGACCGTTTCCTGCTCTCGCACGGTCTCGATGGCTACTCGCTGGCCATGGACTTCCCGGCGAAGCGGCGCACGGAGCTCTGGGCGCTCGCGCGCGAGATCCAGGACCTCGCGATCGACGCGGGCGGCCGCTTCTACTTCGCGAAGGACTCGACGCTGACGCCGGACCAGCTGGCCCGCTCCTATCCCGCAGAGAACCTGCGCCGCTTCGACGAGCTCAGGCGCAAGTGCGACCCGGAGGGCTGGCTGCAGACCGACCTGGCGCGCCGGGTCTGGCCCGAGCTCTTCAGCTCCTAGCCGGCAGGCGGGCGCTGCCCGCCACTGAAGCGAGCCGGGATCGGGGCCGATACGGACCTCGTAACGGATCGCTCGAGATCGAGGTGGGGACTCTCGTGAAGATTCGGGGCTCGGGCCAGTGGGCGCCGGCGTTCAGACTGGCCGAGATCATCATCGCATTTGCCATCCTGGCAATCCTGGCCGGGATGCTCTCGCCGTTCGTCGTCCGCTACGTCGACGACGGGCGCATCGAGCAGGCGAGGAGCGAGTCGGAGCGACTCGCCCGGGCGGTGGAGCGCATGCGCGCGGATGTCGGCCAGTGGCCGCTCACGAACCGCAACGGGCCCTCCGGTCAGCTGGACCGC
>CAZLBF010000139.1:0-15120 GCA_964557495.1 uncultured Myxococcales bacterium | reverse complement strand
GACCACGACTGGTAGCCCATGCGGTAGAAGCGCAGCGCAGCGGGGTCGCCCGGAAGCGTCACGCCGGTACACCCGAGCGGCTCGAGAGCGGTCAGGCGGACCGGGGCGTCCGCTCGACTGCGGACCGCGAGCGCCGCGACGATACCCGGCCAGTCCTCTCCCACCTCGAGGTCGAGCTCCAGGTCGAGGCCCGCGTCGCTGCTCGCGCGCAGCCGCAGCCGCGTGGCGGGGCCGAGCGGCGAGTCGATCTCCTCGAACCCGTCGAGGGTCGCCTCGCGCCCGTACAGCTCGCGGGCGCCGAGTCGCACGCAGGGTCGGCAGCCGACCAGGCGCGTGGCAGCGTCGGCGGAGCAGAGCTCGAACTCGAGCGCCTCCAGGTCGAGGCGCAGGCGCAGCCGGGAGGTCTCGACCTCGATCCTGCCATCCTGTCTCCGAACTGCTGGGCTCACTCGAGGTCCCTCCGGCCGCTGCGCTCCAGACGGTATAGTGGACGATGTGAAGGTCTACACGCGAGGGGGCGACGCCGGCGAGACCTCGCTGTTCGGAGGGGAGCGCGTCCGCAAGGATGCGCTGCGCGTCGAGAGCTACGGCGCCGTCGACGAGCTCAATGCGGCAATCGGGGTCGCGGGCGCCGAGACCGAGGAGGAGGACCTCCGGGAGATGCTGAGCGAGCTACAGCTCGGGCTCTTCGATCTGGGGGGCGAGCTCGCGACGCCCGACGTCGAGGGGCGCGAGCAGAGCGGGAAGGAAGTGCGGCGCATCCAGGCCGTGGACGTCGAGCGCCTGGAGCGCTGGATCGACGCGCTCGAGCGGGAGCTCGAGCCGCTCCGGAACTTCGTGCTTCCGGGCGGGGACCCCACTGCGGCGCAGCTGCACCTCGCCCGCACCGTGGCGCGCCGCGCCGAGCGTCGCGTCGTCGCCCTGGCGGAGCGCGAGCCGGTGGCCGACGCGGTGCTCGCGTACCTGAATCGGCTCTCCGATCTGCTGTTCGTGATGGCGCGCGTGGTGAACCGCCGCGCGAACGTCGCGGAGCCGATCTGGGAAGGACGCTCGCGGTGACGCCGCGCGGGGTCGCCAAGCTGCTGGTCGAGGTCGGTGCCGTCGAGGTGCGTCCCGACCCGGACGACTGGTTCACCTGGTCGTCGGGCGTGCGCGCCCCCGTCTACTGCGACAACCGACGCGTGATCTCGTTTCCGTCGGTGCGCGCGCGCATCGCCGATGCGCTCGCCGACGCCACCCTAGAGCACTTTGCCGACGCCGAGGTGATCGCCGGGACCGCCACGGCGGGAATCGCCTGGGCGGCCTGGGTCGCGGAGCGCCGCGACCTTCCGATGGTCTACGTGCGCGGCGAGGCCAAGGATCACGGAAGGCAGAAGCGCGTCGAGGGAAGGCCGCTCGCCGGGGAGCGGGTCGTCGTGATCGAGGATCTCCTCTCCTACGGGGGGAGCGCCCTGTCGGCAGCCCGGGCCCTCGAGGAGGAGGGGGGCAAGGTGATCGGCGTTCACTCGATCGTGACCTGGAGCTTTCCCGACGCCGCGCGCGCCTTCGACGAGGCGGGCATTCCGTGGCGGAGCCTCACCGACTACGAGGCGCTGGTCGGGACGCTCGAGCTCAGGCCCGATCAGGCTCAAGTCCTGCTTGAGTGGCGAGGTCGCTGAAGGCGTCGAGCGCCGACCCGGGCGCATCCCGCACGCGCGCCTCTGCGGCGGCGCGCCCGCCCACGCGACCCAGGCCGAGCGTCCCGTAGCGCCGCACGAAGAGCTCGAGCGCCCACTCGACGCGGCTCCGGGCGCGCCGGGTCGCGAGCGTCCCGCTCCGATCCAGATGCGCGCGGTGCTCCTCGAACGCCTCTGCGAGCGTGTCGACGCCGAACCCGGTCGCGGCGCTCGCGCCGATGATCGGCGGCTCCCAGCCCGCGTGCTCGGCCGCGTCGGCGCGCAGGATCAGGCTCAGGTCCGCGCGCGTGCGTTCGGCGGCCGCGCCGAGGTCCCACTTGTGCACCACGAGCAGGTCGGGAATCTCCAGGATCCCGGCCTTCATGAACTGCAGGGTGTCGCCCGAGCCGGGCTGAAGCACGAGTGCGACCGAGTCGGCGACGCTGTCGACGTCGATCTCGGATTGACCGACGCCCACCGTCTCGACGAGCGTCCAGGGAAACGCCGCGCGCAGCACGACCACCGCGGCGCGCGTCGCGGGCGCCAGCCCCCCGAGCTGATCCCGCGCGGCCATCGAGCGCACGAAGACCGGTGCGTGCGGCTCGATGCGCAGCCGCGCGCGGTCGCCCAGCAGCGCGCCCCCCGACGCCCGACTGCTCGGGTCGACGGCGGTCACGCCGACGCCGAGACCTCGATCCGTCCAGTGGCCGATCAGGGCGCCGGCGAGCGTCGACTTTCCGACTCCCGGCGCTCCGGTCAGTCCGACCACGGTGTGGCTCTCGGGAGTTCGAGACTCGAGCGCGCCGAGCAGCGTGCGCTGCGGGGGAACGAAATCGGGGCGGGAGTCCTCGACCAGGGCCAGCGCGTCGGCGAGCGCCGAGGTTTCGGCCTCGAGCACGCCGGCCGCGAGTTGCTCGAGATCTCGCTCAGTCAACGCCGTGCGCGCGTGCCGCGATTTCGATCATCTCGCCGACGATGCGCCGGATGTCAAAGTCGCGCGGCGTGTAGACGGCGGCGACGCCGTTGTCGAGGAGCTTCTGCGCGTCGTCCTGCGGGATGATGCCACCGACGACGACCGGGACGCGCACGCGCTCGACGACCTCGGGCACCAACGTCAGGTGCGAGCCCGACAGGATCGACAGGCCCACGAGGTGCACGCCCTCCTGCTCGGCCGACGTCGCGATCGCCTGGGGCGTCGCGCGAATGCCCTCGTAGACCACCTCGAAGCCCGCGTCGCGCGCCTGGAGCGCGATCTGCTCGGCGCCGCTCGAGTGTCCGTCGAGGCCCGGCTTGCCGACCAGCAGCTTGAGCCGCCGTCCGAGCGTTCGGGAGATGGAGTCCACGCGTTCGCGCAGCACCTCGAGCGAGCCGTCGCCGCGCACTGAGGCGACCGGCGCCTCGACGCCGGTCGGCGCGCGATACTCGCCGAAGAGCGCGCGCAGCGCGTCGGCCCACTCGCCGGTTGTGACGCCGGCGTGCGCGCAGCGAATCGAGGGCGGCATCACGTTGCCGCCGTCGGCTACGACCTCGCGCAGGTGGGCGAGGGCCGCCTCGACCTCCTGCGCGTTGCGTCGCGCGCGGTGGGCCTCGAGCCGCTCGATCTGCTCCCGCTCAGCCGACTCCTCTACCGAGAGGATGCTCGACGCGAGGTTCTGCACCAGCGGGGAATCCTCGGTCTCCTCGTAGCGGTTCACCCCGATCACCGCCCGCTCGCCCGCCTCGATCGCGCGCACGCGAGCCGCGTTCGACTCCACCAGCGCACGCTTCATGTAGCCCGACTCGACGGCGGCCACGGCGCCCCCGATCTCCTGTACGCGCTCGACCTCCTGCAGCGCCTGCTCCTCGATCTCGCGCACCTTGGCCTCGATCACGGGGGAGCCGTCGAACAGGTCGTCGTACTCGAGCAGGTCCGTCTCGTACGCCAGGATCTGCTGGATGCGGAGCGAGAGCTGCTGGTCCCAGGGGCGCGGCAGGCCGAGCGCCTCGTTCCAGGCGGGAAGCTGCAGCGAGCGTGTGCGCGCTCCCTTCGAGAGGATCACCGCGAGCGCCTCGAGCACGATGCGCGCGACGTTGTTCTCGGGCTGCGCCTCCGTCAGCCCGAGGGAGTTCACCTGGACGCCGTAGCGGAAGCGGCGCAGCTTGGGATCCTCGACGCCGTAGCGCTCGGCGGTGATCCTGTCCCAGAGCCGCGTGAACGCGCGCATCTTGCACATCTCTTCGATGAGGCGGATGCCCGCGTTGCAGAAGAACGAGATCCTTCCGACCACGGCGGGGAGCTTGTCGCTCGGCACGTCCACCCCGTCGAGCACGGCCATGGCGTTCGCGAGCGCGAAGGCGATCTCCTGCACCGGCGTCGCACCGACCTCCTGAAGGTGGTACGAGCTGATGTTGATCGGGTTCCATTTTGGGACCTCGTCGACCGTGAACTCGACGATGTCGGTGGTCAGACGCATCGAGGCCTGCGGCGGGTAGATGTGGGTCCCGCGCGACAGGTACTCCTTGACGATGTCGTTCTGCGTGGTCCCTCGCAGCAGACCGCGCTCGATCCCTCGCCGCTCGGCCACGGCGATGTAGAGCGCGAGCAGCCAGGGGGCGGTGGCGTTGATCGTCATCGACGTGTTCATGCGGTCGAGCGGGATCTCGGCCAGGAGCGCGTCGAGGTCGTCGAGCGAGCCAATCGGCACGCCCACCTTGCCCCCCTCGCCGCGCGCGAGCGCGTGATCCGCGTCGTAGCCCGTCTGGGTAGGCAGGTCGAAGGCGATCGAGAGCCCGGTCTGCCCCTTGGCCAGGTTCTGCCGGTAGAGGCGGTTGGACGCCTCGGCGGTCGAGTGACCGGAGTAGGTCCGCAGGATCCAGGGCTGATCGGGCATGGGAACAGGTTAACAAAGGCGGAGTGGCGGATCAGTCGGGGCTGCGCCGCTCCAGGTGCGGGACGCTCTCGAGGTCTTCGGCCGTCCCGCTCCAGCCCTCCTCGACGCGCGAGGCCAGCCCGGCCAGATCTCCGGCGAAGCGCTCCAGGTCGAGGCCCCGCGTCTCGGGCGCGCTCGACAGACATCCGGCCGCGGCGCAAAGCAGGTCCTGCGCTCCCGCCCGGTTGCCCTCGCACAGGTGGTGCATGCCGACCGCCGCCATGATCAAGCCCTGCAGCGCCTGGCGCTCCGGACCCTGCTCGGCGGCCCAGACCGGCTCGAGCAGCTCGTGGATCTCGAAGAAGAGCCCGGCGTCCCAGGCCGACCGGGCGCACTCGAACACGTCCTGCTCGGCCCCGTCCTCGCGAATCCAGGCGCGGGCGGCGCTGAAGCGCTGCGCCCGGTCCCGCAGGTAGGGAGCGAACGGCTCGAAGCTCTGGGCCAGCTGCCCGCTCGGCTCGAAGAGCGCGGTGCCCTCCTCGGTGCGAAGGGCCGCCAGCTTGGCTCCCGCCCCGTTTCCCTCGGCCCAGCGCTCGAGCTCGACGAGCAGCCCGTCGGCCTCCGGCTCGGCGCGCACGGCGGCGATGAAGATCCCGGCCAGGAGGTCGCGCACGAGCAGGTGGGGGTGGATCAAGAACGGACTCGGGCTACGGCTCGCGCCGGTCGCGGTAGAGATCCGCCACCCACTTTCCGTAGCCGTTGTAGGGCAGGGTCGACTGGCGCTCTTCGCTCCCGAGCAGCTTCTCGGTCGCCTGCGACCAGCGCGGGTGGGGCACCAGCGGATCCACGTTCGCGAAGAAGCCGTACTCGTCGGGCGCGGCGCTGTTCCAGAACGTCTTCGGCCGCTCCTTGACCAGGTCGATGCGCACGATCGACTTGATGCTCTTGAACCCGTACTTCCAGGGCACGATCAGGCGCAGCGGCGCGCCGTGCTGCTTCGGGAGCGGCTTCCCGTACACGCCGGTCACGAGCATCGCGAGGTCGTTGCGCGCCTCCGCGAGCGTGAGTCCCTCGCTGTAGGGCCACGGGTACCAGAAGCTGAGCAGCTGGCCGAGTGCCTGTGTGGGCCGGTGGAAGGTCTCCAAGCGCACGTAGCGGGCCTCCGGCTTCACGCCGACCCAGTCGAGCAGCGCCGCGACGCGAAAGCCGGTCCAGGGCACGACCATGGCCCAGGTCTCGACGCAGCGGAAGCGGTAGACGCGCTCCTCGAGCGGGAAGCGCCGCTCCAGGTCTTCGAAGGCGATCGTCGTCGGGCGCTCGACCAAGCCGCCGATCTCGATCGACCAGGGGTCGAGCTCGAGAGACTGCGCGCGGCGGGAGATCCGCTTGTCGTCGCCGAACTCGTAGAAGTTGTTGTAGGCGGCCGCGACCGCCTCGTCGGTGAGCGGCAGATCCACGGAGAGCTCGGCGTTGCGCTGCGCCGGGTAGGGTCGACCCTCGGCCGCGCGCGCAGGCTGCCAGGGTCCCGGCAGACTCAGGCCCGCTCCGACGGCCAGCGCTCCGCCCCCGCGCGCCAGGATCTCGCGACGGCTCAGGAACACCGACTCGGGAGTCACGTCGCGCTCGGGCAGCTGCCAGTCCCGATCCATCGCCAGAGACTACCGCCCATCCCTCCGGTGCGCCGTGTCGGCGGCGCTCCGTCAGAGGCGTTCGAAGAGGTCGAGCTGTGCTCGCAGCGGGCGACGGAAGGCGGCGGTGGAGAGCTCCGGTCCCTGCGACGCCAGGTCGTGCCGGCGGCACGACGCGGCGAGCAGCTCGCGGATCTGGCGGGCGAAGGGCCCGACGCCGCGCATGCGCTGCCGGAACGTCGAGTCGTTGAGCTTTCCGTCTCGCACCTGGCGGATCCGGCTCAGCACCTTAGCCTTGCGCTCGGGGAAGTGGTCCTCGAGCCAGCGCTCTACGATCTCCTTGACGCCGTACGGCAGGCGGAGCATCACGAACCCCGCCCAGCCGGCGCCCGCCTCTGCGGCGGCGTCGACGACGCGCGGAATCTCGTGATCGTTGAGGCCCGGGATCACCGGCGCCACGTTCACGCCGACCGGGATGCGCGCTTCGGCGAGCGCCCTCACCGCGGCCAGACGCGCGCCGGGCTGCGGGGCGCGCGGCTCCATCACGCGTGCCAGCGAGTCGTCGAGCGTCGTGAGGGACAACGTCACCGAGACCGCGCCATGCTCGGCAAGCTCGCCGAGCACGTCGATGTCGCGCTCCACCAGCCGGCTCTTGGTGATCACGGCGACCGGATTGCGAAGCTCGGCCAGCACCTCGAGGCAGCCGCGTGTGATCTCGAGCTTCCGCTCCACGGGCTGGTAGGGATCGGTGACCCCCGACATGGCGATGGCCCGGGGGCACCAGCGCGGCGCCGACAGCTCTCTTCGCAGCAGTGCCGGCGCGTTCCGCTTGACCAGGATGCGGGTCTCGAAGTCGAGACCGGCGCTGAAGCCGAGGTACTCGTGAGAGGGCCTCGCGTAGCAGTAGCTGCAGCCGTGCTCGCAGCCGCGGTAGGGGTTGAGGCTGACGTCGAAGCCGACGTCGGGGCTCTGATTGCGCGACAGGATCGACCGGGACGGGTCGCGCAGGTAGCGCGTCCTGGGTCCGGGCGCGCTCTCCTCCTCGAATCCGGTCTCGGGGTCCGGCTCCACGGAGAGCGCCTCGAAGCGGTTCGGCAGATCGGTCTGGGTTCCGCGGCCCCGAATCGGAGCCCGGAAGCGCAGGGAGTGCGCCATCGGGGGTCTCGCGCGGTTGGCGACTTCGTAGTCTATACGAAGATAATACGAAAGTAAAGAAGCGCGCCTATTCGGGGGAGTAGCCGAGGTTCGGGGCGAGCCAGCGCTCGGCCTCGGCCGTGCTCATTCCCTTGCGGCGGGCATAGGCCTCGACCTGATCGCGGCCGATCCGGCCCAGCGAGAAGTAGCGCGCCCGCGGGTGGGCCAGATAGATGCCGCTCACGCTGGCCGCGGGCGTCATCGCGAGGTTCTCGGTCAGGTCGATCCCCACCGACGGGGCGTCGAGAAGCTCGAAGAGCGTCCACTTCTCGGTGTGGTCGGGGCAGGCGGGATAGCCGAACGCCGGCCGGATTCCGCGGTACCGCTCTGCGATCAGGTCCTCGTTCGAGTGTTCCTCGTCCCGGCCGTAGCCCCACTCGCGCCGAGCGCGCTGGTGCAGGAGTTCGGCAAGCGCCTCCGCGAGCCGGTCGGCGAGCGCCTTGACCATGATCGCGGCGTAGTCGTCGTGCTCCCGCTCGAACTGCGCCGCGAGCTCGCTGGCACCAATTCCCGTCGTGACCGCGAACGCGCCGATATGGTCCGGCAGGCCGGCCTCGGCGGGCGCGACGAAGTCGGCCAGCGAGAGCGTCGGCTCGTCGCCAGAGCTTCGCTGCTGGCGAAGCGCGTGGAAGCGCGCGCGCTCCCGCGCTCGCGACGCGTCGCTGTAGAGCACGATGTCGTCCCCCTCCCGCGCGGCGGGCCAGAAGCCGTAGACGCCCCGTGCCTGGAGCAGGCGCTCGTCGACGATGCGCTGCAGGAGTCGCTGGCCGTGCTCGTAGAGCTCGCGCGCCGCCTCGCCGTAGCGCGGGTGGTCGAGGATCTTCGGGAACCTGCCCTTGAGCTCCCACGCAGTGAAGAAGAACGTCCAGTCGATGTAGCGGGAGATCTCCTCGAGAGACACGTCCTCCACGACGCGACGCCCCAGGAACTCGGGCGCGGGGATGTCCTCCGCACGCCAGTCGATCTCGAGTCTCCGGTCGAGTGCATCCGCATACGAGAGCAGCGGCTTCTCGCTCTTCAGCGCGTGAATCTTCCGTAGACGCTCCTGCTCCCTCGCGTTCGCCTGGATCACCTCTGGCGAGCGGCCCGGGTCGAGAATCTCGGCCACGGCGCCCACCGACCGCGATGCGTCGAGGACGTGCAGCGTCGGGGCGTCGTACTCGGGCGCGATCTTCACCGCGGTGTGCTGCTTGCTCGTCGTCGCACCGCCGACCAGGAGCGGAGTCTGGAACTCCTGCCGTTGAAGCTCCTTCGCGACGTGGACCATCTCGTCGAGTGACGGCGTGATCAGGCCGGAGAGGCCGATCAGATTGGCCTGCTCCCGGCGCGCCGCCTCGAGGATCTGGTCGGCCGGCACCATCACGCCCAGGTCGATCACCTCGTAGTTGTTGCACTGGAGGACCACGCCGACGATGTTCTTGCCGATGTCGTGCACGTCTCCCTTGACCGTCGCCATGACGATCTTCGCCCGGGGCGCACGCGCTTCCGACTCGTGCTTCTCCCGCTCCAGGAACGGCTCCAGGTAGGCCACGGCTCGCTTCATCACGCGGGCGCTCTTCACGACCTGCGGCAGGAACATCTTCCCCGATCCGAAGCGGTCGCCGACGATCGACATGCCGGCCATGAGCGGGCCCTCGATCACGTGGAGGGGTCGCTCCGCCTGCTGGCGCGCCTCCTCGGTGTCCTCGTCGATGAACTCGATCGTCCCGTGGACGACCGCGTGCGCCAGGCGATCCTCGACGGGGGCGTCCCGCCAGGAGAGATCGATCGTGGGGCCGGTCGTCGTCCCCTTGACCGTTTCCGCGACCTCGATCAGCCGCTCGGTGGCGTCGGCTCGCCGGTCGAAGAGCACATCCTCGATCCGCTCGAGCAGATCGGCTGGAATGTCCTCGTAGGCCACGAGCTGGCCGGCGTTCACGATCCCCATGTCCATGCCGGCCTTGATCGCGTGGTAGAGGAACGCCCCGTGCATGGCCTCGCGCACGGCATTGTTGCCGCGGAACGAGAACGACAGATTGCTGACCCCTCCAGAGATCTTGGCGCCCGGGCAGAGCTGCTTGATGAGGGGAATCGCCTCGATGAACGCGACCGCGTACTTCGAGTGCTCCTCGATCCCGGTCCCTACCGGAAAGATATTGGGATCGAAGATCACGTCCTCGGGGGGGAAGCCCGCCTGCTCGGTCAGCAGCTTGTAGGCGCGCTCGCAGATCTGGACCTTATGCTCGGTCGTCTCGGCCTGGCCCGTCTCGTCGAACGCCATCACGATCACGGCCGCGCCGAAGCGGCGCGCCTCGCGCGCCTGCGCCAGGAAGGGCTCCTCCCCCTCCTTCAGGCTGATCGAGTTGACGATCGACTTGCCCTGCACCGCGCGCAGCCCCGCCTGGATCACCGACCAGCGCGAGCTGTCGACGATGATCGGCACGCGTGCGATGTCGGGCTCGGTCGCGATCAGGTTCAGGAAGGTCGCCATGGCCTGCTCGGAGTCGAGCATCGCCTCGTCCATGTTCACGTCGATCAGGTTGGCGCCGCCGCGCACCTGCTCGAGCGCCACTGCGAGCGCCGACTGGTGGTCCCCCTCCCGGATCAGTTTCAGGAAGCGGCGCGAGCCGGTCACGTTCGTGCGCTCCCCGATCATGACGAAGTTCGTGTCGGGGCGTACCACGAGCGGCTCGAGGCCGGAGTAGCGGCTGAAGCGCTCGGGCTCTTCGGGGAGCTCGCGGGGGGGCAGGCCGGCCACCGCCTCGGCGATCGCCCGGATGTGATCCGGTGTCGTTCCGCAGCAGCCCCCGACGAGGTTCACCCACCCGTTCTCCGCGAACTCGCGGATCAGGCGCGCCGTCGTTTCGGGCGCCTCGTCGTACCCGCCGAACGCGTTGGGAAGTCCCGCGTTGGGGTAGCAGCTCACCGGAATCGGGCTGATGCGCGCGAGCTCCTCCAGGTGGGGCGTCATCTCGGTCGCGCCGAGCGAGCAGTTGAGGCCCACGCTGAAGGGCCTGGCGTGCTCGACCGAGATCCAGAAGGCATCGAGGGTCTGGCCCGAGAGCGTGCGCCCTGAGCGGTCGACGATCGTTCCCGAGATGCACAGTGGCAGGCGGATGCCCCGCTCCTCGAAGACCTCCTCGATGGCGACGATCGCGGCCTTGGCGTTCAGCGTGTCGAAGATGGTCTCGAGCAGCAGGATCTCGCTGCCGCCGTCCACCAGCCCGCGCACCTGCTCGGCGTAGGAGGTCCTCGCCTCATCGAAGCTGATCGCCCGGTAGGACGGGTCGTTCACGTCCGGCGAGAGCGACAGGGTCTTGTTGAGCGGCCCGAGCGACCCGGCGGCGAAGCGAGGCTTCTCGGGCGAGGTCCACTCCGCGGTCGCCCGGCGGGCGATCTCGGCGGAGGCCCGGTTCATCTCGTAGGAGAGGTCCCCGAGTGCGTAGTCCGCCTGCGAGATCGAGCTGGCCGTGAAGGTGTTGGTCGTGACGATGTCGGCTCCCGCCTCGAGGTAGGCGCGGTGGATATCGAGCACCACCTGCGGACGGATCAGCGAGACGGCGTCGGTGTTTCCCTTCAGGTCTCTCGGGTGATCGGCGAACCGCGTTCCGCGGAAGTCCGCCTCCTCGAGGCCGGCCGCCTGGATCGCCGTTCCCTTGGGCCCCTCGAAGACCAGGATCCGCTCCGAGACGAGCTGCTGGAGCCGCTCGAACGTGCTTCTGTCCCTGGGGGCACTCATTCAACCGATTCCTCCGCTCGCCGCAGAGCCGAAGTGGGCGTGCGTTCCGCCGCAAGCCCTTCTGCAAGACAGCCCGGCGCCGCCATGCCGGGCGCGAGAGTGTAGCGCCAAATAGGAGGGCGGGGAGCGACTCGCGTCGCTCCCCGCCCACGGCCGCCAGAAGTGTCTGGCGCGGCGGCGCTCGCTCAGCCTGCGGGGCGCGCCGCGCTCCCGAATTCCTTTGCGCTAGCGATGAACGGCCGGCGGTCGCCCTTCACCGCGTCGTAGACCTCGTTGTCCCGATCAGTCTCCCCGTGGCTACTCGAGCGCGGCCAACAGGTTGGATTCCTCATCCTCGTTGAGCCGGACCACCACCTCACCGTTCTCGAAACGCACGGAGCGAACCTCGCTCCACGGCAGCTCGGGCTCGGTCGGCTCCAGGTAGGCCGCATAGGCCTGCTCCGACTCGAGGCACGATGTCGCCGCACAGTTGGCGTATCCGTCGCCCGTAGCCCGTTCTGCAATGGCGCTCCCGCTCACCCCGGAGATGTAGAGGCAGGCGGTCGCGAGGACGAGCGTCCAAAGCCAAGTGCTCCGGCTAGGCCGGGGGACCGAGTCGCGGTCATGGTTCATCTGGAGGCTCCCTTCAAAGCCTCCACAAGCGCAGGGGAAGCATAACCCGACAGGGGGGCCTGGTGTCAAGTCCCCCCGAGCCCGGCGGCTCGCGCGGGGGCGCGAGCCCGCGGCTCGGGATGCAGAAAGGGATCCTAACTCTCTACAATCACTGAGAGATTCTTCCTCAGTCCGAGTCGGTCCCGAGCCTGTATCGGGAGGCCCAGGTCAAGCCCCCGTTCCGGTAGATCCGCTCCAGCATGTCGGCGGCGATGTCGGTCGGCGCGCGAAAGCGGAGCCGCAGCGCCTCCGGCTCGGCCAGGCAGTCCTCCACCCAGGCCGAGTCCATGAGCCGTCTCATGGCCCAAGACAGCTCCGACGAGCTCTTGAACTGGAGCACGTGCACGTACACGGATGGCCTCCCCCGATTGCCGAACCTCACTAAAGCAAGCCGCGTGCCGACCTCTGGGGCCGGTCGGTGCGCGCGCGGGCGCCGGTCTGCACAGCCGCGAGACAGTGCCTGCCCAGGGGCTGGGCAGGAGAGCCGACATGGGGTACCCGTCCCGGCGCCCGCCCGCGGGCGGCTGCGCACGAGCGGCAGGGCCTCTATCATGGCCAGCGGATCGGGATTGTGGGGCCCTTGCGGGAGAGTTCTATCTCATGACCAGCACGTTCGACTTCAACCCCTTCGACGAGGCGACCCGGCGCGACCCCTATCCGCTCTACGCGCGCGCGCGACGCGAGCAGCCCGTCTTCAAGCACGCAGCCTTCCCGGTCACGTCGGTGTTCCGCTTCGCGGACTGCCAGGCGATCCTGAAGGACCCCGCGACCTGGTCGAGCGTCTTCCCTCCGCCGCCGAACCTGCCGGCCGACGAGGATTTCATTCCGAGCATGATCGGCACCGATCCTCCGGAGCACACGCGGCTCCGCAGCCTCGTGAGCCAGGCGTTCACGCCGCGCATCATCCGGAAGCTCGAGCCGCGGCTCGTCGAGGTCGCCCACGAGTTGCTCGACGAGGCCATGCGCGACGGGAGCGTCGATCTGGTGGAGGCGCTCGCCTATCCGCTGCCGGTGATCGCGATCGCGGAGATCATCGGCATTCCGACGGAGGACCGGGCGCTGTTCAAGGTCTGGTCGGATGCCGCCGTCGAGAACCTGGGCTCGGGCCTGCTGGTTCCTCCGACCGACGAACAGATCCAGAAGCAGCGGGACGTCATCCAGCAGATGCGAGCGTACTTCCGTCCGCTCGCGGAGCAGAGGCGCGTCGAGCCTCGCGAGGACCTGCTCTCGGGCCTCGTCGTGGCCGAGGAGGAGGGCTCGAAGCTCGAGTTCAACGAGCTGCTCCAGATGCTGATCCTGCTCCTGGTCGCCGGGAACGAGACCACGACCACCCTGATCGGATCCGCGGTCCTCGCGCTCCTGGATCACCCCGAGCAGCTGGAGCGCCTCCGCGCAGATCGCGCGCTCCTGCCGACCGCGGTCGAGGAGGTGATGCGCTTCGGCTCGCCAGTTCAGCTCGACCCGCGGCGCGCGACGCGCGACCTGGAGATCGACGGCGTGAAGATCGACGCGGACCAGATCGTGATCAACTGGCTCGGCTCCGCGAACCGCGACGAGGCGGTCTTCAGTGCCCCGGAGGTCTTCGACATCGGGCGCAAGGACAACCGGCACCTCGGGTTCGGCTTCGGGCAGCACTTCTGTCTCGGTGCGAACCTCGCTCGCCTCGAGGCCCGGGTCGCACTCGGAGCCCTGCTCGACCATACCCGCGGCTTCCGCCGCATCGACGACGAGCCGCTGCCGCTCCACCCGAGCATCGTGTTCCGCGGCGTGACCTCACTCCCCCTCGAGCTCGACTGGATCTAGTCTGGCCGGGTATCGGCCGGCGGAGCCGGCCTGCCGGGCTTCGCTCGGCTGCGCCTCGCTGCGCGCGCCGCTGCCGCGGCGCTTGCATGGCTCTCCGGGCGTTCTCGGTCCGCCGCCGCCGTTACCCGGTCAGGTCTTGATGAAGGTGGCGAGCTCGGGGGTGGTGCGGAGCGCTTCGAGCTGCTCTTTGGTCGGGCGGGAGGGGGCGTCGCGTTTGGCGTCGACCAGGCAGAGGAAGCCGAGTGGGTGCTCCGGGTCCGCGCGGAGCTGATGCCAGGTCTGCGGCGGGACGCGCACCAGGTCGAACGGCTCGACGTCGTAGATCTGTGTGCCCACCAGGACGCGGCCAGCGCCGCGGAGGATCACGATGGCGTGCACGTGCTCGTGGCGTTCGAGCGTCGAGTGGCCGCCGCAGTCGACCTCGAAGTAGCGGAGCTCGCAGGCCAGCCCCGCCTCCGCTCCGAACAGGACCTGCCGCGAGACGTCGCGAAAGTGCGTTCCCTCGCGCTTGTACGGCTCGACCTCGATGCCGTCCCAGCGGAAGGGGGCGCGCTGCCGGATCACCGGATTCACGGTCTCTCCCCGCTCGCGCGCTTGACTGCGTCGACGAACTCGCGGCTGCGGTCCAGCAGCGCGGGCCCGGCGCGGTAGAGGCTGCCTCCGATCAGCAGCATCGTGTCCGAGCCGTAGAAGCCGAGCAGCTCCGGCACGCGCTCGACCGACATGCCGCCCGCCGCGATCGGAAGCGCAGGCCGGAGTGAGCGGCAGGGTGCCCGCAGACGCTCCGCGAGGTCGTGGCAGACCACCTCGGGGTAGCTGAAGCGTCCACCGAAGTGCGGATAGATCACGGCGTCGGCCCCGAATGCCCGAAACAGCGTGCCGAGCAGCACCGGGGCCGCGATCCGCTGCACCCCAGCGAGCGAGGGGTGGCCGATCAGCGGCAACGGGCTCCTCGCGCGCGCGAGCTCGAAGAGCAACGGAAGCCCGACCAGCATCGGGCTCAGCATTGCCGCACCCACTCCGACGTCGGCCGCCAGCTCGAGCTGTCGAAAGATGGCCGGCGGCGTACCCGTCAGGTTCGGGACGTAGAGCGCGCGGTGGCCGGTCTCGGCCGCGACCGAGTCGATCGCGCTCTGGCAGGCGCGCACGCGATCCTCGAAGCGGCAGAAGGGATGGTCGGCGAGTCCGTGATCATCCTTGATCACGTCGAGTCCGGCTCGGGCGAACGTGCGGGCGAGGTCGGCGAGGGCGTCCGGGCCAAGGCCCATCGGCTTGAGCGCGGTGCAGGTGAGCGCGCGTCCCTCGACGCCCGTCCCCTTGCGCCAGCCATCGATTCCGAAGCGCGGTCCCCCGAGCGCGTCGAGCAACGACGGCGCGAGCTCCACGTCGACGAGTTCGACGTCGGGTTGAAGCGAGCTGTTCCCGAAGAGCAGATTCAGTAGCTGTGCCGGGTCCCACGCCGTGGTCGCGACCGGGTAGGCGATGACCGCGCGGAAGCCCGCCTCGGGATCCGGCTCGATCGACTCCACCCGCGCCAGGATCTCGCGCTCGACCTCACGGTCGTGTACCGCATCGCGCGGAAGCTCTACGGTCTGCTCGAGATGAAGCGCCTCGCTGCGCGC
>CAZLBF010000138.1:0-14255 GCA_964557495.1 uncultured Myxococcales bacterium | reverse complement strand
CACGCGAGCGGGTCCCGCACCTGGGCGCCACGCAGGGTATAGATGTTGTGGAAGGTTCCCGTGATGTTCTCGGCGGCCCAGAAGACCTTCGACTCCGGGAACCAGGTGTGCATCTCGGATGGCGCTTCGGTAAAGGGCGTGTTGAGGAACTCCATCTTCACGCCGTCCACCGTCAGCGCCTCGGTGTGCTTCTCGATGATGCGCGTGGGCTGAATCAGGCCGGTACTACCGTTGGCGACGTTCTGCGCCAGGCCCTGGCCCGCGTGGCCGAAGGGGCTGGCGGGCAGCAGCACGCCGTACTGGTACATGACGCGCCGGTTCATGGCGTTGCCCGCGTAGACGTTCTCGGAGACCGCGAACTCCATGAATGCACGCGGTGCGATGATCTGGACCTTGCCCGCCCGCACATCCGCCTCGTCGACGATGCCGCGAACGCCCCCCCAGTGGTCGACGTGGGAGTGGGAGTAGACGACGGCGACCACGGGTCGCTCGCCGAGATGCTCGTCGACCAGCTTCTTCGCCGCGGCGGCCGTCTCGGGCGCGGTCAACGGATCGAAGACGATCCAGCCGGTCTCTCCCTTCACGAAGGTGATGTTGGCCAGGTCGAAGCCGCGAACCTGGTAGAAGCCTGGAACCACCTCGTAGAGCCCGTAGTTCATGTTCAGCGTCGACTGGCGCTGAAGGGAGGGATGGATGCTCGGAAACTCCGTCCCCTCCAGGAAGAACTTGTAGCGCTCCATGTCCCAGACGATGTTCCCGGCGTCGCCCTTGATCTGCCAGAAGTCCGGCGCAGCGATGAAGCCCTTCTTCTCCTCCTCGAAGTCTCGCTCGTCGGAGAAGGGCAATGCCTTGCGCGACTGCACGAGCACCTTCAGCGTGTGCTCGGACGGCGGATTTCCCTTGGGATGAAAGTGGTTGTCGGAAGGCGCGCCGCCGCTGTACTCGCCCGCACCTGCCGCCAGGGCAACGCTGACGGTCAAGCAGGTGATCGAGAAGAGAACGGTCGCAAGAGCCGTCTTCAGCATGGGCCTGTGTCTCCTTCGTACCCCGGAAAAGGGGCCGCAGTGTGCCACAGAAGGAAGCGGCTGCCATGCCGTGTAATCGCCCTGCTTCCCATCAGACCCGGGCGGACGGCCCCACCAAGTTAAGCGGAGCCCTCGACACGCACTCATATGGAAGCAATCCAAGCTCGACGGAACGTTGAGAGCTACGCGCCCACCGGGTACATCTCGAGCTTCGGCCGCCCTACCGCGGCGTCTCGTCGATCTCCTGGGGGCCTGGCTCGCCGCGCTCGACTGACCTGCCCCCGGTTGTCGTACCAGTTCCTATGTCAGTCCAGGAGCAGCCGCCAGGTGGAGCGGAGCGGAGGCTGGCGGCTGCCATTCGATGGCCTCGGGTGCGGGTGGTCGAAACCCGAGCGAGCTGTGTGGGCTAGACCGCGGCGAAGATCTCGATCCGAAGCGGCGTGGACTCGCCTCCGTTGATGTCCACGCCGGTGTCGACCGAGCACGCCGTGAGGACGAGGTAGAGGTCGAGCTCGGCACGCAGCTCGACGTGATCGCCGGCCCGCGTGGGTGCGCGCTCCGCTCCGAGCGTTCCGTCCGGGCGTACAGGCGTGTTCTGGAACAGATTGACCGGGGCGGGAACTTCCGCCGCGTCGATCCCCAGCGCGCGAACCGCGTCGAGGTAGTTGGCGTGGCAGCTCGGATGGGAGTCTCCCCCACCGAGCAGCTCGTGCAGGCCGGCGTCGCAGCTCGCGAAGAGCGTGTCGTGCAGGCCGGGCGAGTGATCGGCGACGAACGTGAGGATGGGCCGATAGCGGTTCGTGAAGAACTGCTGCCCGACGCCGGGAAAGAGCCGCTGTGTGAGGGCTCGCGTGCGCGCCGTGCACAGGTACTCCGTCGGGTCCGCTCGCACCAGCGCGAACAGATCCCCGATCTGGGATCCCTCGACGTCGGTCACGCGGACCGTGCATCCCGCGTCCACCGCCAGGCCGCGGCCCGCGTAGCCCGGCACCTCGAGCGTCGCGAGCAAGGTCATGGGCAGCTCGGTGCCTCCCGGGTTCCGGCCCGCTTGCGCTGCCTCGTCATTGCCGCGGTAAGGCGAACAGAGGCCCCTGCGTGATCGGAGTGACGAAGGCCGCCTGGCTCGGGGTCAGATAGACGCCACGGCTCCCCCCGGCGCTGCGACGATGCTCCCTTGCGTGTTCTTCTGACCAGAAGAAGACCGACTTCCGTCAGAAGGCGTCGGTGATGCTCGGGTCTTTCAGCCTCTCGAAGTTCACGAGCGGGACGAAGATCAGCGGGTCGGCCCCATCCGCGACGCGACAGACGAGCTCGCTGTCCAGCTCGAGCCGCATCGGCCGGGAGCAGTGAGCGCACTCCGAATCGATGCTGACCGCGACGGCCTCGTTCCTCAGGTGCCCTTGCACGAAGGGCATGGCGAAGGCGTCGATCGCTCAGGGCGAGTAGGCCTCCTCGCCGCTGCTGAAGCGGGCGCGGTGCGGCGTGGGATCCACCGTCACCGGGTACGCCCACGAGACGGCGCGCCCGTCGCCGCGGAACACGAACGTGAGGTGCTTCTCGAGGTCGTCCAGGATGGACTCGACCCGGGAGACGTCGAGCGCGAGTGCGCGTGCGATCGACTCCGGCGCGAGCGGCCTCCCGGCTCGCGGAAGCTCCACGACGGCGAAGTCCCGGACCCGGTGATGGTCCTCCGACATGAAGCCGAGTCTGGCGGGCGTCCGTCGACCGCTCGCCTTCACGATCCGCTGCCACAGCAAGCGCGGAATCGGAAGCAGGGTGCGCCCGAGGCCGAGCAGCACACGGTCCCTCATCGCTTCACCTCCCTATCCTATGGAGGGTACCACGGAACAGTTGCGCCGAGCCGTTCGGGCCCGGCTACAATCGGCTGCGCCACCTGCGAGGAGAACCCCATGAGCGAGAGCAAGCTGGACCGCGACGCGCTGAGGCGTCTCACGCTGGACTTCACCGCGGCGTTCAACGACAACGATCTCGGCGCGGTGATGTCCCGCTTTGCGGAGGGTGCCGTCTACGACCAGTTCAACGACGAGCCCGCACAGGGGATCGACGCGATCCGAGCCGCCTTCGAGCCGCAGTTCAAGGGCGCGTTCGGCCGCATGCAGTTCCTCGACGAGGATCTCTTCATCGACGCCGAGGCGCGCAAGACGCTCGTGAGCTGGACCTGCACGCTCGAAACGAAGGACGGGTCGGCCGGCTGGCGCGGGCTCGACATCCTGCACTTCGACGACCGCGGGAAGATCACGCAGAAGCTGACGTACGCGAAGGCGAAGGTTCCGCTGCTCCGCGCTCGCTAAGCGGGCAACCGAGACTCGCCCGGGCCGTCGGCGGCGAGTACACTGTCCGGGTCACGGAGGCCCGCGCTCCGCGGGTCTGCGACCGTAGGGGCGATGAGATGAGGCAAGACATCGACACGGTTCGAGGCTGGATCGACGCGGCACAGAGCATCGTCGTGTTGACGGGTGCCGGGATCTCCACCGACTCCGGCATCCCCGACTTTCGCGGACCCCAGGGGGTGTGGACCAAGAACCCCGGCGCGGAGAAGATGGCGACGCTCCAGAACTACATGGCCGAGCCGGAGGTTCGCAAGCGCGCCTGGCAGAGCAAGCTCCAGTCAGTCTCCCGAGAGCTCGAGCCCAACGCCGGCCACCGGGCCCTCGTCACGCTCGAGCAGCGGGGCAAGCTCCACACCCTGATCACCCAGAACGTCGACGGGCTGCACCAGAGCGCGGGCTCGTCGCCGGAGCTGATCGTCGAGATCCACGGCACCATGCGCGAGGTGGTCTGCATGTCGTGCGGCGAGCAGGCTCCGATGGAGCGGGCCCTCGAGCGCGTTCGCGCCGGCGAGGAGGATCCCGCCTGCCGCACGTGTGGCGGCATCCTCAAGTCCGCGACGATCTCGTTCGGGCAGGGGCTGGTGCAGCAGGACCTGGTGCGATCCGAAGTCGCCGCGCAGAGCTGCGACCTGCTCCTGGCGGTCGGCTCGACGCTCTCGGTCTATCCGATCGCGGGAGTCGTCCCGATCGCAAAGAGTTCCGGTGCGCGCATCGTGATCCTGAACGCAGAGCCGACCGA
The DNA here is from genome assembly GCA_964557495.1 of uncultured Myxococcales bacterium. Taxonomy (GTDB): domain Bacteria; phylum Myxococcota_A; class UBA9160; order SZUA-336; family SZUA-336; genus CAZLBF01. Next base: position 10,140 of record CAZLBF010000138.1, on the reverse strand, counting down.
GATGGACCACATGGCCGCGGCAACGCTGCGCGGATCGATCAGCGAGATTCTGCCCCAGATCGTCGGGGTCACTCCGGAAGCCTGACGAGAGCGATCCGGTCACCCGCGAAGGTGCCGATGATCAGCTCGTCGCCGACCTGAATCGCGACCGTGCCCGCGCCCATCGGCGGGCCGGCGTTCGCGAAGAGCACCTCCCGCTCGCTCAGATCGGGGGAGAGCGCGACGATCTCGAAGGCGATCGGGCAGGTGCCCGCCTCGAGCTCGTTGCAGGCGGTCATCTCGGAGAGGGATGCGGTGTGCGACGCGACGAGGAGCCGTCCGTCCGCCCCCCAGCTCAGGTTGTCGGGGTAGCTGACCTCGGCCGAGCCGAGCGACTCGCCGGAGCCGCGCGCGACGCGGCGAAGCTCACTGGCGGAGTAGAGGTTGAGGTAGATCGACTCGCCGTCTTCGGAGATCTCGATCCCGTTCGGGACCGACCCGCGCGTGCCGGGCACCTCGCGAAAGCCCGCGCCCGACTGCCACTCCAGGACGTGTCCCGTCTCCATGCCGAGCAGGGCCCGGCCCACGGTGAGGATGCCCGGGGTGCCCCCCGAGGCCGAGTACATCTTCGTCGCCATGAACCCGCCGTCCGGCAGCGCGACGACGTCGTTCAGGATGGCCTGGTCCGGCGGCAGCGCGCAGCCGCGCCACGCGAGCGACAGCGCGCCGGAGCCGCTCACCTCGAAGAACTCGACCGCTTCGCGCTCGCCGTGGTTCACGACCAGCAGCTGGAGGGCCCCGTCCGGCCGGCTCGATAGGTCGATCCCGTGGGGAGAGAACGCGGCCGAGGGCGGGCCCGGGCAGTCCGGGTCGCCCCAGACCGGGCCCGCCGCCACGACGGGCGTCGTCCCCGCCCCGCCGCGCGGGAAGAGCGGCTCGATCTCGCCCGATCGGGGCCGGAACGCGACCAGGCTCCCGGGACGCGCCCCCTCCATGCTGCCGAACTGGCTCACCAGGAGAGCTTCCCGCCCCGGCAGCAGGGCCAGGTCCTCCGGATTCTGGAAGCCGCACACGACCCGAACCCGCTCGGTCCCTTCACACTCCAGGATGGCCTCGGCGCCACCTCCGCAGGCGAGGAGCGTAGCCACGGCGATCCCAGACAGCCGAGCCGCGAACGCTCTCACAGCGCGCCTCCTGTTCGAGTGCGTTACTCGGCCTCGCGAGCGACCAGGCGCAGGATGTTGGCCTGGTCGCGAGACGAGAACCAGCCGATGAAGCGATCCTCGAAGCCGTACTTGACGCGGAAGGCCTCGTTGATCCGATCCCGCAGGTCGGCATCGAGAACCATCTTTGCGCGCAGCGGGTAGTCCGTGCCTCGGAGGCGCAGGATCACGTCGGGATCCCGCTCGATGTTCGCGAACCACCGGGTCCCGCCGGTGCGGATGTAGCCGGAGCCGTCGACGACGACGAGCCAGAGCTTCGTCTCGCGCGTGTCGCCGTCGGAATCGGTCGTGACGATCTGGGGTACGCGTTCGTCGGCTGCTGCGCCCCAGTCGATCGGAGCCGTCGCCTGCAAGATCGGCGCGCTCGCACAGGCAGCGATCGCCACGGCGAGCAGGAGCGTGAGTGGGCCTCGAGTCATCCGGCGTGCCATTATAGGCCCCGGGGTCGCGGTGTCCCGGCCCGAATCGATCCGGGCCCGAGAGAGAGCGGTACTCCGGCCCGCGCACAGGTGACCGCATGAGCTCAATCCGAACCCCTCGAAGCCGCCGCTCGCAGCTCGCCCGGGCCCTAGGCTCGGGAATCGCCCTCGCGGCCTCGCTCCTCGCCTGTCAGGGGGCCGAATCCCCCAACCTCGAAGGACGTCTGGTCGACCTCTCGTACGCCTTCGATGCGGACACGATCTTCTGGCCGACCGAAGAGGCCTTCGTGCTCGAGCGCGGTCCGACTGGAGCCGCCGACGCGGACTACTACTTCACAACGAATCGCTTCCGGACCGCCGAGCACGGCGGAACGCACATCGACGCTCCGATCCACTTCATGCCCGATCGCTGGACGGTGGACGAGATCCCGCTTGAGCGTCTCCTGGGCCCGGCAATTCTGGTCGACGTCTCCGAGCAGGTGAAGCTGGACCCGGACTACCAGGTCTCGGTCGAGGACCTGAGCGACTGGGAGGCGCAGCACGGCCGGATTCCGAACCGGACCATCGTGCTGCTGCGCACCGGCTTTGGTGCACACTGGCCGGACCGAAAGCGCTACCTGGGCACCGAGAAGCAGGGAGCCGAGGCCGTCCCCCTGCTCCACTTCCCCGGCCTGCATCCGGACGCGGCGCGCTGGCTCGCGCGGGAGCGCGAGATCGCCGCGATCGGACTCGACACGCCGAGCATCGACTACGGGCAGTCGCAGCGGTTCGAGAGCCACCGTGCGCTCTTCGAGCAGAGCATCCCCGCCTTCGAGAACCTCGCGAACCTGGATCAGCTGCCGGCGCGAGGCTTCAGCGTGATCGCACTGCCGATGAAGATCCGCGGCGGCTCGGGCAGTCCGCTCCGCGCCGTGGCGATCCTTCCGCCCGCCGGCTGAGCTCGGGCTTCGCCTCCTACGGCCGCCTCTGCTTTGCATCCCCGCGCGGCAGCGGGTTGACGAACGGGAACACATCCGTGAACCCGAGCAGGTCCGCGAACAGCAGGATCAGAACAGTGCCGACCAGGATGGCGACCATGAGGCCGACGAAGTCGCCGCCCGCAGGAAGCTCGCTCAGCCTGCCGTCGACGCGTGCGACCTCCTGGTCGGTCAGACTCGCGATCCGCGCTCGGGCCTCGTCGGGACTCACCCCGAGCTCCTCGAGCTGACCGCGCACGTCCTCGCGCGCGAGGAAGGTGGCGATCCGAGCGCGCGCCTGGCCGTCGTCGGCCGCCGTCTGCACGACGGCCCGCGTCGACACGAGCTCGGCGCGAGCCACTCTCACGCTCGGGCCCAGGAGGGCGATGCCCGAGACCAGAAGCAGACTCAGGACGATTCGACCACAGTGCAATGCGAACATGGGCACCCTCTGCGCCAGTTCATGGCGCGTCCGAGAACTCTTATAGCCGACGACGGAAGCCGGAATCAACGGGAGCCGCCCTCGCCGTCGGGCTCGCTCGGCGCGGCTCGCTCGACCAGCTCTCGCGCGTAGCGAATCGGGATGGCGAAGGTGATCCCGCTCGGATCGGCCAGGATCTTCTCCTTGGTCTGCTTGACGAAGACGCTGCTCAGGATGGCCAGGACCTGCCCGGTCTCGGGATCGTAGACGGGGCTTCCGCTGTTGCCCGGATACGCGGTGGCGTCGAGCTGGTAGACGCTGAAGTCGGATCTCAGTCTCCGGATCATCCTGTTGTCGAGCAGACGGCCCGAGATCTGTGGCACAGCGACCGGCGTCACGGCCGAGATGATGCCGCGGTGGGTCACCGGGTGAAGTCCGTACACCGCACCAATCGGAAAGCCGGTGAACGCCACGGCCCGACCCTCCTCCGCGCTCCCGTCCGTGGCCAGCCGCAAGGGTCGTCCGGGCGCACCCTCGAACGCGAGAAGCGCCGTGTCGTGGTCCGAGTCCGATGCGACGACTCGCGCGCGCCGGGTCTCCGCCGAGCGGCCCGTTCCGACGAAGATCGCCAGGTACTCCTTGTCCCCCGTCACCGCGAACGGCTTCACGACGTGGTCGCTGGTGATGACGTGCGAGCCGTCCCCCACGATGAAGCCGGTCCCGGCCAACCTGTTGGGGGGCCTGCGCAGGGGCGCGAAGCTGCCGACCCCGACGATGCTCGGCTTGACCTGCCGGATGGTCTCGGACAGCGACGCGGCCGGGGCGGGCCCGGCCACCCAGGCGAGCGAGGCGAGCAGAGCCGCGAGCAGCGATCTGGGGACGAGGTGGCGCATCGGGGCCGATTATAGGTGTTGTCTCACCGCTTCAGGTCCGATCGCCTCTAGGGGACGAGCGCCGGATCCTGCTGGATCTCGACGGTATTGCCGGCGGGATCCTTGAACCAGACGACGTGCTGAAAGCGCAGGTGCTCGACGCCGCGCTCCTGCAGCTCTCCGATCGCGCCCTCGAGGTCCTCCACGTAGTAGGAGAGGTGCGGTCCCATCGGCCAGGTGTTGCGGGTGCCATCCGTCTCGGCGTCGATGACGTGGACCTGCGCGTTGGCAAGCTGGAGCCAGTAGCCCGGAACGAGCGAGGCGACCGCGTCGCGCTCGGCGGTTCCGATGCCGAGGACCTCCCGGTAGAACTCGAGCGTCTCGTCCTGCTTGCCGAGCACGTTGATGCCGGCGTGGTTCAAACGGGTGACCTTCATGACGTGTCCTCCTCGGCTACACCGAAGTGCGGAGCCGGGTCAGGCGCTCAGAACGGCCTCGATCTTGTCCAGGATCTCGGAGATCGGAGAGGGCTTGACCAGGAACCCCCGGGCCCCCGCCTGCATCGCCTCCTCCTCGTCGCTGCGGGCACCGTATCCGGTGCTGATGATGACGCGGGTCTCGGGGTCGATCTCGAGGAGCTTCTCGAGACAGACCCGCCCCCCCATTCCCGGCATGCCGATGTCGAGGATCACCACGTCGACCTCGTCGCCGCGCTCCCGGAAGAGCTCGAGCGCCTGCTCTCCACTGCCGGCGGTGTGAACCCGGTAGCCGTGCTCCTCCAGGTTCTCCCGCGTCACCTCGAGCATGTCGACCTCGTCGTCCACCAGCAGGATCGTCTCGTCGCCCCGCCGAGGCTTTCGCTCCGGCACGGCCTCCGGCTCGGTCGCCACCGCTGCCCCCTCGAGACCGGGCAGCCAGATCTCGAAGACGGTTCCGCGGCCCGGCTCGCTCGTGCAGTCGATCCGGCCGCCGCTGTTCGTCACGATCCCGTACACGGTGGAGAGGCCGAGACCCGTGCCGACGCCGACGGCCTTGGTCGTGAAGAAGGGGTCGAAGATCTGCTGGAGCGTCTTCTCGTCCATCCCCTGACCCGTGTCCGCGACCGTCATCACGACCCAGCCATCGGATCCCGCCGGCGGAGGGGTCTCCAGGGTGCGCTGCTCCGCGCAGTCGCGACGCGTCTCGATGCGCAGCACCCCGCCGTCGGGCATCGCATCCCGCGCGTTCACCGCCAGGTTCAGCAGAACCTGCTCGAACTGAGCGGCGTCGGCCTCGACCGGAAGGATGTCCCCGCTCAGCGATACCTCGATCTCGATCGTCTTCGGGAGAGTTTGCTCGAGGATCGTCCTCACGTGTCGAATTCTCTCGTTCAGATCGATCGGGAGGAGCTTGCTGTCCACCTTGCTAGCAAAGGTAAGGAGGCGGCGGCTGAGCTCCGCGCCCCGCTGGACGGCGTCGCCGATCATGTCCAGCTCCCGGTGGAGCGCGCCCTCCGTATCCGCCTTCGAGATAAGCCGCTCGACAGAGCCCTGGATCACCTGGAGAAAGTTGCCGAACTCGTGCGCAATGCCGGCCGAGATGGTGCCCAGCGCCTCCATCTTCTGTGCGTGGAGTAGCTGCTCCTGGAGCGCTTCCCGCTCCCTCTCCGCCTGCTTGCGCTCGGTGATCTCGCGATGGAGATCCACGTTCGCCGCCTTCAGCTCTTCGTAGCTCTCCCCGAGTGCGGTGCTCATCGCATTGAAGTGTCTGGCCAGCTCCCGGAACTCTCCCTCCCCTTCGTCCCGGAGCCGGTGGCCGAGCCCTCCAGATGCGAGGATTCGGGTGGCGCCGACGAGGCGGCGGATCGGGCGCGTGACCGAGCGCACGAGGTACGAGGAGATCGCGACGCCGAGCAGGGTCGCCACCACCAGGGTGACGAGCAGGATGACTCTCACCCTGTTGATTCGCGACACGGCCTTCGCGGTGATTCGCTCCAAAGTCACGCTGGCGTTCGCCGACATCCGCTCGGTGCGCTCGAGGATCTTGTCCCCGACGCTGGACGCATCGAGCTCGATGCGTGCAATCCGTTCCGAGTTCGCGGCGGCCGTGATGTAGAAGCTGAGGTGGGTCTTGTAGTCCTCGATCAGAACGAGGATCTCGTCGAGTTCCCGCTCGATCGCGGGGCGGTGGTGGCACGAGGCACATTCGCCGGCAGCGTCGTCCAGCTCGGCCACGTTCGCGACGATGACGTCGAGACGTGGGGCCATCTTGGTACGGGTCGTGTAGAGGTTCGCCTGGACCGTCTGCACGCTGATCACGAGGTTGCGCCGGAGGCCCTCGACCTCGTGGAGATCCACCAGTCTGCGCAGCTCGTCCGTGGCGACCGTCACGTACCACGACGCGGTGACTGCACCCGCGAGGACGGCCATGAACAGGGAGAGCAGTGAGATGACGATCTTTCGCCTCACCTCGCGCCTTCCTACTCGTTCACGTAGTCGTATTGCTTGAGATCGATGCCCGCTCTTCTCGCGATGTCGACGACCGGGAGATAGTCCTCCCGGGTGGTCGAGATGAATCGGACCGCTCCGAACTCCTCGAGCGCTCGCTGGCCGGACGGACTTGAGTCCATGCCGATGAGCGCCTCCCTAAGCTTCTCCAGGACGGCGGGATCCAGCCCCTTTCTCATGCCGAGTCCGTTCGAGGGAACCGTGGGCGATTCGGCGAGGATCTGCAGCTCCTTCTGCACTCTAGGATCCCGGGCCGCGACGAGGCTGAAGATCGTGTTCTTCGCGCTGCCGATGTCCACCTCGCGATCGAGGACCGCCGAGATGGTCGCATCGTGGCTGCCCGCGAAGTAGTACTCCGCGAAGTACGCGTCCAGATCGCGTACGCCGTGCTCCCGCAGGTACGCCATGGGAAACACGTAGCCGGCCGTCGTGGCCTTCTCGACGAACGCGATCGTCTTCCCCTTCATGTCGCCTACGTCCTCGATGCCACTGTCCTTTCGGACGAACACGTAGCCGTGATAGGTCGAGGTCCCGTCCAGCCAGATCGGACGCGCGATCGGCTCGATCCCCAGCTTCTGAATCGCGAGTGCGCCCGTGAAGCTGCCCCAGAAGGCCCCGTCCAGGTGCTCCGAGCTGAAGCTGTCGATGATGTTTCCGTAGCGCGACAGGATCGTGAAGCGAATCCCGATACCCGTCTCCGCGCGAATGTAGTCCGCGATGGGCTTGTACCGCTTCATCTGCCGGAAGACGTTCTGCTCCGGGATCAGACCGATCGTCAGGTCCGCGGCCGCGGCCGTGGAAGCCGACGCCAGTGCCAGCGAGAGCAAGAGCGCCCCTACTCTGGGCAGGATCAAGAGTCGGGGCAGGGTCAAGAGGGCCGTAGCCGGGTGTCTGTGCACCGCCGCATTCCTTCAGGAGCTGGAGAGGTCCCCAGCGGGGCCAGAGCACGTCTCGGCCACCGTGCCCCCTCGCAGGATCCGATCTGCAGCGCGACATTCTACCACGCCGCTCGGCGACCCCGGTACGATGGGGCGATGACGACCGATCCAGTGACGACGGACCCGGGGCTGTTCGAGAGCATCGATACGCTGCGCTCCATGCGGCGCCTCGCACCCGATCCCGTGCCGCTCGATCTCCTGCGGCGCGTCCTCGACGCCGGTACCAAGGCCCCGAGCGGCCAGAACACGCAGCCCTGGGTGTTTCTGGTGGTTCGAGATCCGGACAGCAAGGCGTTCATCCAGCAGCGCTACCACCGGGGCATGCTCGCGCGTTTCGGTGCGTTCCAGCCTCCTCCGGACGATCGTTCGCCGCTGGTGCGCAACTTCCGCGCAGCCATGCACCTGGCCGAGCACCTGCACGAGGCGCCGGTGCTGCTGCTGGTGTGCGGTCTGCGAGACTGGCCGGCCGCCGTTCCGCCGGAGCAGAGGGTGGGTAAGGCGCCACCCTCGTACGGGTCGATCTACCCCTGCATCCAGAACATCCTGCTGGCCTGCCGGGGCCTCGGCCTGGGAGCGAGCCTGACCACGACCCACATGCTGTTCGAGGACGAACTGACCGCGCACCTCGGGGTCCCCGACGAGTTCGGGATCGTCGCGGTCATCCCGATCGGATATCCGCGTGGGCGCTTCGGTCCCGTCCACCGGCGGCCGGCCGAGGAGTTGACCTACTTCGACCGCTGGGGCCAGCGGAAACCCGCGGAGTAAGGCGGAGCGTAGGAGACCGGCCGCAGGCAAGGCAGAGGGCGATTCCCTAGACTGTCTCGCCCGCGACTCATTGCCAGCGTCGGCCGTCGCTCGCTGCACCCGGACTCCCCCGGCGGAGGCCGAGGCGGGCGTCACCACGGAGACTGAGGTGGACTCTCGAACTGCTGGAGCAGCGGCGGCGGACGCACCGGGCCCACAGCGCCTTCCCCTGCTCGGCTGGCTCGCCCTGGTGCTGGGGGCGGCCAGCGTCGGCTACCTCATCTACTACAACGTCGCGCACCTGCACGACGCACACGGTGGCGGCGCGGTCCGGCACGACCTCCCGCCCCTCTGGGGCATCGGCGTCCTTCCGTTCGCCGCACTGCTCGGAGCGATCGCGATCCTGCCGCTCCTGCAGGCGACGCGCCACTGGTGGGAGAGCAACCTCCACCGGCTCTACGTCGCACTCGCCGCGTCCGCGGCAACCTTGCTCTACTACCTCGCGGCCAAGGGCTGGTCCTCGCTGCTCCCGGTGCTGAACCACGCAGTTCCGGCGGAGTACATCCCCTTCATCGTGCTCCTGTTCAGCCTCTACGTGATCAGCGGCGGCATCAACCTGAGGGGAAACCTGTCCGCGCACCCCCTCACGAACACGGGCATCCTGGCCTTCGGAGCCCTGATCGCGAGCTTCATCGGGACCACCGGCGCGAGCATGCTGCTCATCCGACCCCTGCTGCAGACGAACGCCGAGCGCAAGCACGTGGTGCACACGGTCGTATTCTTCATATTCCTGGTCAGCAACATCGGTGGCACGCTGCTGCCGATCGGCGACCCGCCGCTGTTCCTGGGCTATCTGCGCGGCGTCTCGTTCTTCTGGACGCTGGGATTGTGGCCCGCATGGGCCTGCTGCTGCGCCATCCTGCTCGTCATCTACTTCGCACTCGACACGTACTTCTACCGCGAGGAGGTCCCCGCGGACATCCGAGCGGACGAGACGATTCATGAGCCGCTCCGCCTCCACGGCTGGATCAACGTGCTCTGGCTGGCCGGGGTGGTGGCATGCGTCGCGACCGTCAGCCACGAGCAGGAGCTTCTCGGCAGCGGCTGGACGCCCTTTCCGTTCGCGCGAGAGCTTCTGATGCTGCTCCTGGTGGGGATCTCCCTCGCGACCACGCCGCGAGGCGTTCGCAAGGCGAACGACTTCAACTACGCGGCGATCCTGGAGGTCGCGGCGCTGTTCATCGGCATCTTCATCGCGATGCAGGTGCCGATCGAGGTGCTGAACATCCGCGGACCGTCGCTCGGCCTCTCCGCCCCCTGGCACTTCTTCTGGGCCACCGGCTGGCTCTCGAGCGTGCTCGACAACGCGCCGACCTACGTGGTCTTCTTCGAGACCGCGAAATCGCTGACGCCCGAGGTCCTCGCGACGACCATCATCCGCGAGGACCTGCTGGTCGGAATCAGCCTCGGAGCCGTCTTCATGGGGGCCATGACGTACATCGGAAACGGCCCGAACTTCATGGTCAAGGCGATCGCGGAGCAGTCGGGCGTCGAGATGCCGAGCTTCTTCGGCTACGTCGTGCGCTACAGCGTCCCGATCCTCATCCCGGTCTTCATCCTCGTCACCTTCATCTTCTTGCAGGGCGGAGCGGCGACGGGCGTGGAGGCGGCGGCGGGCGCGCCGAGCGACATTCACGCGGTCCCCGAAACCGCTCCCGCGGAAGCCTTACGCGGACACTGAGGGAGGGCTCCTCGATGATCAAACGCATCCTCGTCGCTCTCAGCGGTACGCCCTACACGCCGGCGGCGGTGCGATACGCCGTCGAGCTGGCGAAGCTGCACGACGCGGAGGTGACTGGAGTCACCCTCGTCGACCCCGGCCGGATCGCGGACGTGGGACCTGTGCCGCTCGGAGGTGGGTCGGCCGCGCACGAGCTGGCGGAGCATCGCCTCCACGTCACCGAGGAGCACGTCGAGCAGCAGATCACCGGCTTCGAGTCGGCCTGCCGCGACGCCGGCACGGATCACCGCGTGCAGCGCGAGACGGGGGACACGCTGGAGGAGCTCGTCTCCTGCTGGCGGTATCACGATCTCACGATCCT
>CAZLBF010000137.1:0-6065 GCA_964557495.1 uncultured Myxococcales bacterium | reverse complement strand
CGCCCCCCTGGGGTCCGGCGTGCTCGGCGCCGGCGCCGTCTCCCTGCGATCCGCGGAGCTCGCCACGGCGCCTCTCTCGCAGAAGCTGGTGGCCTGGGCGGCCGCCTCGGCCGGCAGCGCGGTCACCGTGGCGGTCGCGATCGGTCTCACCCGCTTCGCCCTCGCGAAGGTCTCCCCGTCGCTCATTGCGGGCGGCACGCTCGCCGTGCTCGGACTCGGCGTGTCCGCGGTCCTCGGCGCGAGCGGTCGCATCGTGTATGCGGCGTCACCCGCCGTCGTGGCGGCTGCGAGCGCGCTGCTGCTGGCGCTGCGCCGCCGGCGCCGATCGGGGCAACAGGCCGCCGGTGACGCGGAGAGCATGCTGAAGGTACTGGCCGGGGCGCTCTCGGTCGGCGTGTTGCTCGCGGCCTTCGTTCCCGCGCCTGAGGAGAGCATTGCCGGGGTCGGCGTGCTGCTGCTGGCGATCGTCCTGCTGGCCGTGGTGCTCGGTCTGGTCCCGACCGCGGCCGCGGGGATCTTCGACTCGCGTCTGACGGCCGAGTGGTTCATCGCGGTGCGCTATCTGCTGGCGAAGCGCCGTCAGACCTTCATCTCGATCATCACCGGCATCTGCGTCGTGGGCATCGCCGCGGGTGTCTGGCTCATCATCACGGTCCTCTCCGTGATGAACGGCTTCGAGCGTACCTGGCGCGACGAGATCATCGGCAACCGCGCCCACTTCACCGTGCACAGCGGACTGGGGCCGATCGAGGAGTATCGCGAGGTGCTCGAGATCGTCCGGAGTGCGTCCGGCGTCGTGGGGGCCTCTCCGTATCTCGACGCCGACGGCATGGTGCGCGGCGACGGCGGCGAGATCATGGCGGTGCGGGTGCGCGGCATCGACCCGGAGCTCGTTGCGCAAGTGACCGACCTGCGGGACGACCTCGTCGACGGCTCGCTCGAGAGCCTCGCCGCCGGCGCGTCCGATCCCGAGGAGCCCGCCATCCTGATCGGAAGCCAGCTCGCGGGATCCGTCGGCGTCGCGGTGGGAGATCCCCTGCTGTTGATCTCCCCCTTCGGCGGGCCTCAGACACCGCTCGGCCCCGCTCCCCGTCTCAAGCGCTTCCGCGTCGCGGGAATCTTCGAGTCGAGCTTCTTCCAGTACGACGAGATGTTCACCTACGTGAACCTCGCGGCCGCCCAGGACTTCCGGCGGGTCGGCGACGTGGCGGACGGCATCGAGGCGCGAACCACCGACTTCTACCGCTCTCGCAGCGTCGGTGAATCGGTCCAGCAGCGCCTCGGCTTTCCCTACTACACGCGAGACTGGAAGGAGTTCTTTCCCGCCTTCTTCCAGGCGCTCAAGAGCGAACGCATCATGATGTTCATCCTGCTCACCATGATCATGGTGGTGGCGGCCTTCTCGATCGTCTCCACCCTGGTGATGATGATCATGGAGAAGTCGAGCGACATCGCGATCCTCAAGGCCATGGGGGCCCAGGACGGAAGCATCGAACGGATCTTCGCCCTGGAGGGGACGTTGATCGGCGTGGTCGGCACCGCGCTCGGCGTGGTGGCCGGCATCTCGGTCACGGCGCAGATCGAGTGGATCCAGCGCCAGATCGAGACCATCGTCGGCATCGACACCCTGCCCGCGAGCGTCTACCAGTTCTCGACGCTGCCGGCGGAGTTCGACGCCGGTCAGATCGCAATCGCGGTCGGCGTCGCGATGGTGCTGGCGCTCGGTGCCACCCTGCTGCCGAGTCGCCAGGCGTCGCGCCTCGATCCGGTGGAGTCGCTCCGTTATGAGTGAGGAGCTCGTCCGTGTGGAAGGGCTGCGACGCTCGTTTCCGATGGGAGACGGCTCGATCGACGTGCTGTGTGGCGTCGATCTCCTGATCCGCCGGGGAGAGCGGCTCGCGATCCTGGGGAGCTCGGGCGTGGGAAAGTCGACCCTGCTCCACATCCTGGGCACGCTCGATCGACCGAGCAGCGGCAGCGTGCTGTTTCGGGGAGAGAACGTCTTCGCCCGCGCCCCGGACCGGCTGGCGCAATTCCGCAACGAGAGCCTCGGGTTCATCTTCCAGTTCCACCACCTGCTTCCCGAGTTCGACGCTCTCGAGAACGTGATGATGCCGGGCCTGATCGGCGGCCGGAGCTTCGAGGAGATGAAGGGGCGCGCGAGTCGCCTGCTCTCCGAGGTCGGACTCGAGCACCGCGTCTCCCATCCCGTGGGCAAGCTCTCCGGTGGAGAGCGCCAGCGCGTGGCGGTCGCCCGTGCTCTCGTCCTGGAGCCGGCCCTGCTGCTCGCCGACGAGCCCACCGGAAACCTGGATCCAAAGACGGCCGACCAGGTCCTGGATCTCCTGCTCGAGATGAATCGCGTTCACGGCACCGCCCTGGTGGTGGTCACCCACAGCCCGGAGCTCGCGGATCGTCTCGGCCGTCGAGTGGTGCTCGTGGACGGCTACGTCGAGGACGTCGCCTAGCGCGGCTCCGCTCCGGCACTCGTAACCATCTGAAAATATTATGGAATCTGTTCTTGCGCGGGTCTTGTCACCCATGCCCGCCACGAGTAGAGTTCCCAGCTGCTCCCCCGGTCATCTCGCAGCCATGCGGAGGATTCCGTGCGCGCCACCCGCGTCGCCAGCGTCCGCCTGTGCACGGGACTCGCGATCGGGGTCCTGTGTTGGTCGGCGTGGGGGATGCCCGTTCCGGCCGCCGCGCAGGAGGAGGGGGAGGGCGCCGACGTCCCCGTGGCGCAGCGACCCGCGGTGGGCGTGCTGCCGTTCATCGTGCACAGCGGCCAGCCCATCGACTACCTGGGCGAATCGTTGGCAGACCTGCTGCGAACGCGGCTCGAAGCCGGTGGCAAGCTGCGGGTGCTCGACGCGGCAGCTTCGGGCGGGCCGCCGCGGTCGCAGCCGGGCGAGACCGGGGACGCGGCGCTGCGCCGCGCGGCACGTGGCCTCGGCGTCGACTACGTCGTCACGGGCAGCCTCACCGAGCTGGCCGGGCGCTACGACCTCGCCGTGCGCGTCACACCCTCGGCGATCGGGCTCGAGAGCCATACCCAGGTCTACAGCGCACAGCAGGACGAGGAGCTGCTCGGCCGTGTCAACCAGATCGCCGACCGCGTCACCGACCAGATCGCGGGCGCCGCTCCCGCCCTCGTCGCCGCGGTGGAGATCGTGGGTGCCGCGGGTTTCGAGGAGCAGCTGCAGTCCCGCCTTCGCACGCGGAGCGGCGAGCCCTACGACCCGCTCTCGGTGCGCTCCGATCTCTCCGCGCTGCGCTCGAATCCGGCGGTGGTCTCTGCGAAGGCGGAGACGGTCCGCGGCGAGGCGGGCGTGGGCGTGCGCTTCGACCTCGTGCTCGCAGATCCCTCCATCGCCGGCGAGAGCCTCGGCGTGGAGGACCGGGTCGCCATCCTCGAAGTGCGGGGCAACCGGCGCATCGAGAGCGATGCGATTCGCGCCCGTATCGGGTCGAAGCCCGGCTCGCGCTTCGACCCGGCGCAGCTCGGCCGCGACATCGCCGAGGTGCACTCGCTGGGCTTCTTCCGCGACGTGCGTGTGCTCACCGAGGCGGGACCGGACGGCCGGATCGTGGTGTTCGAGGTGGAGGAGAATCCGGTCGTCAGGCAGATCTCGATCTCGGGCAACGACAACATCGACAGCGAGAAGATCCGCGACGGGCTCACCCTCACCACCGGGTCCACCCTCGACTATCCGCTGCTGTTCGAGAACCGGATGCGCATCGAGGGCATGTATCGCGCCCAGGGGTACTACCTGGCTTCCGTCGGCTTCGAGATCGAGCCGCTCGGGGAGGCCTCGGTGGGCATCCACTTCGAGGTCGAGGAGAAGGACAAGCTCAAGCTCCGGAAGATCGAGTTCTCGGGAAACGAGCACTTCAGCGACGGGGACCTGGCCGAAGGCTTCCAGACCAAGGTCTGGCGCTTCTGGTCCTACGCGACCTCGTGGTTCGACCGCTCGGGCACCTACTCGGAACCCCTGTTCGTGCAGGACCTGCGGGGTGTGGAGAAGAAGTACACCGACGCCGGCTTCCTCCAGATGGAGCTCGGCCAGCCGGATGTCATCCCCAGCGAGGACGGTCTCACCGTCATCGTCAACATCACCGAGGGGCGCCGCTTCCGCGTGGGCTCCCTCGACGTGGCGGGCGATTCCACCGTCGACATCGATGCCCTGCGCGGGAAGCTGCGGCTCCGGGAAGGGAACACCTTCAACCGCAGCCACCTCACCCAGGACATCGCGTCACTCACCCAGCACTACCAGGATCGGGGCTTCTATTTCGCGCAGGTCACACCGCTCTCGAACCTCTCCGAAGCGACCGAAGAGGTGGACTTCGTCTTCGACGTGCGGAAGGGACCCCTCTACTTCATCCGCAAGATCGAGGTCGAGGGCAACACCATCACGGTGGATCCGGTGATCCGTCGCGAGGTTCCGATCGTCGAGGGCCAGCTCTACTCGCAGCGCGCGGTGCTGCTCGCACGATCGAAGGTCCAGCGCCTCGGCTACTTCGAGGAGGTGGATCTCCAGATGGAGCCCACCGACGAGCCCGACCAGCTCGACATGAAGATGTCGGTGGTGGAGCGCCCGACCGGCTCGTTCAGCTTCGGCGCGGGCTTCTCGTCCCAGGACGGGCTCGTGTTGAACGGGTCCCTCTCGCAGTCCAACCTGTTCGGTCGCGGCTACGCGGCGAACGTCTCGGTGGATTTCGGCGGAAGGACCCAGCGCTTCTTCATCAACCTGAGCGACCCTCACTTCCTGGGCTCGTCGTTTTCCCTGGGCGGAACGGTCTCGCGCACGAACGTGAGCTTCGACTCCTTCGACCAGGAACAGATCGGCGCGAGCGTCGTGCTCGGTCACGCGCTCACCGAGGACAACCGCACGCGGGGCTTCCTGCGCTACAGCTTCGACCTGCGGCGCCTGGCGGACTCGAGCAGCGTGAACGCGGCCGCCGTGATCTTCCGCGAGGTCATCCAGGACGTGCTGTCGAGCAGCCTCGTCGGCTTCTCCGCGATCCAGGACACGCGCGACGACCTCCTCGCCCCGACTTCGGGGCGGCGTCTCGCGCTGTCGCTGGAGGGGGCGGGGCTCGGGGGCTTCTCCAAGTTCGTGCGGCTCGAGGGCCGCGGGGCCTGGTTCTTCGGCGCGCCGCGCTTCCTGCCCAAGCGCTCGAGCTTCGTCTTCGCCGCGCGCATGGGCTGGGCCCATCCCCTCAACCTGATCAGCGACTTCGACACGCTCTCAGTGGACCCGAACGACCTGGATTTCCTCGACGACCAGACCCGGCCCCTCGCGAGCATCGACAGCGACCTCACCCTGCCGCTCACCGAGCGCTACTTCCTCGGGGGGCTAGGCCAGTTCCAGCTGCGCGGATTCAAGGCCCGAACGGTTGGGCCGCGGCGGGCGATCCTCAAGCGATCCCCCAATATTGCCGGCACGCTCTTCTCCCCCGTCGGCTACCAGGTGTCCGACGATGGAACCGGCTCCTGTAACGACGTCGCGGGCGCGGGCAATCTGGGCAACCTGAACGGCATCTGCAACGACATCGACGCACAGGACATCGGGGACTTCGACGACCTCGACGAGACCGACGTGATCGGCGGGAACAAGTTCATCTCCAGCAGCTTCGAGTACCGCTTCCCCATCTCGGAAACGGTGGGGCTCCAGGGCGTACTCTTCCTGGACATGGGCAACTCCTTCGCGGAGAACGACTGGAACCTGTTCGACGTCACCAAGTGGCGCTACGGTACCGGGGCCGGAGTCCAGTGGTTCTCTCCATTTGGGCCACTGGCGGTCGTTCTGGGGTTCCCACTGAACAAGCTCGAAATCGAGAAGTCCCCGGTATTCGAGTTCTCTGTCGGTGGCGGGGCCTTCTGATCCCCCCGGGAACTCCTGCGCGCCCGGGAGAGGGCGTCCCTGGCGTCTAGGCGTCTTGGAGGATGGTAATGCAAGTGCACAAGGCCTTCGTCCTGCTCGGACTGGGGGCGCTCCTCGTCTGGGGTACGGCGGCCGACAAGGGGGCCCTCAAGATCGGTGTCGTGGACATCGACCAGGCCT
>CAZLBF010000136.1:0-6545 GCA_964557495.1 uncultured Myxococcales bacterium | reverse complement strand
TCGCGATCTACGCCTCGACGCTGAGCGGGGCGCGCGAGGGCTATCGCTTCTACCTCGAGATCGACTTCGCCGATCTCCTGTCGATGAAGGCCATCGAGCACGCGGCGGGACAGGCCTTCTTCAGCCTGAGTCTCGGGATGGGTGCGATGATGACCTACGCGAGCTACCTGGGCGCGGACGAGCACCTGCCGAACGAGTCGCTCGTCATCGCCGTCGCCGACTTCGCGGTCGCCTTCATCGCCGGACTGATGGTGTTTCCGCTGCTCTTCGCCCTCGGCCTCCAGGCCGACGTCGGAGAGAGCTCGATCGGAGCGCTGTTCGTGACCCTTCCCTCCGCGTTCGCGAGCCTGGGGAACGGGGGGCACATCGTAGGGTTCCTGTTCTTCGCGGCGCTGATCTTCGGCGCCCTGACCTCGGCCATCTCACTGCTCGAGGTCGTCGTGTCCTCCGCGATCGATGGCCTCGGCTGGCCGCGCCGCGCCGCAGCGGTCGGCCTGGGAGCGTTGATCTTCGCGCTCGGCGTTCCGGCCGCACTCGACATCGAGGTACTCGGCTGGATGGACAAGCTGGCGGGGAGCGTGTTCCTCGTCTTCGGCGGCCTGATGCTGGCACTGTTCGTCGGCTGGCGAATGGAGGACCCGCTCGAGGAGGTGCAGCGAGGCGCCTCGGGCGTGCGCTGGTTCCGGCTCTGGGTCTGGCTGCTCCGGGTTCCCGTGCCGCTCGTGCTCGCGTTCGTGCTCTACCGCTCGCTGCGCGCGCTCGTGGAGTAGTCGGGAGCCGGAGGCCCGGGAGACCGACTCCGGACTCCGTCGCGAGACTCGCTAGCCCGTGGGGCGGTCGGCGCGCAGCGGAGTCGGCTTGCCGAAGAGCCAGCCCTGACCGAACGGGATCCCCAGCTCCCGCAGCGTCTCGAGCTCTTCGAGTGTGTCGAGCCCCTCGCCGATGATGCGCGCGTTGATGCGGTCGGCAATCGTCTGGAAGCCGTGCAGGATGGCCTGCCGCGCGGGATCGCTGTCGATGCCGGCCACGAACGTGCGGTCCACCTTGACGAACTCGGGCGCGAGCTCCATCACGGACTGGAAGCTGGCGTAGCCCGAGCCGGTGTCGTCCAGCGCGAACTGGAAGCCGATGGCGCCGTAGTCGTCGCGCGCCTGTCGGAACATCGAGAAGTTCTCGATCGACTCCTGCTCCGAGATCTCGAACACCACGTCGCTGGGGGCGAGACGGCAGTGCTCGAGCGTGCGGCACAGCTCGTCGGGCTGGAAGCTCGGGTCGTGGAAGGCGCTCGGGCGGATGTTGAGGAAGAGCTTGGAGCCGGCGGGGAAGTCGATGGCTCCGTCGAGCGCGCGACGCCGACACAGGCAGTCGAGCTCGAATACCAGGCCCGTCCGCTCGGCCAGCTCGAAGAGGGCGAGGGGGGCGGCGAGGGAGGTACCCACGGGACCCCGAGACAGTGCCTCGTAGGCGAAGACCGTGAACGTCTTCGAGTCGACGATGGGCTCGTAGACCGAGTGCACCCGGCCGTTCAGCAGCAGGCGGATCAGCGCGCGCTTGTCGACCCGGAGCGAGCGTCGGTCGCTCAGCTCCGCGTCGTTGCGGGCCTCTTCGAGCGCGCGTCGGATCTGGGTGACCTCGCCGTACAGCGGATTGCGGAAGGCCAGGGCGAGCCCGGTCGAGATGTCGGCTCGGGCCCGCTCGAACGGATACAGGATCCGGTTCAGGTTCCGCTTGATCTCGCGGCGGATCTGGCTCGCCAGGGGCGTCAGCTCTGCTCGATAGAAGTCACCTTCGTCGCGGTCCCGGAAGATCAGCACGGCGATCTCGGAGCGTCCCGGGTCACCGGTGACGACAATGTCGTCGGCTCGCAGTCGCCTGCTGGCGACGTCGCGAATGACGCTGGCCAGCGACCGAAAGATCCGCTCGCGCGCGGCGAAGCCGTGGCGATTCTCGACGTCGCGGATCGCACCACCGTCGATCAGCACCAGGCCGAGCGCGCCGAGTCGCGAGAAGTTCTCCGCGATGCCCGGTAGCGTGTCGCTCAGCGCGGGCAGGAGATCGGGCTCCGGCCCGTTCTCGCGCTTCGGGATGAGACTCCATTCGTCCACGCTTCGCGCATCGGCCCTGCCACGCGATCGGTTGAGGTGACCGGGTCGCCCTGCTAGTGCAGTGCCCTCTCGCGCCGAGAGGCCGCCTCTGCCTCATCGGCGCGGCCGAGCTCCGCCAGGACCTCCGCGAGGTTGTGAAACGCCGCGGCCGAGCTCGGATGCCGGAGCGTCGCCTCCCGAAAGGCCACCTCCGCTCCCGGGAGGTCTCCCTGGGCGTAGCGGCTGTTCCCGAGTCCGATCCAGGCACCGAGGCTCGACGGCCAGCGCTCGAGGGCCGCAGCGTAGGCAAGCTCCGCCTCCCGCGGTCTCCCGGCCTGCTCGAGTCCGGCGACGGCGAGCAGGTAGCGGGTCTCGCTGGCGGAGCCGGGAAGCCTGGAAGGGGGCATGACCGCGATCGCCCAGTGACCGCCGCGCGCCCAGGTGCGCTCGAACAGCTCGAGTCCGGTGCGGCGGCGGGCGCTTCGCCCGCTGTGCAGCAGGAGCGAGCGGCCGGGCAGGTCGTAGCCGATGGCGACCGCGTAGTGCCAGCGCGCGTACCACGAGAGTCCCAGGTTCTGGAGCACCAGTACCGGGTGCCCGCTCGAGAGCTCCGTCAGCAGCTCGTCCAGCGTCGAGACGGGATAGGCAACCGTGCCGTGACGGCGCGCCGCGGCCACGATGTCGCTCTGCAGACCCCCGGATCGGCCGGGCGTGAAGATCTGCGAGCGGAGCGTGTCCGGTGCAACCGGGAGGCCACCCCACTCGAGGACCATCGCGAGCGAGGCCGGACCGCACTGGTCCCGCTCCTGTGGATGAAACGGGACGTCGAGAAGCTCGACCCAGTCGGGCCGGTCTCCCGGCGCGGCCAGCAGGCGATCCGTCTGGGGCGTCGCGCAGCCCGCCGCGAGCAGCAACACGAGGAGTCCGGCAGGCCGCCTCCTTCCACCGACGACCCGCAGAAGGAGAAGCTCGCTGAGCATTCCCGACGCCTCCCGCCGCTCGCCGTCGCGCGGCGTCAGATCCTCGCGGTGCCGGGGGGCTCGTCGATCACCGGATTCTCGATGTACCCGATCCCCTCGATCTGGATGCGGACCACGTCGCCCGCCCTGAGGAACTGCCGCGGCTGCATGGCCGCCCCGACGCCGCCGGAGGTGCCGGTGGCGATCAGGTCGCCCGGCTCCAGGGTGAACACCGTGGAGAGCGTCTCGATCATGTCGTAGCAGCCGAAGATCAGGTGCTTCGTGTTCGAGTCCTGGCGCAGCTCGCCGTTGACCCAGGTCTTGAGGTCGAGTCCGTGTAGATCGCCGAGCTCGTCCGTCGTCACGATCCAGGGTCCGATCGGACCGTGAGTATCCCAGGACTTCCCCAGCGTCATCGTCTGGGCCTTGCGCTGCCAGTCCCGAACACTCACGTCGTTGCCGACGAGGCAGCCGGCGATCACCTCGTCGGCGCGATCCTTCGGAACGTGCCGGCAGCGGCGACCGATCACGAAGACGAGCTCGCCCTCGTAGTCGAGGGCCTTCGACGCGCGCGGCAGGTGGATCGGGTCGTAGGGACCGTTCACGCAGGAGGTCTGCTTGTTGAAGAAGATGGGGAAGTTGGGCGCCTCGCGGCCCGTCTCGTCGACGTGGTCCTGGTAGTTGAGACCGATGGCCAGGTACTTGTGCGGGTTGGGGACCGGGGCGTCGAGCCGGACCTCGCTCAGCGGAAGGCGCCCTGCCGCCGCCTCGGCGGCGCGACGCGCCGCCTCGATTGCGGGGTCTCCGAGCGCCAGGAACTCGGTCATGTCGTGCGGCAGGTCGGGCGCAGCGACGGCCAGGTCGACGACCTCGTCGCCCACTGCGACGCCGACCCGTCGAGAATCCCGGTGTGTAAACGTGGCGAGCTTCATGCGAGCCCTCTCGCGCGGCCCGATCGCGCGGGCCGATGTCGAGGCGTGGCGACCCCTTCCGACAGCCTACGCAGGCGGGTCAGCAGAGGCGGATACGGGGGAGGGAGCTCGAGGACACCGGGAAGCTTGGCGAAGCGCCGGTCGTTCACGAGGAGCCGGAAGGCGCCCGGCCCGATGTGACCGCGGCCGATCAATTCGTGACGGTCCACGCGCGCACCGAGCTCCCGCTTGGAGTCGTTCAGGTGAAAGGCGCACACGCGCTCGAGTCCGAAGGCCCGATCCATCTCCTTGAAGGTCTCCTCGTAGCCCTCGCCGGTCGAGAGGTCGTATCCGGCGGCGAAGGCGTGCTGTGTATCGACACACACGCCGACGCGCTCCGCGCTCTCGATGCCCGCGAGCAGGTCGCGAATGTGCTCGAAGCGGTAGCCGAGGTTCGTGCCCTGCCCCGCCGTGTTCTCGAGCAGGATCCAGGGCGCATCCGGCCCCTCCGCGGTCGCTTCGAGCGCGCGCGAGATCGCCCGGCTGGCGAGTCGGATCGCCTTCGCCTCTCCCTGCCCGACGTGCGCGCCCGGGTGCATCACCAGGTAACGGATGCCGAGCGCGGCGCAGCGATTCAGCTCCTCGATCAGCGCCGCGAGCGACTTGCGCCGGAGTGCGGGATCGCTCGCGCAGACGTTGATCAGGTAGGAGTCGTGCGCGAGGAGCCGCTCGCGGGGGACCCCCCACTCGGCGACCGCCGCGCGGAAGCGCTCGATCGCACCCGCGTCGAGCGGCTTCACCCGCCACTGGCTCTGATTGCGCGTGAAGATCTGGACGGCCTCACAGCCGTCCGTGCGAGCCCGGTCGATGGCTTTCTCCAGTCCGCCCGAGATCGACTGATGGGCCCCCAGACGCATGGCCGGAGTATAGACCGATGCCGACGGCGGGATCTGCGGCCGGAGCGAGCTGGCCTCGGCGGACGCAGCGGCGGTCGGCCGCTCGCCTGAGCTATGGTGTGTCCGGGGGGACATCCGAGGAGCACATGAGCGCAGTAACCGAAGCCGACATCCTGAATGCCCTGCGACCGATCCAGGATCCCGATTTCAACCGGTCGATCGTGGATCTGGGCTTCGTCAAGAACATAGAGATCGCCTCGGATGGCCGCGTCTCGTTCAAGATCGAGCTCACGACCCCCGCCTGCCCGGTGAAGGAGCAGTTCCAGTCCGCGGCCCAGACCGCGGTCGCGGCGCTTCCGGGCGTGAGCTCGGTCGAGGTCGAGATGACCGCGAATACGCGCAGCGCGAAGCGCCCCACCGAGCAGGAGGTCCTGCCGGGTGTGAAGAACGTCATCGCGGTCGCGAGCGGAAAGGGAGGCGTCGGAAAATCGACCGTCTCGGTCAACCTGGCGCTCGCGCTCGCGCAGATGGGCGGAGAGGTCGGGCTGCTCGACGCAGACATCTACGGTCCGTCGATTCCGCTGATGCTGAACGTTTCGGGAACGCCGGAGGTCACCCCGGACCGCAAGATCGTTCCGCGGGAGAGCTACGGCTTGCGGCTGATGTCGATCGGCTTCCTCGTCGGCGACGATGGGCCGGTGATCTGGCGCGGGCCGATGGTGCACGGGGTCGTGCAGCAGTTCCTGTCCGACGTTCTCTGGGGCGAGCTCGACTACCTGGTCATCGATCTTCCGCCGGGCACGGGGGACGCGGCCCTGACGCTCTGCCAGACTGCGCCGCTCTCTGGCGCCGTGATCGTGACGACTCCACAGGAGGTCTCGCTCATCGACGCCCGCAAGGGTCTCAAGATGTTCGAGCGCGTGAACGTGCCCGTGCTCGGGATCGCGGAGAACATGAGCTACTTCCTCTGCCCGAGCTGCGACGCGCGCCACCACGTGTTCGGCACCGGAGGCGGCGCGCGAACTGCCGATGAGCTGAAGGTTCCCCTGGTCGCACAGATTCCGCTTCAGCCCGACGTCGTGGATTCGGGCGACACCGGAAAGCCGACGATGATCGCGCAGCCGGACTCGTCCGCCGCCGCGGCCATCCGCGAGCTCGCGGAGAGCGTGGTGCGCAAGCTCTCGCTGCTGAACGCCGAGGCTCCGCCCATCCTGGACACCAACATCGAGTGGGTGAACACGCCCTGATGCAGGTGGTTCGCTGGGACGCGAGCGCACGGCGCTTCGCCGACGAAAAGATGCAGAAGGTCGGCCTCTTCGCGACCGAGCGTTGCTTCTGCGACCTCTACTGCCTGGAGCCGGGCCAGTCGCAGAAGGCCCACGCACACGCCGGCTCGGACAAGGTCTACCTGGTGGTCGAGGGCGCGGGCCGCTTTCGCGTCGGCGACGAAGAGGCGGCGCTCTCCGAAGGGGAGGCGGTGCTGGCGCCGGCAGACAGCCCGCACGGCATCGAGAACGACTCCGGCGCGCGCCTGGTCGTCCTCACGTTCATGGCTCCGCCGCCATAGTCCTGCCGGGTATCGGCCGGCGGAGCCGGCCTGCCGGGCTTCGCTCGGCTTCGCCTCGCTGCGCGCGCCGCTACCGCGGCGCTTGCAAGTCCTGCCGGGTATCGGCCGGCGGAGCCGGCCTGCCGGGC
>CAZLBF010000135.1:0-16532 GCA_964557495.1 uncultured Myxococcales bacterium | reverse complement strand
AAGCCGTCGAAGAGCTCCAACAGCAGGCCTACAGCATCACCGAGATGATGTACGGCGGCTTCGACGACGCGGACGCGGACGCGGACGCGGATGCGGACGCGGACGGCGGTGACGACGACGAGTTCATCACGGGAATCGAGGACGACGCCACGACTGACGACGCCATCCTCCCCGACCTCGACGCCGCCGACCCCGACCCCGACGATTCCCAATCCTAACCACCAACCGCTCCACCGGCCGAACTCTGGCAAGGCTTGCAAGCGCCGCAGTAGCGGCGCGCGCAGCGAGGCGTAGCCGAGCGAAGCCCGGCAGGCGGGCTTCGCCCGCCGATACCCGGTAAGACCCGGGCCTCGCGTGGCGATCTGCTACGGTGTGCGGCTTGAAGCGAGATTACTACGAGATTCTCTCGGTGGACCGGCGCGCCAGCCCCGAGGAGATCAAGCGGGCCTATCGCCGGCTCGCGCACGAGTACCACCCGGACAAGAATCCGGGCGACGACGAGGCCGAGGCTCGCTTCAAGGAGGCCTCGGAGGCCTACGCGATCCTCGCGGACCCACAGAAGCGCGCGACCTACGACCGCTTCGGCCACGACGGGATCGCCGCCGGCGCGGGGGGAGACCCGTTCGCCGGCTTCGACCCCTTCTCGAGCTTCGCGGATCTCTTCAACGAGTTCTTCGGCGGCGACGTGTTCGGCTCTCGTGGCCGGCGTCGCGGTCAGCGGGGCGCCGATCTCCGCTACGACCTGGAGGTCGAGTTCTAGGTGGCGGCGCTCGGCGGCGAGCATCCGATCACCATCCCCAAGCACCGCGCCTGCGAGGCCTGCGAGGGTCTCGGGGGGGAGCGTGAGATCTGCTCCCGCTGTGAGGGCCGCGGCCAGGTCCTGCTCCAGCAGGGCTTCTTCCGCATCAGCCGCAGCTGCGACGCTTGCCGCGGGAGCGGGCAGAGCCTCCGGAGTCGCTGCGCGGACTGCGGCGGCCGCGGGCGCCTCGAGTCGGTCCAGAAGATCACCGTCCGGATCCCGCCCGGGGTCGACACGGGTGTGCGGCTCCGGCTCAGCGGCGAGGGAGAGGCGGGCTTCGACGGTGGGCCTCCGGGCGACCTGTACGTGGTCATCGTGGTCCGGGAGCACTCGCTGTTCAGCCGCGATGGGCCGGACCTGCACTGCGAGCTCCCGATCTCGATCGCGCAGGCGGCCCTGGGCTGCGAGGTCGACGTTCCGACGCTCGAGGGGAAGGAGACGATCCAGGTGCGGCCCGGGACCCAGTCCG
This sequence comes from uncultured Myxococcales bacterium, assembly GCA_964557495.1. Taxonomy (GTDB): domain Bacteria; phylum Myxococcota_A; class UBA9160; order SZUA-336; family SZUA-336; genus CAZLBF01. The sequence continues at coordinate 15,264 of CAZLBF010000135.1, read as the reverse complement.
GGGAGACCGCGCGCCTGCGGGGGCGAGGCCTGCCGCGCCTCGGGGGCGGCCCGCGCGGCGACCAGCTAGTCGAGATCTTCGTCGAGGTTCCGACGCGACTCAGCGAAGCGCAGCGAAAGCTGCTCCAGGAGTTCGCGGAGATCTCGGGCGACGACGTGAATCCGCGCCGGCGGAGCTTCTTGGACAAGCTCCGCGAGCTGTTCGACTAGCGAGACGACGCGCGCCCCTAACTAGTAGACCCAGTCGTCCCCGTCGTAGCGGAAGATCTCGAGGACGTGGGTCGCGCCGACGACCTTCGGCTCGCTCGATCGCGCACCGGTCGGGGACGCGCCGCTCTTCCGGTACAGCCACTCCTCGTAGCGCAGCTTCCCGATGAAGGGGGAGGCCGGGACGCCGGTCGCCTTGATCTCGCAGCTCATGGGCTTGCGCGCGTAGCCGGCGTACTCTCCGACGACTCGGCCCTCCTTGCGCACGAAGCTCATCTGCTTCGCGTTGTACACCTCGCGCTTCTCGAGCTTTGTCATCCAGCTGGAACAGAATTTCCTGAAGCTCTGTCGCGCCGTCTCCGAGTCGTCGGCGGTCGCCGCGACCGGGGCCAGGGCCAGCGTTCCAGCTACGATTACCGAGAGAAAGACCTTCAGCCTGCGCATCTGCTGCTCCAAATCCGCCGCATTCCCGCTCCAGCTCTGCGTCAGCACGGAACAGATCGGACAGCTGCCGGCGGTACTTGATCCGGCGCGCGGGGCGCGCTCCCGCTCGGCCGCGCCGGGTCGGGGAGGGCCGCCACGCCGGCAAAGGCGCTGGCGGTCGTTACACTGGCCCCATGCAGCTCCCGGGGGGGTGGAAGCTCGGAGGTCGGGTCGCGGCGCTGCTGGTCGGCGCGGCGCTGCTCGCCGCCTGCGCGCAGGAGTCCTTCGTCCTGCGCGACGGCGAGCCCGTCCGCGAGTCGGAGGCGATCGAGGCCGACCTGCGCACGGCGAGCGCCGACCTGGAGGCGGGCCGTCCCGAGGAGGCCCAGCGCGTGCTGGAGGGGGCGCTCGCGGAGCTGCCGCGGAGCCGCCGGGCCGACGAGGTCCTGTACCTGCTGGGCGAGGTCCACCTCGAGCGCCGGGACTCCGAGGCTGCCGTGAGGACCTGGGAGCGGCTGCTCGACCAGCATCCGCGGAGCCGCCTCGAGCCGGCGGCGCGCCTGCGTCTGGCGGAGGTGCACCGCGAGCAGGGGCGGCCCGAGCTCGCCTACCAGGTTCTCTCCGAGGCGAGCTTCTGGCGCGCCGAGGCGCCGCTGCGACGCCGCATCTATCGCGACCTCGCCGACCTGGCTCGCGAGCAGGGGGACTGGGCGGACGCCGTCGTCTGGCTCGCCTACACCCAGCGCGAGACCCAGGATGCTGACGCCGCGCTCGAGGTCGATCTCGAGGTCGCCGAGATCCTCGAGGCGCGGCTGCGGCCCTCGGAGCTCCCCGGGCTGATCGAACGGCTGCCCGCCGGGCCGATACGGGATCGCGCGCTGCTCGCGAACGCCCGTGCCGCACTCGATGCGGGAGATCCGGCGGAGGCGCTCGACCTGCTGGATCGCCTTCCGCGGCGCCTGCGCCCCTCCGAGGAGTTCGAACGTCAGCGGCTGAGCGACCTCGCACGGCGCGGCGCCGCCGCGCAACAGAACACGCTCGGGGTCGCGCTCCCGCTCAGCGGTCCCTACGCCCCCTTCGGGGAGAAGGTGCTGCGTGGCATCGTCCTCGGGCTCGGGATCTTCGACGATCCTCCCGCCCCCTACGAGCTGCTGGTGCGCGACACGATGGGCGATCCCGAGCGTGCGGCTCGAGTCGTGGAGGAGCTGGCCGTCGAGGGCGTGCTCGCGATCATCGGGCCGCTGCGATCGGTCGGCGCCGAATCGGCTGCGCCCGTCGCCGAGCGAACGGCCGTGCCCCTCATCACGCTCGCACAGCGAGAGGACCTCGCCCAGCTCGGTGATTACGTCTTCCAGTTCGGTCTGACCGCCGCCGACCAGGTCCGCACCCTCGCGAGCTACGCCGTCGAGGGCCTGGGGCAGCGCCGCTTCGCGATCCTCTACCCGCGCGACGCCTACGGAACGTCCTTCAAGAACGCGTTCTGGGAGGAGGTCGAGCAGCGGGGAGGGGAGGTTGTCGGCGTCGAGGGATACCCGGTCGAGGCGGTGGACCTGCAGGTCGAGATCAAGAAGCTGGTCGGGCTCCACTGGCTCACGTCCCACGAGCAGCGGCTGATTGCGGAGCGCGATCGCCTGCTGCGGCACCCGAAGGAGAACGAGGCCCGACTCGCGGGCGAGAGCTTCGTGGGCCTGCCTCCGATCATCGACTTCGATGTCTTGTTCGTACCGGACGTCGCCAGCCGCATCGGTCTGATCCTTCCCCAGCTGCGCTTCTTCGACGTGCGCGACGTCACCCTGCTCGGGACGAGCGACTGGAACCACCCCGATCTGATCCAGATCGCGGGGCGCGACGCGCGCGGAGCCGTGTTCACCGACGCCTTCTTCGCCGGGAGCCCCTACCCGTTCGTGCAGGACTTCGTCACCCGGTTCTACGCCGCGTATGGCGACGAGCCCGACCGGCTCGCCGCGACCGGCTACGACGCGGCGGCCATCCTCCGGACGATCCTCGACGACGCGCGCTCGACGACGCGCGCCCGCCTCAGGAGCGACCTGCTCCACGTGCGCGACTTCCCCGGGGTGTCCGGCCTGACGTCGTTCGACGAAACCGGCGGCACGCGCAAGTCGTTGTACCTGCTGACCGTGAAACGCGGGGCGATCGAGCAGGTGGAGCCGTAGAGAGAGCGAACCGAGACGGAGTCTCGGTTCGCTCTCTCTACTACTACTTCTTGCCGGGTAACGGCCGGCAGGTCCTTCCGGCCTAACGGCGAGCAGAGCTCGCCTTGCCGGACGGCGCGCTGACTGCGCGCCTCGCCGCCTGCCGGGCTTCGCTCGGCTGCGCCTCGCTGCGCGCGCCGCTGCCGCGGCGCTTGCAGGTCCTGGCCGATCGCTGTTCGGCGTCGCGACGGTGGGGGGCGGGTGCGTCACGGTGGCCGTGTGTGGACAGTGGTGCGCGCTTGCGAGCAGGGGCCTCAGTGTTCCGATGAGCCGCTAAGGCTCCAGTGCTGCAGGGTCGATTCTCCTACTTGAAAACGGGCACGCGCGCCGCGTCGTCGGAGGCAGAGGCGCGGGGCTCACAGGCTACGGAGAAGCAGTTGCAGGACGACTCCCCCGCAGACTTCGAGGTTCCGAGCCAGCTGCCACTGCTTCCGGTCCGTGATGCAGTCGTGTTTCCCTCGATGATCCTTCCGCTCTTCGTGGGGCGCGAGGTCTCGATCGATGCCATCGAGGCGGCGCTCGAGGGGGATCGTCTGATTGCACTCGTGACGCAGCGCGATCCGGAGACCGACCTGCCCGATCCCGAGGACCTCTACTCGATCGGCACGGTCGGAATGCTCATGCGCGTCATGCGGCTTCCGGACGGACGCATGAAGATCCTGGTTCAGGGTCTGCAGAAGGTCCGCATCCTGAACTGCCTGCGCACCGAGCCTCACATCGCCGTCGAGGTGGAGGAGCTCGAGGAGGAGGACGCGCCGGATTCGAACATCGAGGTCGAGGCGCTGGCCCGCTCGGTGCGGAGCAAGCTCGAGGAGCTTCTGCCGCTCAAGCAGCTTCCGCCCGAGGTGCTCTCGGTCGCGTCGAACGTCGACGCGCCCGGCCGCCTGGCCGACCTCGTCGCATCGAATCTCAGGCTCCGCGTCGACGAAGCGCAGGAGGTGCTCGAGATCGTGGAGCCGATCCGTCGGCTCCGGAAGCTCGACGCGCTGCTCCGGCGCGAGCTGGCCATCTGCTCCATGCAGGCCGAAATGCAGACGGCCGCCCGGGAGGAGATCGGCCGATCGCAGCGCGAGCATTTCCTGCGCGAGCAGATGCGCGCGATCCAGCAAGAGCTCGGCGACACGGACGAGCGCCAGAGTGAGATCCAGGATCTGCGCCAGCGCATCGCCGCGTCCGGCATGAACGAAGAGGCTCGCAGCGAGGCGGAGCGCCAGGCCGACCGACTGGAGCGGATGCACCCCGACTCGTCGGAGACCCAGGTCGTGCGCACCTACCTCGAGTGGCTCGTGGAGGTCCCCTGGGCTCAGTCCTCCGAGGACAACCTGGACCTCGGGCGCGCGCGCTCCGTGCTCGAGCGGGACCACGCCTACCTCGACCGGGTGAAGGAGCGCATCCTCGAGTTCCTGGCGGTGCACAAGCTGCGCGGAGGCGGGACCTCGAAGGGGCCGATCCTGTGTCTGGTCGGCCCGCCGGGTGTCGGCAAGACCTCGCTCGGGAAGTCGATCGCGAGCGCGATGGGGCGGAGCTTCGTGCGGATGTCGCTCGGTGGGCTCCGCGACGAGGCCGAGGTTCGCGGCCACCGCCGCACCTACGTCGGCGCCCTTCCGGGACGCATCATCCAGAGCATGCGGCAGGCGGGAACGGTCAATCCTGTCTTCCTGCTCGACGAGATCGACAAGCTCGGTGCCGACTACCGCGGCGATCCGGCGGCCGCCATGCTCGAGGTGCTCGATCCCGAGCAGAACTCGACCTTCCGGGACCACTACCTGAACGTTCCCTACTCGCTGTCCAACGTACTCTTCGTCACGACGGCCAACCTGATCGATCCGATCCCGCGTCCTCTGCGCGACCGCATGGAGGTGATCCGACTACCCGGCTACATGCCGGAGGAGAAGGAGGTGATCGCGCGCCGCTTCCTGATGCCCCGCCAGATCGAGCAGAGCGGTCTCTCGACCGATCAGATCTCCGTCTCGCGTGCCGCCATCCGTGAGGTGATCGGCCACTACACGAGCGAGGCCGGCGTCCGCTCCCTGGAGCGCGAGATCGGAAGCCTGTGTCGAAAGGTCGCGCGCCGCGTCGCCGAGGGGGAGACCGAGCGGCAGTCAGTCACCGCGCGGAATCTACGCTCGCTGCTCGGCAACCCGCCGATTCCCGACGACACGATTCCGCGAACCGCAGAGGCGGGCATCGCTCGCGGGCTGGCCTGGACCGAGGCCGGTGGCGAGGTGCTCACGGTCGAGGCGTCGCTGGCGCGGGGTCGCGGGCTGACGCTTACCGGACAGCTCGGTGACGTGATGAAGGAGTCGGCACAGGCCGCGCTCTCGTTCGTGCGGGCGCACATCAGCGAGCTGGGCCTGAGCGAGACGCTCGGCCGGAACGAGGTGCACGTGCACGTCCCGGCCGGCGCCACTCCCAAGGACGGACCCTCCGCCGGCGTGACGATCGCGACCGCGATCCTCTCGCTGCTCTCCGGCATTCCGGTGCGACCCGATGTGGCGATGACGGGTGAGATCACGCTCCGGGGTCGCGTGCTCCCCGTGGGCGGGATTCGGGAGAAGGCGCTGGCGGCGCTTCGCCACGGCATCCGGACCGTGGTGCTGCCCTGGGCCAACCGGCACGAGTTGGACGAGGTCCCGCCCGAGCTGGCGCGCCAGATCGAGTTCCACCTCGTGAAGAGCATGTCCGACGTGCTCCAGCTGACCCTCGAGACGCCGCTCGCAGCCGTTCGCCGCCCGCCCGCCCGCAAGGCGCGACCCGCGGCCGGCATCGGATCCAGCTGAGTCAGCGACCCGGCCCCGCCAGGCCGACGTGTCTCCCGGGCCCCGCGAGCGGCTAACATGCGCAGCGTGGCGCGCGGACTGAATCCCGAGGCACTGGGCGAGTTCGGACTGATCGAGGCGATCCGGCGCCGTGCGCGCGTGGATCGGCCGGAGTGGCGCGTGGCGATCGGCGACGATGCCGCGGTCCTGCGCCCGCGCCGCGGTGCCGAGCTGGTCTGGACCACCGACACGCTGGTCGAGGACGTGCACTTCCGCTGGTCGCTGACCGACGCCCACTCGCTGGGGGCCAAGTCGCTCGCGGTGAGCCTCTCCGACCTGGGTGCCATGGGAGCGCGGCCGCTCGGCTTCCTGCTCTCCCTAGCGCTTCCGGGCGCGGCCGACCCCACGCTCGTGCAGCGCTTCATCTCGGGTATCCTGGCCTGCGCTCGGGCCGCCCGCTGTCCCCTCGTGGGAGGGGATACGGTTTCAGCCCGATCCTGGGTCGTCACGGTCGCGGCTGTGGGAGACGTTCCGCAGGGGAGAGCGCTGCTCCGGAGCGGGGCGCGACCCGGCGACCGCATCTTCGTCACGGGGTCGCTGGGGGAAGCCGCCCTCGGTCTCCGGGAGCTCGAGCGTGGTGAGAGGCGCGGAGCGGCCGTGCGCCGCCAGCTCGCTCCGAAGCCGCCCCTCGAGGTCGGCCCGAAGCTGCTCCGGCTGCGCCTGGCCAGTGCCGCCATCGACCTGTCGGACGGGCTCGCGCAGGATCTCGGCCATCTGGCCGACGCGAGCGGCGTCGCGGCCGAGGTGGAGCTGGAGCGTCTGCCCCTTGCCCGCTCCCTCCGGACCAAGGCGCTGGCGCTGGGGCTCGATCCGCAGGGCCTGGCGCTCCACGGCGGCGAGGACTACGAGCTGCTGTTCACCGCACCTCTCCGGGCGCCGTCGGCCGCCACACTGGCGCGTCGCCTGGGTTGCCGCATCTCCGAGATCGGGTCGATCCGTCGCGGCCGCGGGGTCCACTTCACGCAGCGCGGCCAGGTGGTGTCCGTGCCCGCGCGCGGCTGGGACCACTTCAAGACCCCCCGCACGAATTCCGAAGCTTAAAGCGCAGTCCCTCGGTTTGGAGACCACAGGTGCGCCTCGAGCTGACCCACAAATTCGTGCTGGGCTTCGTCCTAGTGGCCGGGGTCTCCGTTGCGCTTCCCCCGATTCTCGAGCGCCTGGGAGTTCCCTTCTGGGGCGCGCTCTTCGCAGCGCTGTTCGTGGCGTCTGCTGTCGCGTCTGTCGTGTCTCGACAGATCACGCGCAACTTCGGCAGCCTGCGCGCGTGCACCGACCGGATCCGGAGTGGCGATCTGACCGCGGCCGTCGATCTCGAGGGGGGACGCATGTTCCCCGACGAGACGGTGGATCTGGCGCGCTCGGTGCGGGGCATGCTCGACGACCTGCGGAATCTGGTCGAGCACATCCAGAGCGCGGCCGACGGGGTCGCACAGACCGCTCGCGAGCTCGAGGTTTCGGCGCAGGAGGCGAACGCGACCAACCAGGAGATCGCCAGCACCATGGACGTGATCTCGCACGGCGCGGGCCGCCAACAGGGAGCGATCGAAGACACCTGTGCCCGCATCCGCGAGATCGAGGCGGCCATTCGCGAGAACGCCGGCGCCGCGCGCGAGGCCTTCGGCTTCGCCGCCGAGGCGCGCGAGCGGGCGACGGGGGGTGGCGATGCCTCCGTGCTCGCCATCAACCAGATGCAGCAGATGTTCGAGGAGGTCGAGGAGGCGGGACGCCTGGTGTTCCGCTTCGAGGAGAAGATCCGCTCGGTCCATCGCATCGCCGAGATGATCACGAGCGTCTCCGAGAAGACGCATCTGCTCTCGTTGAACGCCTCCATCGAGGCCGCCCGTGCGGGCGATGCGGGACGTGGCTTCTCGGTCGTCGCGGGAGAGATCCGCAAGCTCGCCGAGAGCACGGCCGGCTCCGCCGAGCAGATCGAGGAGCTGATCGGCCAGCTCGACACCGAGCTGAGTCACATCTCTCGAGTCATGCGTTCGATCGGTGACGGCGTGAGTCACGGGCGCGGGGACCTCGACACGGTCACCCGCTCGCTCGAGCAGATCCAGGAATCCATCAACGAGGTGGCCCAGCGATCCGAGGCGATCTTTCACGAGGCCGACCAGCAGGTCGGCAGGGTCGAGGAGACCGTTGCGCACGTCGACGGCATCTCGAGCATCGCCCGGGAGAACGCGAAGGCGACCGAGGACATGCGAAGCGGGCTCGCCGCACAGACCGAATCGATGGAGAGGACGGTGAACCAGGCGACCGTGCTCTCCGAGACCGCTGCGCGCCTCGACGACGTCGCGCGCCGCTTCCGGACGCGCAATTGAGTCCGCACCTGCGCTTCGAGGTGGGGAGCGACTCCTACGCACTTCCGCTCGGCGCGGTGGCCGAGGTGGGGCGCTCGCTCGCCCTTCACGCGATTCCGCTGGTTCCACGCGAGGTCGGCGGGGTGGCGAACCTGCGCGGCGAGCCGCTCCCGGCGCTGGACGGCGGCTCGCTGCTGCGCGGCGAGGCCACCGACAAGCCCCGGCACCTGCTGGTCCTCCAGGAGGAGCAGCGCCGCCTCGGAATCGTCGTGGAGCGCGTGAGCGGAATCGAGAGCGACCTGGCCTCCGCCGCTCCGTTTGCACCCGACGCCGCGCCACCCGGCCCGGACTTCGTGAGCTGGGTGCAGTCCGTCTCGGGGCCGGTGCTCGGCCTCATCGATCCTAACGCGCTCTTTGCGCGTGCGACCAAACTGCTCACCGAGGACTCTCGGCCGCGAGAAAGCTCTCATCAGAGGGGGGAAGGGATATGCGACGACGCGTTCTGATTGCCGACGATGCCGCCTTCATGCGGGAGATGCTCCGCGACATCCTCCGGGATTCCGACTTCGAAGTCGTGGGAGAGGCGAGTAACGGAGACGAGGCCGTTTCCAAGTTCCAGGAGCTGACGCCGGATCTGATCACGCTCGACATCGTGATGCCGGGCAAGAGCGGTCTCGACGCGCTGCGTGAGATCCTGGCGCACGACGCCTGTGCCTGTGTCGTCATGTGCAGTGCCCTCGGCCAGGAGGCACTGGTGATGGAGGCGCTCGAGTCGGGAGCGAGGGACTTCGTCGTGAAGCCCTTCAAGCCCGAGCAGGTCATCGGCGCGCTGACCAAGGCGACCCAGAAGGCCCAGGACTGAGTCTCCGGGGTACCGGGGCGGCGCGCGGCGCCACCTCGGCAGGCGGGCCCGGACCGCCCGACCCCTCAGCGAGCCCATGGATCTCGAGAAGTATCGCACTCTCTTCGTCGATGAGGCGACGGAGCATCTCGCGGAGATGTCCAACGCCGTGACGACGCTCGAGAAGCGCCCCTCGCCCGACGAGGCCAGCGCGGCGGTCGACTGCCTCTTTCGCATGGCGCACTCGATCAAGGGAATGGCGGGATCGCTCGAGTACCACGCGCCCGAGGCGTTGGCGCACAAGCTCGAGGACTGGATGGAGCCGCTTCGCGACGGCGGCGAGGTCGATGCTGCCGGCATCGCGCTGCTCTACGACACGGTCTCGGCCCTGGAGAACATGGTTCGCGTCGTGTCGCAGTCCGGCGACGCGCTCGACCCGCGCCCGGACCTGATCGAGCGCCTGTCGGCCCCGCCCTCGCAGCGCGACTCGGCCGAGAGCGAGCCGTCTCAGCGCGAGCGGTCCGGACGTTCCGCGGAGCCCCGGCGCGGCTCGGGCTCCGATCGAGCGACCGACGCGGCTCGACCGGAGGGACCTGAGCCCGCCCCGTCGCCGCTGCCACCGACGCTGCGCGTCCGGGCCGAGACGATGGACCGCTTCCTGGCCGGCGTCGGAGACCTGATGCAGCGGCACGCGCGGGTCGAGGCGCTGGTGACGCACGTTCCCGACTTCGCTGCGCAGCACGAGATCGCGGAGGAGCTCGAGCGGATGGAGTTCGTCGCCCGCGATCTCCAGCGGCGAGCCCTCGAGATCCGCACCACGCCGATGCGTCACCTCTTCGAGCGCGTGCCTCGCCTGGCCTCCGAGCTGGCGCGGCGCCTGGGGAAGCGCGTCGAAGTGCAGCTGGGCGGGGAGGAGGTCGAGGTCGATCGAGCCGTCCTGGATCACCTGTACGACCCCCTGCTGCACCTGGTCCGCAACGCCGTCGACCACGGCATCGAGCTTCCCGAGGAGCGGCTCGCGGCGGGGAAGCCCACCGTCGGACGCATCTCGATCTCGGCCGAGAAGGTCGGAACCCGAATCCGGCTTCGCGTGCGCGAGGACGGTCGAGGCATCGAAGTCGAGCGCGTCCGCCGCAAGGCGATCGAGCTCGGCCTCCTGTTCGAGGCGGTCGCCGAGGATCTCCCCGAGCCGCGCGTGTACGAGCTGATCTTCGAGCCAGGAATGTCGACTCGCGAGGCGGTGACCGAGGTCTCGGGCCGCGGCGTGGGTCTGGAGGCCGTGCAGCGCAGCGTCGAGGCGCTCGGCGGCGCGATTCGCGTCGAGAGTGCCCCCGCCGCAGGTACCACGTTCGAGCTCGACCTGCCCTCGACGGTCGCCGTTCAGCGGCTGCTCGTGCTCGAGGTCGGAAGCGACCGGCTCACGCTCCCGGCGGCCCGCGCCGAGCGCGTCGTCGGCCTCGACGAGGGCCTCGTCGAGGGCGTGGGTGGAGACGCCTTCTTCGTCTGGAACGACGAGCCACTTCCACTGCTCGACCTCTCGCTGCGGCTCGGCTGCGACCCCCCGGCCAGAGACACCAAGCCGGGGGGCGCGGCGGTGCTGCTCGAGGTCAAGGGATTCCGCCTCGCGCTGCGCGTCGATCGCGCCACCGAGGAGGTCGAGGCCTTCGTTCGCGAGGTGCCGGCCGCGCTCGCGGCGCATCCCCTGCTCGGCGGGGTGGCGGTGCTCTCCGACGGCGCCCCGGTCTTCCTGCTGGAGCCCTCTGCGCTGGTGGAGGAGCCCGTATGAGCTCGCCGGCAGAGCGGCTGCAGGAGTACGCCAGCATCAGCGCCGGTCACGCAGCCAACGCGCTCGCCGGGTTCTTCGACCAGGTCGTGCTCATGGACCCTCCCAGCTGCCGCTGGCTCCGGCTCGACGACATTCCCTCGTCGGTGTTCCGGCCCGACGAGTGGATCGCGGCCGTATTCGCGGACCTGAGCGGCCCGGCGCCCGGACAGCTGGGCATGCTGCTCGAGCGCGAGGTTGCGGTCGAGGTTCTGCGGCGCATGGTCGGTAGCGAGCCGGGCAGACATCTCGACGCGGCGCAGGCGTCGGCGCTCGCGGAGCTCGGCAACATCGCGCTCTCGGCCGCCGCGGGAGCGCTCGCTGCGCTGTACCAGACGGTCGTGGTGCCCTCCGTCCCGCGCGTCGGCTACGACATGGCGGGCGCGCTGATGGTCGACGCGCTGCACTCTCGCATCGCACGGCTGCCCGCCTATCTGATGGAGGCCGAGCTCGCCGACCGAGCCGGCAGGCTGCGCGCCCGCTTCGTCTGGGTCCCCGAGCCGTGAGCGCTAGCCACTCCGTCGGCGTGGGGGCGCAGCAGATCGCGCAGTCTCCGAGCGTGCTGCGCGCGCTCGGAGTGGGCTCATGCGTCGTGGTCGCGCTCTACGACCGCAAGCGCGCGATCGGCGGTCTCGCGCACCTGCCCCTGCCGTCCCGGGAGGGGCGCCGGGAGCAGCCCGAGCAATTCGTCGACTCGGGCCTGGAGCTGCTGCTCCGTCGGCTCGGCGAGCGCGGCTGCGAGCTGGCAGACCTGGAGGTGAAGGCCGCCGGAGGCGCGACGCTGCTCGCCTCTTCGAACGGCTGCAGTGCGACCTCGATCGCGCCCAGCAACGTGGCCGCGCTGCGGGCGACGCTGACTCGGCTCGGCCTCGATCTCGCGGGCGAGGATCTCGGAGGTCAGAGCGCGCGCAGCGTCGAGCTGGACACGCGCACCGGCGAGCTCCGAATCGCGACCCTGCGCCGCGACCTGTCCGTCCTCTAGCCCCCCGCTAGCTTGGGTCGCGTGACTGTCGACTCCGGACCCTTCGACCTCGGCGAGCGAGACGGCGCTGCCGTGCTGTGCATCCACGGCCTGACCGGCACACCCTACGAGGTGCGCCCTCCGGCCGAGGCGCTCGCGCGGCGCGGCTTTCGCTGCGTCGGGCCCGTGCTGCCGGGTCACGGCCAGACCCCACTCGCGCTGGCGCGAACGCGTCGAGCGGAGTGGACGGAGGCGGTCCTGGATGCCTGGGACGCGCTCTCCACCCAGCACGAGCGCGTCTACGTGCTCGGGCTCTCCCTGGGGGGTGTGCTGGCCCTCCGGGTCGGAGCGCGCCGTCCCGTCGCGGGCCTCGTCGTGCTCGCCGCGCCCCTCGATCTCGGGCCGCTGATCCGGCTCACGGTTCCCTGGCTCTCTCGGGTCGTGAGATTCGTGCCGAAGACCCCCGCCATCGAAGACGCCGCGGCGCGCGCCCGCCACCCGGGCTACGACCGCATGCCGCTCCGGGCGGTCGCCGAGCTGATCCGTCTCGGCCGCGAGGTGCGGGCCGAACTCGGCAGCGTGACCGCGCCGATCCGGCTGATCTTCAGTGAGCGGGACCCCACGGTCCGCCCCGCCAACGCCGAGCTGATCCTGCGGGGCATCGCCTCGGCCGACCGGGAGGTGCGCTGGCTGGCCCGATCGCAGCACGTCCTGCCGGTGGATGTCGAAGGCCGCGAGGTCTCGAACCTGGTGGCGGACTTCCTGAGCGGGCAGGAAACGGCCTGAGACGGCTTCTCTCCGTTGACTCGCGCGCGATTTCGCCTAGGATCGGGCGAAATGACAGCCCAGGTGGGGCGTTGAGAGGACGACATGGCGGAACTTCCGGGAGCAGCGGTCAAGCGTCTCGTAGTCAAGCACGGCGGCGAGTTTCGAATCTCCGGGTCGGCGCTGGAGGCTGCGGTGGCAGCGGCCGAGGACTACATCGGTCGGCTGGCGCGCGCTGCTGCGGCGTCCGCCCAGGATGGCAAGCGCAAGACGATCATGGACGCGGACATCGAGAAGGCGCGCCAGTCTACGGGCGGCTAGCTCCGCTCCAGAGCGATCTCCAGCGGCACTGAGGCGGGTCCTCGAGACCGAGCCTCTCGCTGCAGCTAGGCCCTCATTCCGGTCGGCGCGGCCCGCGACCCGAATGAGCCCATCAGCTCGATCCAGCGCCCCTCGCTCTCGTCCAGGAACTGGCAGAAGCGGATTCCCGCCTGTACCAGGGCGGACCCCGGCTCCGCCTGCCGCCAGACCACCTCGCCCTCCACCAGCACGGGTGCGTGCGGCGGGGGGAGGCGGATGCGGTAGCGCTCCAGGGCTCCAGGAGCGACCTCGCGCCGCGAGCAGAGCCGCATGCCGCCGCGGCTCACCTCTTGCGCGACCTCGGCGGGGGTTGCGGGGTCGGACTCGACGACCACGCCGAGCCGGGACTCGAAGCGCTTGAAGCGCCGCTTGCTCCAGTGGTCCACGAGGTCGAGGAGCGTATCGGCCATCCGGCTCCAGGCGATCGGGCGAACCACGTAGGCCGCCGCACCGGCCGCCCGGGCAGCCTCGCGAACGCGATCGCTCGGCCGGTCGTCCAGGATCAGGACCGGGAGCGTATCGACCCCCTGGGCGTCGCCGAGCCTCATCCCGAGCTCTACGCCGTCCGTGCGCGACAGGCGTGCGTCGATCAGGGCTGCGGCGAAGCTCTGCGTCCGGAGCGCCTCGAGCGCGCGCCGCGGATCCCGCGTCGCCGCCACGCGGATGCCTCGCGCTCGAAGCTCGCTCTCGGCCAGGGCCAGCTCTGCCGGGTCCGCCAGGACCAGGAGCGCCGGTGGGATCGAGCGCTCCGTCACCTCCCGAGGCTGGCTTCCCTCGGCTCGCCGCGGCCCCCGGGCGGCGGCCCAGCGCTCGCGGAGCCGGTCCATCGCCTGAGAGACGCCGAGCTCCAGCTCCACCGCGTACTCCAGGGCGCGAAGCGGACGGTGCTGCCGGTCGGCCGGCTCGGCCGCTCGCACGTCCCGGAGCGGTCCGGCACTGGGGAGCAGGAACGCCTTCTCGGAGAGCACCTCGGCCGCGGCACCCAGGAGTCCGCTCAGCGGAAGCTCCAGCCGCGTGCCCCCCTCGCTCACCTGGACCGGAGCGCCGAGCTCGGCCAGCCAGCTGCGCGCCTCCTGGAGTTGGCGCCGCTGCGCCGCCCACGCGCGCCGCAGCGCCGCCTCGATCTGCTCGCGCGTCTGGCAGTGAGCGACGTCGATCGGCGGCAGCTGGAAGAAGGGGCGGGGCTCGAAGAACTTGAGCCGGTTGTGGCCGAGAGTGTAGAAGCGCGCCAGCGGCACCCGCAGCGGCTCCCCGAGCGTCTCGAAGGGCACCGGCGACAGGGGTAGACGGCCCGAGACGCTCGTCTCCGTCTCGGTCCGAGCTGCCAGCTCGAGCCCCATCGCTCGGAGACGCTTCGCCAGGAAGTCGGTGTGTCGGTCGCCTGCCGCCAGAGTCGAGACCCTCCAAGGTGCGGCATCGGCGCCGGGCCGCGGCGACTGTACGGTGTGCGGCGGGGCAGGGGCCTGAGACGCCGAGAGCCCCGAGGCACACCGCCCCGGGGCTCTCTCGGCTCGCTTTTCGCGCGCCTACATCATCCCAGGCATGCCGCCGCCCGGCATTCCGCCGGCGGGTCCTGCGTCCTTGTCCTCGGGCTTGTCCGCGATCATCGCCTCGGTCGTGAGCAGCAGCCCGGAAACGCTCGCCGCGTTCTGCAGCGCCGTGCGGACGACCTTGGTCGGATCGATGACGCCCGCCTTGACGAGGTCCTCGAAGGTGTCGGTCGCCGCGTTGAAGCCGAAGGCTCCCTTCTGCGTGCGGACCCGCTCCACGATGATCGAGCCCTCCTGGCCCGCGTTCGCAGCGATCAGCCGGACCGGGTCCTCGATGGCGCGCCGGACGATGCTCGCTCCCGCCTGCTGCTCCACGTTCGGCAGCTTCAGCTCCTCGAGCCGCTTCTGGGCGCGCAGCAGCGCGACACCGCCGCCGGGCACGATGCCCTCTTCGACGGCCGCGCGGGTCGCGTGCAGCGCGTCCTCGACGCGCGCCTTCTTCTCCTTCATCTCGGTCTCGGTCGCCGCTCCAACCTTCACGACGGCAACGCCGCCCGCGAGCTTGGCAAGCCGCTCCTGCAGCTTCTCCCGATCGTAGTCCGAGGTGGTGGACTCGATCTGGTTGCGGATCTCGTTGCAGCGGGCATCGATGTCCTTCTTCTTGCCGCCGCCGCTGACGATGGTCGTGTTGTCCTTGTCGATCACGAGCCGCTTCGCCTTGCCGAGGTCGTTCAGCGTGATGTTCTCGAGCTTGATCCCGAGCTCCTCCGCGATCACCTGGCCGCCCGTCAGGATCGCCATGTCCTGCAACATGGCCTTGCGGCGGTCTCCGAAGCCGGGAGCCTTCACCGCAGCGCAGTTGAGCGTGCCGCGGATCTTGTTCACGACCAGCGTCGCGAGCGCCTCGCCCTCGATGTCCTCGGCAATGATCAGCAGCGGCTGGGCGTGGCGCGCCACGTCCTCGAGCAGCGGCAACAGGTCCTTCATCGTGCTGATCTTCTTGTCGTGGATCAGGATCAGCGGATCTTCGAGTACGGCCTCCATTCGTTCGGTGTCGGTCG
>CAZLBF010000134.1:0-6129 GCA_964557495.1 uncultured Myxococcales bacterium | reverse complement strand
GGCCATCAATCCTGCGCGTCGATGCGCGAGATCGCGGCGTCGAGGCGCTGCAGGGTTCGCTCCCGGCCCAGCAGTGCGAGCGTCTCGAAGATCCCCGGGCTCTCCTGGCGCCCCGTCACCGCCACGCGAACCGGCTGCGCCAGGCCTCCGAGCTTGAGGTCGTGGCGCGGCAGCGTCGCCTCGAAGGCGCCCGACAGGGCCTCCTCGCTCCAGCTCTCGAGCTTGCCGAGGGCGGCGCGCAGGTCGAGGAGTGGCTCGCGGGCCTTGTGGCGCAGGTGTCGCTTGGCCGCCTTCGGGTCGGGCTCGACCGACTCGACCAGGTAGAAGCGCGCCCGCTCCGCCATCTCGACCAGCGTCTTGCTGCGCTCGCGCAGCAGGTCGATCAGCGTCTCGAGCCCGGCATCCACCTCGACGGGCCCGCCCGCCTCGACCTCGAGAAACGGCATCAGGTAGCCGAGCAGCCGCTCGCGGGGGAGCGTCTTGATGTAGTGCTGGTCGAGCCAGTAGAGCTTGTCGTCCTGCACCTGCGAGGGGGACTTCCCGACGCCGGAGAGCTCGAAGAGCTCGGCCAGCTCGTCGGTCCCGAAGATCTCGAGATTGCCGTGGCCCCAGCCGAGGCGTGCAATGTAGTTCAGCACCGCCTCGGGCGTGAAGCCCCGGTCCCGAAAGCTCTGCACCGACACCGCTTCGTGTCGCTTCGAGAGCTTCTTCCCGCCCTCCTCGACCAGTAGCGGCACGTGCGCGAAGAGCGGCGGCTCCCAGCCGAGCGCCTGGTAGAGCAGGAGCTGGCGCGGCGTACTCGACAGGTGCTCGCGGCCCCGGATCACGTGGGTGACCCCCATGTCCCGGTCGTCGACGACCACGGCCAGGTGGTAGATCGGGCTCCCGTCGGTCCGGGCGATCACGAAGTCGTCGAGCTGGCCGGGGTCCTCGCCGCTCGGGCCGGCGATCAGGTCTTCCCAGCGCGTGAGGCCGTCGGGCGGAATCCGGAGCCGCACGCAGAACGACTCTTCGGTGTCGGCGGGGATGTCCCGGCGCCGGCAGGTCCCGTCGTAGCCCGCGCCGCGGCCCAGGGCCCGCGCCCGCACGCGCATCCGCTCGGTCTCCTCGGGCGTGCAGGTGCAGCGATAGGCGTGACCGTCGTCGAGCAGCCGCTTCACCGTCTCCATGTAGCGCTCGGAGCGCTCGCTCTGGCGCGGGATCCCGTCGAACCCGGGGACGGGGTCGTAGTCCATCCCCAGCCACTCGAACGCCTCCAGCATCTGGCGCTCCGACTCCTTGGTGGAGCGCGCCTGGTCGGTGTCCTCGAAGCGGAGCAGGAAGCGGCCGGAGTCGTGGCGGGCGAAGGCCCAGTTGAACAGGGCCGTGCGCGCCCCCCCGATGTGGAGGACTCCCGTGGGGCTCGGTGCGTAACGCGTGACCACCGTCATGGACGAGACTCTAATCGAGCGTTTCGGTCTGCGCCCCGGATCGCTCGAGGACCGCTTGCTTGACAAGATCGGGAGCCCGGACTATCGCTCAACCAGGCGGCTCTAAACGGTTTTTTCCATCAGGCGGGAAGACGGCGGGTGCGCTGGGCCCGTCGCGCCGCCTGTGTGAGGCTCCCATGTGCGCTTGGGTGGTACCCGTAGAGCAGGTGAAGGAGAAGCCGCGCCGCTTCGAGCTCGAGGCCGACTCGGAGTGGTGGGAGGAGGTCCGAGAGGACCTCAAGGAGCCGGAAGCCCAGATGCGCCGGCCCTTCCGCCTAGAGGTCGATGGCCACCGGCTCGGGCGCCGGCTGCTGTTTCGTGGCGAGCTGGCCGGCTCGGTCGACCTCGCCTGCTCTCGCTGCCTCGACACCTACGAGGAGAGCTTCCTCGAGAGCTTCCAGCTCCTGCTCGAGCCCGCTCCCGACGCGGAGAGCGTCGGGGAGGAGGGCATCGAGCTCGACCCGGAGGATCCGGAACTCGGGCGCTACGCCGGAGACGAGCTAGACTTCGGCGCCGCCGTGCTCGAGATCCTGGCGCTCGCGTGGCCGATGCAGCCTCGCTGCCGAGAATCTTGCCGCGGGCTCTGCCCGAACTGTGGTAGGAACTGGAACGCCGAGCCGTGCGGCTGTGGCGATTCGTCGGTTTCGCGCCCCTTCGCGGGTCTCAAGGGCCTGCTCGAGCGGGCTCGGCGGGGCGGCGGCTAGCGAGTTATCCGGGGAGGCGAAATGGCGGTACCGAAGAAGAAGACATCCAAGTCGAAGACGCGCATGCGGCGCTCCCACGACGCGCTGCGGAGCGTGATGCCCGGGACCTGCGAGCAGTGCGGCTCTCAGCGCGAATCCCATCGCGCCTGTCCGGAGTGCGGGTTCTACCGGGGTCGCCAGATCGTCGTCGTCTCCGAGGAGAAGGAGGCCTAGGTCCGTCGGCCTGCGGCCTTCCCCGCCCATGCTCGCCGTCGTATTCCCCGGCCAGGGTTCGCAGCGCGTCGGAATGTCCGTGGACTTCGCGCGCCAGTTCCCCGAGGCGCAGGCCGTCTTCGAGGAGGCGAACGAGGCCTTCGGCGGTCCGCTAGCGGACTGGATCGCCGAGGGACCCGAGGAGACGCTGCGCCGCACCGAGATCACGCAGCCCGCGATCCTCACCGCCTCGATCGCCGCCTACCGCGTGCTCGAGTCGCGGCTGCCGGTGCAGCCCTCGCTGCTCGCCGGCCACAGCCTCGGGGAGTACTCGGCGCTGGTCGCCGCCGGAGCCCTCGATCTGGCCGAGGCGGTGCGCCTCGTGGCTCGCCGCGGCCGCTACATGCAGGATGCAGTGCCCGAGGGCGAGGGCGGCATGGCGGCGGTGCTGGGCCTCGATGGGGAGGCGGTGAGCCGCGTCTGTCGCGAGGTCGACGGCACGGTGGCCCCGGCGAACTTCAACTCCCCGGTCCAGACCGTGATCGCCGGAGATCGCGCCGCGATCGAGGCTGCGGGGGTGGCCCTCAAGTCGGCGGGCGCCAAGCGGATCGTGCCCCTGGAGGTCTCGGCCCCCTTCCACTCCGAGCTCATGCAGCCGGCGATGGAGAAGCTCGGGGTCGATCTGGTCGACGCCCAGCTTCGGGACCTGCGCATCCCGGTGATCTCGAACGTCACCGCGAAGCCCTATCGCACGGCGGATCAGGCTCGCGCGCTGCTGCGCGAGCAGGTGTGCGCGCCGGTGCGCTGGGTCGAGTGCGTGCAGGCGCTCCGCGCCGAGGGGGCCGTGCTTCAGCTCGAGGTCGGCCCGGGCGAGGTGCTGACGGGGCTCGCCGGGCGGATCGACCGGGCTCTGGCCCGCGCCCGCCTGTCGGCCCACGAAGATCTCGACGCGGCCCTCGCCGCGGTCGGGGAGATCGCGTGAGCGCCGAGCGGGTCGCCTTCGTCACCGGCGCCTCCCGGGGGATCGGGCAGGGCATCGCGATCGAGCTGGCGCGGGCGGGCGCCGACGTCGCGTTCGCCTACCGCTCGAGCTCGGCCGGGGCAGACGAGACGCGCAAGCGGATCGAGGAGCTCGGCCGGAGCGCGCAGGCGATCGTCTGCGACGTCTCGAGCTTCGAGGCCGCCTCGGCCGCGATCACCGAGGTCGTGGAGCGCTTCGGCCGCCTCGACGTGGTCGTGAACAACGCCGGCATCACGCGCGACCAGCTGATCCTCCGCATGAAGCCGGAGGACTTCGACGCCGTGATCGCGACCAACCTGCGCGGGGTCTGGAACGTCTGCCGCGCGGCGCTCCGGCCGATGGTCCGGGCCCGGTCGGGCCGGATCATCAACCTGTCGTCCGTGGTGGCGCAGATGGGCAACCCCGGCCAGAGCAATTACGCCGCGAGCAAGGGCGGGATCGAGGCGCTCACGCGCTCGCTCGCCCAGGAGGTCGGGAGCCGGAGCATCACGGTCAACGCCGTCGCGCCGGGGTTCATCGAGACCGACATGACGGAGGAGCTCGGCGAGAAGGTCGTGGCGGCGCTGCGAGAGCGGATCCCGCTCGGACGGCTCGGCTCTATCGAAGACGTGGCTCGGACGGTACGTTTCCTGGCGTCCGAGGACGCGGCCTACATCACCGGTCAGATCATTCACGTGAACGGCGGCCTGGACTGACAGGTCGACGGGGGAAGGGCATGGCAGTCGAAGACAAGATCAAGGGACTCGTCGCGGAGCAGTTGGGTGTCTCGGAGGACGAGGTCACTCCGGAGGCCTCGTTCACCGACGACCTGGGTGCGGACTCACTCGACATCGTCGAGCTCGTGATGGCGATCGAGGAGGAGTACGGGATCGAGATCCCGGACGACGACGCGGAGAAGATCCAGACCATCCAGGACGCGATCACCTACATCGAGGAACGCACCCAGAAGGACAACTGAGGTCCGCGCATGTCGCCACGCTACACCTCTCGGACGATCGAGCTGCGTCGCGTCGTCGTGACCGGCCTCGGCGCCGTGAGCGGCGTGGGCAACGACCTGCCGACCTGCTGGCGGAACCTGCTCGACGGCGTGTCCGGCGTCGACGTGATCCGCGGCTGGAGCACCGAGGGGTACTCGGTCCACATCGGAGCGGAGGTCAAGGACTTCGACGCGACCCGCGTCCTCGACAAGAAGGACGCGCGCCGCCTCGATCCGGTGCTTCACTTCGCGATCTCGGCCGCGCACGAGGCGGTGGAGGACGCGAAGCTCGAGGTGACCCCGGACGAAGCGGACCGCGTCGGTGTGCTCGTCGGGTCGGGGATCGGGGGCATCCAGGCGATCGAGGACAATCACACCACGCTGCTCCAGCGTGGCGCGAGCAGGGTCTCGCCCTTCTTCATCCCCAACCTGACCGCCAACATGAGCGCCGGCCTCATCTCGATACGGATCGGGGCACGCGGGCCGAACGCCTGTCTCTCGACTGCCTGCACCAGCGGGACCCACGCCGTGGGAGAGGCCTTCCGCCTGATCCAGCGGGGAGACGCCGACGTGATGATCGCCGGCGGGACCGAGACGGCGGTGCGGCCGCTCTCGGTCTCCGGGTTCGCCTCGATGAAGGCCCTCTCGACGCGCAACGACGACCCGAAGCGGGCGAGCCGCCCCTTCGACGCGGAGCGCGACGGATTCGTCGTCGGGGACGGCTCGGGAATCCTGGTGCTCGAGAGCCTCGAGCACGCGGTGGAGCGGGGCGCCTCGATCCACGCCGAGATCGTCGGCTACGGGATGTCGGGCGACGCCCACCACATGACGGCGCCTCCCGAGGACGGGATCGGTGCCCAGCTCGCGATGCAGCGTGCGATCGCCGACTCCGGGCTCGGTGTCGAAGCGGTGGACTACATCAACGCCCACGGCACGAGCACGCCCCACAACGACCGCATCGAGACCCGAGCGATCCGTTCGGTATTCGGGGAGCGGGCCAGCCAGCTGCTGGTCTCGTCGACCAAGTCGATGACGGGCCACGCGCTGGGCGCGGCGGGCGGACTGGAGGCGGTCTTCTCGGTCCTGACGGTGCGCGAGGGGAAGGTCCCCCCGACCATCAACTACGAGACCCCGGACCCGGACTGCGACCTCGACTACGTCCCGAACCAGGCGCGGACGGCCGAGGTCCGCGTGGCGCTCTCGAACTCGTTCGGGTTCGGTGGCACCAACGGCGCGCTTGCCGTCGCGCGCTACGAAGCGTGAGTCTCACAGCGTCGGAGGAGCGGTTTTGAGTCTGCAGAAGGTGGATCCGGAGATCGTTCGCGCGATCAACCAGGAGGTGGAGCGGCAGCAGAGCGGTCTCGAGCTCATCGCGAGCGAGAACTTCACCTCGCCCGCGTGTCTCGAGGCGATGGGTACGCCGCTCACGAACAAGTATGCCGAGGGCTACCCGGGCAAGCGCTACTACGGCGGGTGCGAGTTCGTGGACGTCGTCGAGACGCTCGCCATCGACCGGGCGAAGCGGCTCTTCGGGTGCGACCACGCCAACGTCCAGCCGCACTCCGGCTCCAGCGCCAACCTGGCCGCCTACCTCGGCACGCTCGAGCCGGGAGACACGATTCTCGGTATGGAGCTGAGCCACGGCGGGCACCTGACCCACGGCAGCCCTGTCAACTTTTCCGGGAAGCTCTACCAGATCGTGCCCTACGGCGTTCGCAAGGACACGGAGCAGATCGACTACGACGAGGTGCGCCGCCTGGCTCGCGA
>CAZLBF010000133.1:0-9816 GCA_964557495.1 uncultured Myxococcales bacterium | reverse complement strand
GGGATTCTGTTCCTGGTCTTCATGCCGATTCCCTATGTCGACGCCTCGGCTTCGGCCATCTTCCCGGAGCGACACCGCCGCATGGTGGTGGGTGCCTCCGGCATCGCAGTAGAGCTCTTCCTGGCCGCAGTCTGCACCTTCGTCTGGATCGCCGTGGAGCCGGGGCTCGTCCGCCATGTGGCCTTCGCGGTCATGCTGGTGGGGGGTGTCTCGACGGTGTTCTTCAATGGCAACCCCCTGCTGCGCTTCGACGGCTACTACGTTCTCTCAGACGCGCTCCAGATTCCGAATCTCGCGTCGAGAGCCAACGGGTACCTGAGCGCCCTGGCGCGGCGCTTCATCCTGGGACTGAGGGATGCTCCGCTGCCCGAGACCGCGCCCGGGGAGCCTCCCTGGCTGGCAGCCTACGCGATCGCCTCCTACGCCTACCGTACGGCGGTAATGCTGGCTATCGCAGTCTACCTGGCGGGTCACTTCTTCTTCGTGGGCGTCGCGCTCGCGATCGCCACCGTGGTCATGCGGATCGCTCTCCCCCTGCTGCGTCAGCTCTCCTACGTATTGACCGATCCCCGCGTGGGCGAGCGGCGCCTGCGCGCAGTGGCGGGCAGTGCGGGTCTGGCGACTGCGATCGGCCTGCTCGTGTTTGCCGTACCCATCCCCCTCCACACGCGGGCCGAGGGTGTCACCTGGCTGCCCGAGGACGCCCACGTGCGCGCAGGAGGGGAGGGCTTCGTCGTCGAGGTGCTCGCCGAGCCGCACCGGTTCGTTCGTGCGGGCGAGCCGCTGATCCGCACGCGCGACGCCTCCAGCGAGACGCGCGTGCGCGCACTCGAAGCCGAGCGACGCGAGCTCGACCTCCGCATGCTCGCGCTCGCACAGGGGGAGCGGGTTCAGACCGAGATCGCGCGGCAGAAGATCGGCGATGCCGAGGCCGCCCTCGCCCGCGCACGCGAGCGAGCGAACGAGGAGCTCATACCGAGCCCCGCGGACGGGTTGTTCGTGATCGCCGGTGATCTGGATCTCGTCGGCCGTTACGTTCGGCAGGGCGAGGTGGTCGCCTACGTCGTCGATCTCTCCACCGCGACGGCCCGGGTGCTCGTGACACAGGACGACGTGGCGCATCTGCGCGAGCAGACCCGGACCGCCTGGGTGCGCCTCGCGCACGACGTCGGTCGCGCGCTGCCTGCGCAGATTGCGCGGGACATCCCCGCCGCCTCCGACCGCCTCCCGACCGCGGCGCTCGGCACGGCGGGGGGGGGACCGTTCGCGGTGGATGCGACCGATCCAGACGGGCTGCGGACGCTCGAGCCCCTCTTCCAGCTCGACCTGACGCTTCCCGAGGGGGCGGTACATGCGGTCGGCGAGCGGGTTCACGTCCGATTCGATCACGCGGCCGAGCCCTTGGCTCGGCGGGCGTACCGGGCGCTCCGTCGCCTGTTCCTGAGGCAGCTCGGTGCCTAGCGCTTCCGTAGTGCTGACCTGGCGGCCCGGCATAGCTCAGGGCTCCCATCCGGAGCGAAGCGGCGACCCCGAGCCACTGCTGGCTCGCGCGCTGCGGGTCGCCGCGGGCCGGATCCGCGTGCCGCGGCGTGCGAGTCGCGCTGCAGTCGCGGCGTTCGCGGCGACGGTCGACCGCGAGGCCGGGGGTCTCGCCGCCGCGACGGATGCGAGCCTCGACGCGGCCATCGGCGAGCTTCGCCTCTCGCTGCGTCGCGCGGGGCTCCGCGCGTCGCTCGTGCCGCGCGCCTTGGCGCTGGTTCGCGAGGTCGCTCGGCGCACGCTGGGAACACCCCACTACGACGTTCAGCTGTACGGCGGCTGGGTGATGACACGCCGGGGACTCGCGGAGCTGGAGACGGGTGAGGGAAAGACCTTGATGGCGACGCTTCCCGCCTCGCTCGCCGCGCTGGCGGGGATCCCCGTCCACGTGATCACCGCCAACGACTACCTCGTGGAGCGGGACTGGGAGGCCATGCGGCCGCTCTACGAGCGGCTCGGCATCCAGACGGGCCGCGTCGTCGAACGGGAGCCGGAGCGGGGGGCGCGCCGAGCCGCCTACGCCTGCGACGTAACCTACGTGACCAACAAGCAGGTCGCCTTCGACTACCTGCAGGATCGCCTCGCGCTGGGCGATGCGGAGCGTCTCTCCCGCCGTCTGGTGCAGGGCTCTGACGAGACAGAAGTTGGGGCGGTGCTGCGCGGTCTCTGCTTTGCGATCATCGACGAGGCCGACAGCGTGCTGATCGACGACGCTCGAACGCCGCTGATCCTCTCGCGAAACGGACCTCCCCCGGACGAGCCCACGGTGCGTACGGCGCTGTGGCTCGCCCGCTCCCTCGAGGTCGGCCTGCACTACCGCGTCGACCCAAAAAGGGACCTGGTCGAGATCACGGACGCGGGACGCGCCCGCCTGGAGCAGCTCGGGCCCGCCCGGCCGGGGCCGCTCGCGAGCGCGCGACAGTGCGAGGAGTGGGTGCAACGCGCACTGTGTGCCGACCATCTCTTCGAGCGAGACTCCCACTACCTCGTACGCGACGGTGCCATTCAGCTCATCGACCTACCCACGGGACGCCGGTCGCCCGATCGCTGCTTCGATACCGTCGTCCACTCCCTCATCGAGGCCAAGGAGCGCGTGCCTCTGACGCCGCAGCGCGAGACCAGCGCGCGCATCAGCTACCAGCGCTTCTTCCGGCGCTACCTGCGACTCGCGGGCATGACGGGCACGGCCCGCGATGTGGCGCAAGAGCTCTGGAACATCTACGACCTGCGCACCGTTACGGTGCCGACGCGCCTGCCTTCGCGGCGCTCCAGTCGGCCCCTGTGCATACTCCGCTCGGTCGACGCCAAGTGGAGCGCGGCGGTCGACCGAATCGCGGAGCTTCACCGCGACCAGCGACCCGTACTCGTTGGTACGGCGAGCGTGAGCGCATCCGAGCACCTGAGTTCGCTGCTCACTCAAGCCGGGCTTCCGCATCAGGTGCTGAACGCACGCCAGGACCGCGAAGAGGCGCTCGTCGTCGCGCGCGCCGGGGAGTCCGGTCGCATCACCGTTGCCACGCGGATGGCCGGACGGGGAACCGACATCGGTCTCGGCGCGGATGTCGAAGAGCGAGGCGGGCTCGCCGTGGTCGCAACCGAGCTGGGCGAAGCCCGCCGCATCGACCGGCAGCTGTTCGGTCGGTGTGGCCGGCGGGGCGCTCCCGGGAGCTACGAGCAGCTGATCTCCCTGGAAGACCGCCTGCTGGAGACACGCCTGCCAGCCTGGCTCCGGAGTGCCATGGCCCGCGGGCTTCTCCCCGGCGCCCTCGTGGTCCGCTTCACGCGCTGGGCCCAGCGTGCCGAAGAGAGACGCAACGCCCTGGCGCGGCGTCGGCTCCTCGAGTCCGAACGGACGCTCGAAGAGCTTCTCGCGTTCTCGGGCCGCCGGGAATAGGCATGACGGATTCGAGTCCCGATCGGGACAGCGAGCGACGCAAGCGACTGTGGGCCGCCGTCGGGGGGACGCTCGTGTTCGTGGTGCTGGGCGTCGCCGTCATGCCCGGGCTCGTCGGCAGGCAGCCCGTGGCTGCCGACACCTCCCGTCTGACACCTCCGGCTGAACGCACCTTCGTCGCGAAGGCGAGCGAGCCCGCCGCAATCGCGAGTGAGAGCCCCGCTGCCTGGCGCGACGGAGCGTCCCTCTCGAATCCGCAGGCTCGAGGCACAGGTCCCGGGGCGAAGGGGTTCCACTGCATGATCGGACCGAACGAGTTCGTCGACATCGGGAGTCCCGTCACCGGCGTCATCGAGGAGATCTACGTCGAGCGCGGCGACTACGTCGAGGCCGGCCAGGTGCTCGCCCAACTCGAGGCGCGGGTGGAGGAGGCGGCGGTGCGCGTCGCTCGCGCGCGCGCGGAGCGCACCAGCGACATCGAGTCAGGGGAGGCGAGCCGTGAGCTGGGCGACAAGCGGCGCGAGCGAGCGCGTCAGCTGTTCGAGAGCAACGCACTCTCCCTCGACCAGCGGCAGGAGGTCGAGGCACAGGCAACGCTCGCGGGCCTTGAGCTCAAGCGCGCGTACGAGGATCGCCGGCTTGCAGCTCAGGAGCTGCAGCGGGCCATGGCGGACCTGGCGCGCCGCACGATCCACTCTCCGGTCTCCGGCTTCGTGATCGAGCGCCTGATGACTCCAGGAGAGGTCGTCGACGAGCAGACGATACTCCGCATCGCACAGGTCGATCCGCTCCGGGTCGAGGCCATCCTGCCATCGGACTGGTTCGGCCGGACGAAGCCGGGCAGTCCGGCGGAGATCGTCCCCGAGGCACCGCTCGACGAGCCGCGACTCGCAGAGGTGGCGATCGTCGACCCGATCATCGACGGGGCCAGCGGCACCTTCGGGGTCCAGCTGCTGCTACCGAATTCCGAGCACGACCTCCCCGCGGGCCTGCGCTGTCACGTCCGCTTCCTCGAAGACCCTCCTTAGCGCGCTAGCTCGCGGCTCCCGCTCTAGGCCGTCCACGAGCTCTAGAAGACCCAGAGGTCGGGGTCTTGCTTGCGGCTCGCGCCGACGTGACCGGCGACGCTCGCGACCAGCTCGACCGGGCGGATGGGCTTGGTGAGGTAGTCGGTGCAGCCCGCGGCGAGGCAGCGCTCCTGCTCGCCGCCGGCGGAGTGCGCGGTGAGGGCGAGGATGGGGATCCCGACGCCGGCGTCGCGCAGCGCCCGCGTCGCCTCGCAGCCGTCCATGACGGGCATCTGCACGTCCATCAGCACGAGATCGAACGGGGGATCCGCGCCGAGTACGCGCTCCACCGCCTCTGCTCCAGTCGCCGCGAGCACCACCTCGGCCCCCGCCTTCTGCAGGACGCCTTGAACGAGCCTGCGGTTGTCCTCGCCGTCCTCCGCGTAGAGAACCCGGCAGTCCAGTCGAAGCCTGCCCGGGGTGGCCGTCGGCTCGTCCACGTCCTTCGTACCCTCGGGCAGCGTCACCGGGATTCGCACCCGGAACGCCGAGCCGGAGCCAGGCTCGCTCTCGATCGAGATGCTGGCGTCGAGCGACTCGACGAGCCGTTTCACGACGGTCAGCCCGAGGCCGGCCCCCGTCGGCGCTGCGTTGTCCGGCCCCAGGAGCTGCGAGAACGGGTCGAAGATCGCCTCGTGGTACTCGGCCCCGATGCCGACTCCGGTGTCGCGGACGCATAGCTCGAGCGTCGTCCTCCGTGCTCCCTGATGACACGAGAGCTCGACCCGGACGCTCCCGTCCGGCGTGTACTTGATTCCGTTCGCGACCAGGTGATGGAGGATCGAGCGTAGCTTGTGCTCGTCGATGACGACGCGGGTCGGCAGGCCCGCTGCGGCAAAGAGCCCGAGCGCGAGCGTCTTCGCCTCGGCCTGGCGACGCTGGGAATCGAGGACTTCGCGCGCCAGGTCGGCGGGGTTCAGTGCACGGGGAGGCTCGGCCGACGGCTCGACCCGCGCCACCTCCACGACGGAGTCGATCATGCTCAGCAGTGATCCGCCGTTCTCCCGGATGCGCTCGAACCGCTCCACCGTCGAGGCGTCCGCCGTGGCCAGGGAGGCTTCCTCCTCCATGGCGTCGACGTAGCCGAGGATCGCCGCCATCGGGGTGCGGAGCTCGTGCGTCACCCTGCGAAGGAACTCGCTCTTTGCCCGAGTCGCCGTTTCGGCTGTCCGGCGCGCCTCGAGCAGCTCCTCGGCAACCTGCGCCCCACGCAGCAGATAGCGGATCCGGCGCGGGAACATTGCCCAGTTCATCGGCTTCTCGGCGAAGTCCGTGGCGCCGGCCGCGAAGGCGCAGTCGATCGAGTCGGTGTCGCTGAGGCCGGTCAGGATCAGGATCGGCGTGCTCTTGCCCTCCGGCAGCTCGCGCAACGCGCGGCAGACCTCGAAGCCGTTCTGGATGGGCATCATCACGTCGAGCACGACCAGATCGGGCGAGTGCTCTCGAAACTGGCTGATCGCCTGCGCTCCGTCCTCCGCCTCGATCACGGAGAAGCCCGAGCTCTCCAGGCACTCCTGGGCCGCGATCCGGAGAATCTGGTCGTCGTCGACCACGAGGATCAACGGCTGTGCGCGTTCCGAGCTCATGCGGTTTCGGCCTGAAGCTGCGCGGCGAGCGCCGAGCGAAAGCGATCGAGCTCCTCGAGAACCGCGTCGACGAGGTCCGCCGCAGCTTCGAGGTCCCCGTCGTCGGCCACCGCTTCGAGCTCCTGACAGCGCTCCCCGAGCTTTCGACCGCCGAGCTGTCGGCTGCTCGACTTGAGCGAGTGTGCGCCCGCCCGCACGCTCGTCGCGTCGCCGGCCTCGAGCGCATCGGAGATCTGGGTCACGAGCTTTTCGGACACCGGACCGAAGGCCTCGACCATGCGTTTCAGTACGCCTCCGCGCCCCTGACGCTGGAGCTCCCGGATCGGCTCGAGGAAGGCCAGGTCGAGGACCGGGTGGACCGCGTCGTCCTCGGCACCTGCCCGGGCGGCGTCGGAGGGGGTCTCGGGTGCTTCGGCGATCGCCTCCAACGCGGTCTCCGATCCCTCGAGCATCGAGTGCGGAGCCCACTTCCTGACCATGCCGACCAGGGTCCCGCGCGTGAACGGCTTGCTCAGGTAGTCGTCCATCCCGGCCTCGATGCACTGGTCGCGGTCGTAGCGCTGAGCGTGTGCCGTGAGCGCGACGATGGGCAACCGGGAGACACCCTCCTGCCCCGCGCGTCGCGCGAGTGACTCGCGCTCTCGAATGGCGGCCGTGGCCTCGAAGCCGTCCGTCCGGGGCATCTGGCAGTCCATGAAGACGAAGTCGAA
Organism: uncultured Myxococcales bacterium; assembly: GCA_964557495.1. Lineage (GTDB taxonomy): Bacteria > Myxococcota_A > UBA9160 > SZUA-336 > SZUA-336 > CAZLBF01. Next base: position 3,020 of record CAZLBF010000133.1, on the reverse strand, counting down.
CTCCTGCCCCGCCGTCGCCTCGATCGCTTCGGCACCGTCCTCCACGGCTTCGACCGCGCAGCCCGCCGACTCCAGCATCTCGCGCACCAACTCCAGATTGATCGGGTTGTCCTCGGCGACCAGGACCCGCGCGTTAGTGATGGGCACGATCGGCGCTACGGCCTCTTCGTGAGGCTCGGGCGCCGCCTCGCACTCCAGCGCCTGCTCGAGCGCCTGCCGCAGCTCCGCCCTTCGCACCGGAGTGCGCAGCCGCGCCGCCGCCCCGAGCCACTTCTCGATCTCTCCGCCCAGCGTGACACCTGCCGAGGTGGCGACCACGAGCTTCGGGCGCGGGAAGTCCTCGTCCTCGACCCAGCACATCGCAGCGTCCAATGCCCGGTCCGCCCCCGCATCGAAGACCACGAGATCGATCGGAGCTCCGCAGGCGCTCGCGCGACGCAGCAGCTCCGCCGCGCCGTAGGGGTCGTCGCACTCCAGGGGATCTGCTCCCCAGCAGCTGAGATGGTGCGCGAGGACCCGGCGAAACATCTCGCTGCCCTCCAGGAGGACGCGGATGCCCTCGAACGGCCTCTCGCCCGCGTGGGCCGAACCCGCGTCGGCGATCCCGACGGGGATCCGGAACCAGAAGCGCGAGCCGTTCTCGGGGTCGCTGTCGAACGCGATCTTCCCGCCCATCAGCTCGACCAGCTCCCTGGTGATCGCGAGCCCGAGGCCCGTTCCGCCGTGACGGCGGGACATCGACTCGTCCGCCTGGCTGAACGCCTCGAAGATGGTCGCCTGCGCCTCGTCGGGGATGCCCAAACCGGTGTCGGTGACGCTGATCTCGAGCGACGCGATCTCCTCGGCGTCGAGCCTGGCCGGGGCCTCGAGCCGCTCGCACGTGCGAGCGACGCGGATCACCACATCCCCCTCACCGGTGAACTTGACCGCGTTTCCGACGAGGTTGGTCAGGATCTGGCGCAGGCGAAGCGAGTCCGCGACGGCGAGCTCGGGCACGTCCTCGTCGATGAACGAGGCGAGCTCGAGATCCTTCTGGTGCGCGTGTCCCGCCATCAGCTCGGCCACGTCCTCCACGAGCTCGCGCAGCGAGAAGACCTCGGGGTCGAGCTCGAGGCGGCCGGACTCCGCCTTCGAGAAATCCAGGATGTCGCTGATGATGGTCAGCAGGTGCTGCGCGGAGTGATGCACGTTCTCGAGGAAGCGCCGCTGCCGAGCTGCGAGCGACGTTTCCAGCAACAGCTCGGTCATCCCGATCACGCCGTTCATCGGCGTCCGGATCTCGTGGCTCATGTTGGCCAGGAACTGGGTCTTCGCCTGGTTGGCTTCATCGGCCTTGCGCGCCAGCTCGACCGCCTCGTCGGTGCGCCGCCGCAGCTCGCGCGTGCGCTCCTCTACCGTCACCTCGAGGTGTCGCTGGTTCGAGTCGACCTGATCGCGGTAGTTGCTGAGCCGCCGCCGCAGGAGCTCGATCGCCTCGGCGAACTCGCCGGTCTCCGCTCCACTCGCGGGCTCTACTTCCTGCTCGAAGTCCCCCTCGGCGATCTCGCGCGTCGATCGCGCCAGGCTCACGAGCGGCTGAATCAGGCGAGTCATCGCCGCCAGCGAGATCAGTCCCGCGAGCAGAGTCAGTCCCGCACCCCAGCCGGCGATCTGCAGGAGGGCCGCCGCCTCTCGCTCCCGCTGTGCGGCTGCGTCCATGCCGACCTGCAGGTAGCCCAGAGTGAGCGGCACGCGAGCGCCCGGTGGCAGGGAAGCCAGAAGGCGAGCCGGGTCGACGTCGACGGCTGTCGTGTACTCGAGGGCCGAGGCGTCGCCGTCGGTCGCCAGGCGTCCCGAAGTGACGCCCGGCGGGGGAAGCTCGACGGGGGTGTCATCCTGAATGGGCGCGCCCGCGGTGGTGAGCCGGGCCCCTTCCGGATCGAGCGCTCGCACGTAGCGAACCGAGGGGTATCCGGCGATCCGTGCGAGCGGTGCCGCCAGCGTGCCCGGATCCCGCGCGTACAGCCCGTACTGCGCCTCGCCCGCCAGCTGGGTGGTCAGCTTCTCGGCCTCCGCCTGCAGGGCGTCGCGGCCGTTGCTGCGCACCTGCTGGAAGGCGACGAGCCCGAGCCCGACCGCGGCAACCGCGATCAACGCAACGACCAGCAGGGGGATCTTGGCCGCGAGGCCTATGCGCATCGTGCTCCGTTCCCCGGCGACAAGAGGACAAGTCACGTTTCGGCCTCTTCTGGGAGCGCTTGAGACACTCACATGCCCGCGGGTCGTCGGCACGGCTCAAATCCGGCGCGCCTCGCGCCGAAGATGATTCTGGCGTCCCGCGTGCGTGCGGGGCGACAGAGGGTCCCAGACTGGAGAACGAAGCGAAATCCAGCGAAGCACGGGAACGGCAGCTGCCGCGTTGGTTGCTGCCGGTGGCGGGCTCGGTGACGCTGTTCGCGTTGCTGCTCGTCTGGGGCCTCGTGCGCTCGAATGTCAGCGCCGAGCGTGCGCCGCTCGAGCCGCTGCATGCGGCGCGAAGCTCCGAGGCCCACGCGCGAGGAATCGTGCCGCCGCGCGCCGGCGCGCTGCGCGCCGAGCGCCTGGGCGGCGTACCGAGCGCGGTGGGTCCGGGCGGAGCGCTAGCGCAAGATCCTCTCGGATCGGCGAGCACCGGGGATGGGGGGCTGTCGACCCTCGACTGCGTCATCGAGCCCTGGGAGATCGTCTCGATCCGCAGCCCCGTGACCGGTCTGATCGGGAAGATCCACGCCGCCCGGAGCGACCTCGTGGAGGTGGGGCAGCTGCTCGTCGAGCTCGAGTCCTCCGTGGAGCTGGCCGCGGTGGAGCTGGCCCGGCTGCGGGAGAAGACCGATACCGAGGTCCAGCTGCGAGCGGCGGGCGCGGTGCTGGGCGAGAAGCGCCGCGACCGCGCGAAGAAGCTGTTCAAGAACGACGCGCTCTCCGAAGACCTGCGGGACGAGGCGGAGACGGAGGCGAAGCTCGCGCGGCTCGAGCTCAAGAAGGCGCGGGAGGCCCGGGAG
>CAZLBF010000132.1:0-8356 GCA_964557495.1 uncultured Myxococcales bacterium | reverse complement strand
ACCTCGTCCTTCTCTCCGAACGCGAGCAGGGTCGCCGGCACGTCGCCCATGATGCACATGCGGTCGCCCACGACCTTCTTGGCCTCGAAGATGTCGGAGTGCCCGTCGAGCTCGAGGATGCACTTCCCCGGCGGCAGCCGGCGCAGCGCGGGGAAGGCGCGCGTCCAGTCGGTGTCGCAGTGCAGGATCGGGGTCATCCCGTCGGCGAGCAGCGTGGCTACGATGTAGTCCAGGCTGGGCCAGACGAGCTCCTCCCAGTGCTCGAGCGAGATCGTCGCGGGTCCCGCTCTGCCCAGGCCGATGAATACCCGGGGTACGCCGACCGCTCGAGCCATCGCGATGCCCCGGCCCGTGAGCGCCTCGCGCAGCACCGCGGAGGCCGCCACGATCTTCTCCGGTCGATCGTAGACGTCGAGCGACAGGGAGAGCAGGCCCCTCGCGAAGCCGAAGTGCTCGAAGGGCAGCTGCGCGAAGCCGCCAATCGCGGACTGGGCTCCCGCCGCTTCGAGCTGCTCGCGGCTGCGCACCAGGTCGGGGATGACCGAGGCGATCTCGGCTCCGACGCCGGAGTCCGTGAGCTCCGGATAAAGGCGCTCCTGGAGAGCGCTCAGGTAGGGCTCGGCCCCCTCCTCGATCAGCAGGTCGTAGTCCTCCGGCGTCATGACCTCCCGCTCGTCGAACTGATGGGGCACGTTCTCGGGGAGGTCCACCCCGGGGAAGCGGGCTCGGGCAGGGATGCCGAGCTTCAGGAGCGAGGACGTCGCCGTCTCGGCCGCGTAGCAAACGTCCCAGGGTCCCAGGTCCTTCACGGTCTCGACCAGCGCCGAGATGCGCGCGTCCGCGTCGTTCATGAACGCGGCCATGGTCGTTCCGGTGTAGGCCGCGGCGAAGTGGTCGAGCAGTGGGCCGACCGGGACGCGGTCCGGTATCTCGAGCGCGATCGCGCAGTCGAGTCGCTCTTTCGAGTTCATGTGGGGGACACCCCGGATCCGAGGGCCACGCCGGTCAGCTCCTGGATCTGCGGGCCTGCTCCTCGGCCACCTCGCTGATGCCGCGGAAGAGCGCCGGCGCGTCGATGGGCGCATCCCAGGCCTCGCCGCGAAGCTCGCGGTAGGCGCGCTCGACGTTGAACAGGATCCGGTGCGGCTCGGTCCAGTCCGCGTAGGGGCCCGGATCGATCTTCTTCGCGGCGTCGAGTGCGCTCAGACCGGCGTCGAAATGGCTCTTGGACTCCGCACGCACGTACTCCAGGTACGCCTTCATCTCGCGCGGTCCCTCGGTGCCGCAGAGCGGTCCGTGGCCGGGAACGATCACCTCGGGGTCGAGCGCGACGATCTCGTCGAGTGCCGCGATCCAGCGGTCGTAGGTGCCCTCCCAGCCGATCGGCGTGCAGAGCCGGAACAGGACGTCCCCGGTGAACAGCACGCGTTGGTCGGGCAGGTGCACGATCACGTCGCCCTGGGTGTGCGCCGGGCCTACGTAGATCAGCTCGACTCGCGTCCCGTCGAGCTCGAGGTCGAGCCGGTCGTCGAAGAGGGTCGTCGGGGGCGTGAGCTCGACTCCCGCGAAGTCGAACTCGGCGAGCCCGCGCGCCAGACCCGCCATCGCGGGATCGTCGCTGTCGACCGCGCCGCGCATGGCCTGCATCATCGCCGGGCTCTCCTTGACCATGCCTTCGGCGCACAGGCGGTGGCCGATGATCTCGGCCTCCGAGAAGAGCTGGTTCCCCCAGCAGTGGTCGCCGTTGTGGTGCGTGTTCACCACCCGGCGGGCCGCACCCGGCCACACGCGCGCGTAGTGCTCGATCATCTCGCGCGTGTGCGGCAGGTCCCAGAAGGTGTCCACGACCAGGCCGCCGCCCCGGTTCACCAGGCCGCTGTTGCTGCAGCCCAGGCCGCGATCCTCTTGCAGGCAGGCGTAGACGTTTCGTGTGATCTCGACGAGTTCCATGGCGCCATGCTACCAGCTTCGCGCGCGCTCGGAGCTCGGGATCGGAGCGGAGGTCAGTCGGTGCGCGCGAGCCCCGGCGCTGTCCAGCGATCGTCGCGGTCGGCGTCCACCCAGATCGGGTTGGTGAACGCGAGCGGGAAGAAGCCCGGCAGCACCGCCTCGTAGGCCTCGCTCGGCTCTCCCCGGGCCTCGACGGTGACGAACGCGTCGCCCTCGAAGCGGAGTGGCACCTCGATCGGTACGCCCGGCGAGACCTCTTGTGCGCTCACCTGCTCGCCGTTCACGAAGACCCGCAGCTCCGACACGGGCACCCACGAGGCCGCGAGCACGCGCGCCCGCAAGATCGCCTCGCCGCCGTGAAAGGTCTCTCCGATCTCGGCGTCGCCGAGCTCCAGCTCGAGCAGCGGGCCGGTCGTGCTGTAGACCCGGCCCGCACCGATCGCGCGCACGAACGCGGCGACATCCAGACTCTGGACCTCGTCGCGCGCGACGCGCACGTAGCTGCGCGGGGAGGCGACCACCCAGCTCAGGAAGTGGGAGTCGCTGTTCGCCGTCGCCGTGATCCGCTCCCCCTGGCGCAGCAGCGAGAACCAGTCCTGCCGGAGCGGCTCGTAGATCTCGTGGTGCGCGCCGATCATCAGCTCCATCGCGTCGAAGTCCAGATCCCGCAGGCCGGTCTCGGGATCGGGCTCGATCAGGATCCGGTTGGGCGGAGCCTCGAGCGGAAGCGTCGGGTCGTAGGGCGCTGCGGCCGGTCCCATGTGCGTCAGGAAGGCGCGCCGCTGGATTCCCGGCGGTCCGTAGCGGGCGTGGTTGAGCTGGACCACGCGCTCCCCGGGAATCGCCCGCAGCTCGGCGATGACGTCTCGCCAGCGCCGGCCCTCGTCCGCCACCGCCCCGCGCAGGTAGGCGTACGGCTTGCGCGGCATCGGAAAGGCGTTCGCGTGGCCGTTGGTGTGGGGCGTGAGCTCGGTGGGAACCTCGCTCGTGATCTCGAGACCGACGACGCTGGTGAGGCGGTCGCTCAGGCCGAGCTCGTCGATCAGCGGCGCGTAGTCGTAGATCGCGTCGTGGTCGGTGGAGACCAGCACCTCGCCCCCCTGCGCCACGAAGCTCGCCACGCGCGTGTCGGTGCGCAGCGGGGAGTCGAGGCTGTGCGCGGCGTGGACGTGGAAGTCCGCGGAGATCCAGCCCGGGGTCTCGACCTCGCGCGTCGGTGCGTGGATCTCGAGGTCGGCCGTCTCGCCCGCGCGGATCTCGACCTCGGCCTGGCCGAGAGAGAACTCCGGGCCGAGCGTCGCGAAGACCCGGTAGCGGCCGGGCCGCAGGGTCACCTCCGCGGGGTCCCTCGCCGTACCCGCGAGCTGCAGGTCGTTCCGGGTCGGCATCTTCCACATGCCTTCGTCCTGGGTCACCGTGAAGCCGCGCAGGTCGTCGTCGAAGTTCGGGCTGGACGTCCCGTCCCTGCCGAGGAAAACCAAGCGCATCGGCGCGCCGCGCGGCAGGCGCAGACGGCCGGGTGCGCCGACCTCGAGCACCCCGAGGTCGGTCCCCGCCTGCGTCTGGCTGAAGCTCCGTTCGATCTCGCGTCCGCCGTCGGCCCGCGCGCGGAGCGTGTACTCGCCGGGCGGGAGCCGCAGCGCGAAGCTCCCGTCATCCGCGACGCGCGCCTGGGTCACTGCGCCGCCTGTGACAAGGTTCAAGTGGACCACGGTCGAGGCGTCGTCCGCCCGACCCTCGAGCAGCGGCGCCTCGGCGAAGAGGAGGTCCGTCACCGACGCCACGTCCGCCCGGTCGCCCACCCAGATCTCCTCGAGGAGCACCAGGCTGTCACCCCCCGACAGGTTCATGAAGCGCGTCTGCACGAGCTGGAGGAAGCCGAGCGAGCTCCCGTCGCCGATCCAGAAGGGTCGGGCGAAGCTCGCGAGCACGGTCGCCAGACCGTCGACCAGGAAGAAGTGCGGAACCTCCACGCGCTCCCCGGAGGAGCGCTCGAGGTGGACGCCGACCAGCCGCTGGCCGTAGGCGATGCCCGGCTCGAGCGGAGCCGCTCCGACGGCGATCACCGCGTCGACCGGGCTCGCGGCGGCGCTCAGGGCTCCGAGGCCCAGGCCCGCGTGGGCGGGGTGCACGAAGCCGCGCCCGTCCTGGGGGTTCCGGGTCGAGAGCGAGAAGGGCGAGAGCGATCGCACGTTCGCGAGCGCGCCGGCGATCCCGTAGAGCCGCATGCCCGGGCCGGTGCGCGCGACGCGCGTCTCGATGCGCAGGCGCTCGGGCCGGGCCAGGTCCAGCGCGTAGCGCGTCAGGACCTCGACGCCGTCCTGCTCGCCGCTCGCGACGAGGCGCGCCTCGCCGTCGCCCACCTCCGCCCGCAGGCTCGTCACGGGAGCGGGGCTCGTGAGCGAGTTGTTGAGCAGCGGCTGGCGGATCAGGAACTGGTCGTCGGGCCGCCCGCAGTAGCCCAGGTCGATGAGCGTGCCGCCCGTGACCGCCAGGTTGCTCTGGTGCGAGGGATCGCTCACCACGGCGCAGAGCGTGCCGTTCTGGAGCGCCCAGTCGTCGATGCCGCCGATCGCATCCGTGCCGCCGAGCACTCGCTGCGGCGCGTTCTGCGCGTCGATCCGCTCGGCCACGAGGGCGGAGGCGCTCGCCTGGCAGGCGGCGAGCAGGATGCAGAGAGCGGCACCGACGGCGCAGGCTCCACGGACTCCGAGCTGGCTTGAGGTGCGCATCGCGATTCCTCCTTGCGAAGCCTGGACGCCCATCAGGCGCCTTCGCGAACCAGCGGCATGACCTCCTCGGCGAAGCGCTGACTGGCCTCGAGCAGAAGCGACGGGTCTGCGCCGCGCGAGCCTCCGTTCACGACGATGCGGCGGAGCCCCAGCGCCGCGAGCTCCCGCAGTCGCATCGCGCACTCCTCCGACGGGCCGACGACGCCGAAGTCGTCGATGAACGCGTCGCCGAGGTTTCGCGCGTGCTGGCCCGAGCGGTCACCGTGCTTCGCGAGGTCGTAGTCCCGGCCCACCTGCTCGATCGCAGCGCGCTGCACGCGCGGAAGATCCCGCGTGCGCGGGCCGAGCATGCTCGAGAAGTGCGCGAAGGTCGCGACCCCACCGCGGGCCAGCTCGCGGGCCACGGAACGGTCCGGGTGCGGGACCACGTTCAGGTAGGCGCCGAAGTCGAGTCCATCCGGGTCGAGGCCCGCCCGTTGCCGCGACCGCCGCGCGAGCTCGATCGAGGCGGCGAGGCGCTCGACGCTCGCGCCCACCGCAAAGGTCACGCGCTCGGCGAGCCGCGCAGCGACCGAGATGACGCGCGGCCCGGTTGCGGCGACGTCCACCGGAACCTTGGGCTGATCCCCGAGCCAGCGGAGCCCGGCTCGAAAGCCGTTCTCCTCGACCTCCTCCCCGCGCAGGTACGCCTGGACCCGCGCCAGGTAGTCCTCGAAGGCCGCGACCGGGACCGGCCTGCGCCCGAGGTAAGCGAGCGCCGAGTCGCCGCGCCCGATGCCGAGCACCGCGCGTCCCCCCGACTCGACCTGGACGGTCGCGATTGCCGAGGCCGTCACGGCGGGGTGCCGCGTTCCGGGGTGGGTGACGCCGGTGCCGAGCCCGAGCGTGCGCGTCGCGGCGGCCGCCAGGCAGAGCGCGCTGTACGGGTCGCCCGCCAGGTGCTGGCTGTCGGTGAAGGTGAGCCCGTCCCAGCCCAGTTCCTCCGCCCTAGCGGCAGCCCGCGCCGCGGTGCCCGGCAGCGAGACCGTCATGCACCAGAGCTCGACGCCCATGCGCTCAGCCGACGCGCAAGCTCGTGCCGCCGTCCACGGGCAGAGCGGCGCCGGTGATGAAGCGAGCCTCGTCCGACGCCAGGAACAGGGCCGCGTACGCGGTGTCCCACGCCGTACCCATCTTGGCGCGCAGCGGCACGCGCGCGTTCCGCGCGTCGATCACCTCCTCGCGGCTCAGGCCCGACGCGGCGACCCGCCGCTCGATCGCCATCGGCGTCTCCATCAGACCGGGCAGGATCACGTTGGCGCGGATACCGAAGTGGGCGTTGCTGATCGCCAGCTGCTGCGTCAGCGCGATCACGCCGGCCTTGGTGGTCTTGTAGCCGACCAGCGGATAGGCCGCCCAGGCGGCCGCCGACGAGATGTTGATGATGGCGCCGCTCTCCTGCTCGCGCATCACCGGCAGGGCGTGCTTGCAGGCGAGCACCATGCCGCGCAGGTTGACGGCCACCAGGTAATCGAACGCTTCGGTGGTGATCTCGGTGACGACCGCGTCCCCGCCGGCGAGACTCATGCCGACGTTGTTGTGCAGCACGTCGATACGCTCCCAGCGATCCACGCAGGCGTGGATCGCGGCGCGCACCGCCTCCTCGTCGGTCACGTCCGCCCTGAAGGCGACCGCTTCGCCCCCCTCCTTGCGGATCATTGCGACGGTCTCCTCGGCCGAGTCCAGGTCGCGGTCGACCGCGAGCACGCGCGCACCCTCGCGGGCGAAGAGCACCGCCGTCGCCCGGCCGTTGCCGATGGTGGCTCCAGGTGTCTGACCGGCCCCGACCACGATGGCCACCTTGCCCTCGAGCCGCATGCTCCCCTCCTCGATGTGAGTCCCGTGCGACGATACTAGACGAGCGGCCGCACCCGGGGGCTCGGCCGCTCGAGCGCGCTGTGTGGGAATTTTGCTACGCCACGAAGCGGGCAGATCGCGGTCGGCAGCTGCCTGCGCTTCATCGATTCCCCTGCGGGGCCGATGTCTGCGACGATGAAGCTGCGCACGGGGTCGGCCGCATGAGCAAGGTTCTGGTCTGCCAGCACGTGGCGTTCGAGATCCTCGGAACGCTGCACCCGCTCCTCAAGAGCTACGGCGTGAGGATCAAGCACGTGAACTTCGGCAGGCACCCCGACGCGGAGCCGAGCCTGGACGGCTACCGCGGACTGGTCGTCCTGGGTGGTCCGATGAACGTGGACGAGCAGGAGAGCCATCCCCACCTCGCCACCGAGGTGCGACTCATCCGGAGCGCCATCGAGCGCGACATCCCGGTCCTCGGCATCTGCCTCGGCGCACAGCTGATCGCCCGGGCGCTCGGGGCCGGGGTCCGCAGCGGCGCCGAGAAGGAGATCGGCTGGTACGACGTCTCCCCGACGGAGGCGGGCCGGCGCGATCCGCTGTTCGCCCACTTCGACGAGACGGAGCGCATCTTCCAGTGGCACGGCGACACCTTCGACATTCCCGAGGGTGCGGTTCACCTGGCGTCTTCACCGGCCTGCCCCAATCAGGCCTTCCGCTACGGGGACAACGTCTACGCGCTCCAGTTCCACCTCGAGGTGGACGAGCGGCTCATCCGCCGCTGGCTCTCGGTCCCCGTTCACCTCGCCGAGCTGGCGGAGCTCGACGGCAAGGTGGATCCCGACGCGATCTGGAGCGAGACGCGGTCGCAGATCGGCCGGCTCAAGGAGCTCAGCGAGCGGACCTTTCGCGAGTTCGTCGCGCAGCTGGGTCCCCGGAAGCGCCACCCTACACACCCGCACCGCTAGTCGGCTGTCGCGCGCCGTGCGTTGCTCGGCCCCGGCGCAGCGATAGACTCTGCGGCCCGGTCTCCAGATGATCTTCTTGATTTACATCCTCTTCTTCCTGTCGGGGGCTGCGGCGCTCGTCTATCAGGTCGTCTGGGTCCGCTCCTTCGGGCTGGTGTTCGGCGGCTCGCACCTGGCGGTCACCACGGTGCTCTCCGTGTTCATGGGGGGGCTCGCCCTGGGCGGCTGGCTGGTCGGACGCAAGGTCGACAAGAGCGCACGGCCCCTGAGGCTCTACGCGCTGCTCGAGCTGGGGATCGCGGCTTCGGCGATCGCCTACATCGGCCTGATGGCGGCCTATCCCCATCTCTACATTCCCCTTGCGAGGGCGGTGGGCGACTCGCCCGCCGCCCTGACCGCGATCCGCGTGCTGTTCGCAACGGCGGCGATGATCGTCCCGACGACCCTGATGGGAGGCACGCTCCCCGTGCTCGTGAGCTTCGCCACCTCGGGCTCGCAGAGACTTTCCAGGCAGCTCTCCTTTCTCTACGCGTTCAACACGCTGGGTGCCGTCGCGGGGACGCTGGCGGGGGCCTTCGCGCTCCTGGAGTGGCTCGGAGTTGGCCGGACGCTCGCCGTGGCGATCTCCGCCAACGTCGCCATCGGCCTGCTAGCGCTGCTGATCCCCGAGCGCGCCTTCGTGTCGTCCGAGCCACCCGGGGCGGGCGACGCGACCGGACCGAGCGCGCCGCCCGCAGACGCCGACGACGTGACGGGCGTTGCCGTACCGGCCACCGCCTACACCCTGATCCTGTGGGGAATCGGACTGAGCGGGTTCTGCGCGCTCGGCTACGAGGTGCTCTGGACCCGGATCCTGAGCCTGGTCATCGG
>CAZLBF010000131.1:0-4894 GCA_964557495.1 uncultured Myxococcales bacterium | reverse complement strand
CTTCCGGCGGACGCCCTCGCCGAGCTCGTCAAGGTGTTCAAGGACATCGTCCACGAGCAGACGGGGAAGGCGTTCCCCGCGAAGCCGCTCGACCAGCTCTGGGGTGCGGTGGGCGCGGTGTTCGAGTCCTGGTACACGCCGCGTGCAGGCACCTACCGGCGCCTCAATGCGATCCCCGAGGAGTGGGGCACCGCCGTCAACGTACAGGCGATGGTGTTCGGGAACCTCGGCGAGGACTCGGCGACCGGTGTTGCCTTCACGCGCGACCCGGCCACGGGCGAGAAGGTCTTCTTCGGCGAGTACCTGCCGCAGGCGCAGGGCGAGGACGTCGTCGCGGGCATTCGAACGCCGCACGCGATCGAGCGCTCTCAGCGGAAGCCGGGCGAGCCCCCCTCACTCCAGGAGGCCATGCCCAAGATCTACCGCGAGCTGCTGCAGACGGCCCGGCGGCTCGAGAAGCACTACCGCGACATGCAGGACCTCGAGTTCACCGTCCAACGCGGCCAGCTCTGGATGCTCCAGACTCGCGGCGGCAAGCGGACGGGTCGCGCGGCGGTCCGGGTGGCCGTTGAGATGGTCCGGGAGCGGCTGATCGATCGGGATACGGCGGTCCAGCGGGGTCCTCCCGAGCAGCTCGACCAGCTTCTGCACCCGACGCTCGATGAGGCGGCGGCGCCGGATCCGATCGGACGCGGGCTCCCCGCCTCTCCCGGAGCTGCGAGCGGAGCGGTGGTCTTCACCGCCGACGCCGCCGAGGAGCGAGGCCAGGCGGGCGAGGCGGTCGTGCTCGTGCGACGCGAGACCTCCCCGGAAGACATCCACGGCATGCACGCGGCACAGGGCGTGCTCACCGCGCTCGGCGGCATGACGTCGCATGCCGCGGTGGTCGCGCGCGGGATGGGCAAGTGCTGTGTGAGCGGCTGCGCGGAGCTCTCGATCGACAGCTCGAACGGTCGGGCCACGCTCGGCGATGCGGTCCTGGGCGAGGGGGACATCATCACCCTCGACGGGTCGACGGGCCTTATCTACCCGGGCAGCGTGTCCACGCGCGAGCCCGAGCTCGGGAAGGACTTCGAGACCCTGATGCGCTGGGCGGATCGCGCTCGGCGCCTCAAGGTGCGGGCCAACGCAGATACGCCCGAGGACGCGGCGCTGGCACGGCGCTTCGGTGCCCAGGGAATCGGCCTGTGTCGCACCGAGCACATGTTCTTCCAGACGGAGCGCATCCTCGCCGTGCGCCGGATGATCCTCGCCGACACGCGCGAGGAGCGAGCCTCGGCGCTGGCCCAGCTGCTCCCGATGCAGCGGAGCGACTTCGAGCAGATCTTCGAGGCGATGTCGGGGCTTCCGGTGACCGTCCGCCTGCTCGACCCGCCGCTCCACGAGTTCCTGCCCCACGGCGACGCCGAGACGGCGACGCTCGCGGACGATCTCGGTCAGCCGGTCGAAGAGGTGAGCCGCAAGGTCGCCGGCCTGCGCGAGTTCAATCCGATGCTCGGACATCGCGGCTGCCGGCTCGCGATCAGCTATCCCGAGATCTACGAGATGCAGGTGCGCGCGATCATCGAGGCGGCCTGTGCCTGTGCCAAGCGCGGGCTGCGCCCGCATCCCGAGATCATGATTCCGCTGGTCGCGGAGTCCGCTGAGCTGGCGGAGCTGCGGCGGCTCGTCGAGGAGACCGCGAGCGAGGTGATGCGCTCGGCGGGTCGCAGGCTGCGCTTCAGTATCGGCACCATGATCGAGGTCCCGCGCGCCGCGTTGACGGCGGCCGAGGTCGCGCGCCACGCGGACTTCTTCTCGTTCGGAACGAACGACCTGACGCAGACCGCGATGGCCCTCTCTCGCGACGACTCGGGGCGCTTCCTGCCCACGTACATCGAGCGCGGGATTCTGCCCCAGGACCCGTTCGTCTCCCTGGACCCGGACGGGGTCGGCGCCCTGGTCCGGATCGCGATCGAGGGCGCGCGCCGCACGCGCCCGGACCTCAAGCTGGGCATCTGCGGCGAGCACGGCGGCGATCCGAGCTCCATCCAGTTCTTCGAGGCCAGCGGCCTCGACTACGTGAGCTGCTCGCCGTTCCGCGTTCCGATCGCCCGGCTGTCGGCGGCCCAGGCCGTGCTCGAAGGCGCTGGATGAGAGGGGCCTCGCTCGCGCTGTTGCTCGCGAGCGCCTGCATCTGGGGAGGGGAGTCGGGCCACGCGGAGCGCGTCGACGACGCCGACGTGCTCGAGCTGGTCAGCCGCATGGAGGCCTTCTACGGCCTGCTCGAGAGCCGCTCCCTCGACGCGATCGAGACCTTCGACGACCCGGCCCTGCACGCCTTCTTTCGCTCGGATCAGGAGTTCTCGGACTACTACGCCTCCCTCGCGAGCCAGGTTCGGGATGCCCGCTTCCGGCTCTCGAGGGCCGACCGGGTCTGGGTGCGCACGTTTCGCTTTATCGACCCCGACACGGCCCTGGCCAACGTCAGCCTGAGGGGGCGCCACATGCGGGAGCTTCGCTTCTGGAACCGCGAGGTCGGCCGGGTTGACACGTGGCGTCGAACCTCGGCCGGCTGGACGATCTCGCCCGACAAGCTGTAGCTGCCCGGGACTCGGCTCCGCGCTCGCTTGCCCAATATGGGCAACGGAGTTCCGTCGTGGGACCGGGAGACACGCCGTCAGCAGCGGCTGCGCGCCGCCACACGCAGCGAGAAGCTCGTGTAAGCTTGGCACGGGCCTTGCTGAACCCTGGGTCAGCTCGGCCGGAGGGTTGTTGGAGGCAGTGAGCAGGACCTTGAGCGACGAAGATCGAAAGATTGTCGAGGCGATTCGAAGCGGCGACACCGAGGCGTTCAACGGCCTCTACAACCGCCACTTCCGGCGCATCTACAATTTCGCGATCCGGAAGCTCGGAGATGCTGCGGAGGCGGAGGACGTCACCCAGGAGGTCTTCACCGCGGTCTTCTGCTGCCTCGATCGATTCCAGGGGCGTTCCGACCTGGTGGTCTGGATCTACGGGATCTGCCGGAACATCCTGAACAACCGCCTGCGCCGCCGTGGCGGCATTCGCCTCGTCTCCCTGGATGAGCTCCCCGCGGACGTCGGCCCGGTGGATCAGGGACCTCTCGCCCGCGCGGAGGCGCGCCAGACGCTCGGGCGGGTCCAGGCGGCGATCGAGGAGCTGCCGACGGACCAGCGCCGCATCCTCGAGCTCCGCCACGCCCAGCGGCTCGCGATCCGGAAGATCGCGGAGATCATGGACCGGTCCGAGGACGCCGTAAAATCGAGCCTGTACCGCGCCCGCCGGACCCTGGCCGACAAGCTCCCCGAAGAGACGGTCGACCTTCGCTCTTAGAAAGTAATCCCGAACGGAGTTCGGGATTACTTTCTGGCTTCCTGCCGGCTATCGGCGGGCGGGTCTTTCCGGCCTAACGGCGAGCGAAGCTCGCCTTGCCGGGCTTCGCTCGGCTTTGCCTCGCTGCGCGCGCCGCTGGCGCGGCGCTTGCGGGGCCCTGGCGCGTAGCGGGCGGCCTCGGGGGTGTTGCAGGGCTCTCGGAGGGGCTTTCAGTGGCCGCGGGGGGGGCCACACGTGGCCGTGGGGTCGCGCCCTGGGTGACACCTTCTCCTCAAGTCAACACACTCTAATGACGATAGGCCGAACGGAGCCGGAGCGATCGCCCTCCGGATGCCGGCTCCTGCAGAGGCATGTCCATGAAGCGACGAGGCGAAAGCGTGATTCACGCACGGGGAAGCTCTTCGGGGCGAATCCACTACGGTTCCGGTTTCTGGGACGAGGTCGAGCGCGAGATCGAGGCAATCGACTGGCGGGATCTCGCCGAGTTCCTGGAGGCGGATCGCGGCCCCTTTGAGCCGTGTGCGGAGTTCCGTGAGAACCTGCGCCGCGAGCTGCAGAGCTTCGTCCGCCAAGGGCGCCGCGCCTAGGGCGCTAGCTCCGCGGGGGAGCCGCTCCTCCGCCCCCGGCGACCGCTGGCCGGTCCGCCGATAACTCCTAGAGTACGGGCATGAAGTCCCTGCGGAAGCGACTCAAGCCGCGCCTCCTCGTGGTGTACGCGCTGGCCGTCGCCGCGCTCTGGATCGCCAGTCCCAGCCCGGCTTCGATCCTGCTCGGGCTCATCCCGATTGCGCTGGGCGAGGGGCTTCGGCTCTGGGCGACCGGCCACCTGCACAAGAACGACGCCCTGACCATGACGGGCCCCTACGCGTATCTGCGTCATCCGCTCTACCTCGGCACGCTCCTGATCGCGACCGGGTTCGTGATCATGGCGGCCCACCCGATCACGCTGGGACTCTACGCAGCGTTCCTGATCGGCTACTTCGCCTACTACATGCCCTACAAGAACCGGATCGAGGGAGGCCGCCTCGAGGAGCTCTATGGCGACGCCTATCGACGCTACGCCGTCGCGGTACCGCGCCTCGTCCCGCGCCTGCACGCCTATCACCCCCTGGACGCCGACTGCGGGAGCCGCGACGACTGGCAGCAGGAGCGGTTCTCCGACAACAACGAGATCGGCACCGCGCTGGTCGTGGCCGCCGGGGTGCTCCTGATGGTGACGCGCTGGGCGATCGGCTAGGAGGCGAGCCGAGACTTCGTCTCGGCTCGCCTCCTAGCCGTTTCTTGCCGGATATCGGCCGGCGGAGCCGGCCTGCCGGGCTTCGCTCGGCTTTGCCTCGCTGCGCGCGCCGCTACTGCGGCGCTTGCATTTTCTGCCGGGTTCTCGGCGGGCTAAGCTGCAGCTCCTGGCTTGCCTCCTGGACGGGGTTATTGGTCGGGGTGGTCGGCGACTAGGATTTCGTCGCGGGCGCCCTCGTTGCCGCGCACGACGGCGAGGACCTGTCCGCCCGGCTTCTCGAGGCGCGCCTGGAGCGCGGTCTCCGAGCAGCGCGAGATGCGG
>CAZLBF010000130.1:0-8501 GCA_964557495.1 uncultured Myxococcales bacterium | reverse complement strand
GGTCGGGCCTTCCTGCAGGCGGCCTTTCCGACGGCGATCACGACCTGGGCGGCCCCGGCACCGTCCGCGGGCTTCTTCGCGGTGCCCTCCAGCCTGCTCGCGCTGCCGCTGATGCAGGGAAAGGTGGACGCGGTGTCGGCGGCCACGCCGCTGGGCCTGGCCAAGTTCGAGAACACGGTCAGCTCGTTCGGCCCCCTGTTCTTCGGCCAGACCTCGGGCTCCGTCGGTGAGACCAGCGCCCTGCTGCTGATCCTCTGCGGTGTATGGCTGGCCGCGCGCCGCATCTTCGACTGGCGTCCGGCGGTGAGCACGCTGGTCGCGGTGGCGATCTTCTCCGGTGCCCTGCACCTGGTGAATCCGGAGGCCTATCCCCCGCCGTGGTTCATGCTGCTCTCGGGTGGACTGCTCTTCGGCACCGTCTTCATGGTCACCGATCCGGTCACCACGCCGACCACGCCGCGGGGTGGCTGGATCTTCGGGCTCGGCGTCGGGTTCCTGGTGGTTCTGATTCGCCTGTTCGGTGGCCTGCCCGAGGGGGTGATGTACGCGATCCTCCTGATGAACGCAGTCGTTCCACACATCAACCGCGCGATGCAGCCGAAGCCTTTCGGGGCCTGACCATGCCTGCACCCGACGCCGGACCGATCCGCATGATGGGGACCCTGGGGACCGCCGGGTTCTGCTCGGGGCTCGCGATCGTGGGAATCTTCCTGGCCACCGCGCCCATGATCGAGCGCAATCGAGCCGAGGCCCTCGAGGCCGCCATCTATCGCGTCCTGCCCGGCGCCCAGAGCCGCAAGGCGTTCGTCGTGCGAGAGGGCAAGCTCGCGCCGTTCGAGAGCACCGGCGTGTCTCTGCCGCAGGAGGAGGCCGTCTACGCCGGCTACGACGCCGACGGGAACGCGCTGGGCTTCGCGATCCCGGCCGAGGGGCCGGGCTTCCAGGACACCATCAAGCTCCTCTACGGCTACGATCCGACCCGCCGCCTGGTCGTCGGCATGGAGGTGCTGGAGAGCAAGGAGACGCCCGGCCTGGGCGACAAGATCTTCAAGGACCAGGACTTCGTCGGGAACTTCAACGACCTCGCGGTCGACCCGGCGGTGGTCATGGTCAAGGACGGGCGCACGCAGGCGAACGAGGTCGACGCCATCAGCGGCGCGACGATCTCGTCGCTGGCAGTGGTGCGGATCATCAACGGGTCGAACTCCCGCTGGCTCGAACGGCTGCCCGAGTCGGGGAGCGCTCCGGCGGCCGAGGCCGCGCCTTCCGCGGCGGCGGGGCCGTCCGGCTCGGATGCGGACGCGACGGAGGAGCCGGGCTGATGGCGACCGAGAAGGACAACTACGACGAGCTGGTCAAGGGGCTGTGGAAGGAGCACCCGGTCTTCGTCCAGCTGCTCGGCCTGTGCCCTGCGCTCGCCGTCACGAACTCGGCGATCAACGGCCTGGCCATGGGCGCAGCCACGACGTTCGTGCTCATGGGATCGAGCCTGCTCATCTCGTCGCTCCGCAACCTCATTCCCAAGCAGGTGCGCATCACCAGCTTCATCATCGTGATTGCGAGCTTCGTCACGATCACCGACTTCACGCTGCAGGCTCTCTCACCGGTGATCCACAAGGAGCTGGGCGCGTTCATCGCCCTGATCGTCGTCAACTGCCTCATCCTCGGGCGGCAGGAGGCGTTCTCGTCGCGACGACCGCTTCCGGCGGCCCTGTCGGACGCGGGAGGCATGTCGATCGGCTTCACGTTCTCGCTGGTGCTGCTCGGGGGGATCCGCGAGATCCTCGGTAGCGGGACGCTGTTCGGCCTCGCGCTGTTCGGGCCGTCGTTCGAGCCCTGGGTGATCATGATCCTGCCGCCCGGGGGCTTTCTGACGCTGGGGCTGCTGCTGGCCCTGTTCGCGTGGGCGAAGGAGCGCCGCGAGCGAGGCGCCGCCGAGGCGGGGGCCGGCGCACCGGAGCGGAGGGCGGCCTGATGGAAGAAGTGAGCCTGCAGAATCTGATCTGGATCTTCACGGCCGCCTGCGTCGTGAACAACTTCACGCTGTCCTACTTCCTGGGACTCTGCCCGTTCCTCGGCGTGAGCGGACGCATCGAGACCGCGGTGCGCATGGGCATGGCCAACATCTTCGTCATGCTCGTCACGTCCTGCTGCGCATGGTTCCTGAACACGTTCATCCTGCCCCACGCCCCCTACCTGCGTCTGATCTGCTTCATCGTGGTCATCGCCAGCACCGTGCAGTTTGTCGAGATGCTGATCAAGAAGCTGAGCCCGGCGCTGTTCCGCGCACTCGGCATCTATCTGCCGCTGATCACCACGAACTGCGCCATCCTCGGTCTCGCCCTGTTCCAGACGAACCGGGGCTACAACTTCATCGAGGGGATCGTGTTCGCACTGGGCGCAGGCGTCGGACTGACGCTGGCATTGGTCCTCATGGCGGGAATCCGCGAGGAGAACGAGCTGGCCACGATCCCCGAGGTGCTCAAGGGTGCAGCGATGAGCTTCCTGATCGCCGGAATCCTCAGCATGGCGTTCATGGGCTTCGCCGGCCTGTTCAGCGCCGCCGCCTAGAGCGCGGTCGTGGACTTCCCGCACGCCGTCTCGTCTCGCGCAACACCGAGGGCCGCGCGATGACCTACGTGCTGGCGGTGCTCGGCCTCGCGGGGTTCTGCGTCCTGGCGTACTGGATCCAGCGCTGGGCCGGAACGGAGCAGGAGCCCGGCTGCCCGGAGGCCGATGTCGACTGCGGCGACTGCGCGTTGCGCGACGACTCGGGTGCGCCGGCGGCTAGTCGGGAGCCAGCCAGCTCTTCCAGCTCGACGATGCTCGGCGCTCGACGATTGCATCCCCTTCGCGAATCAGCAGCAGAGCCGCCAGCCAGGGGCGCTGCTCCACCCAGGCGAGGGCCGCGTCGGGCTCCAGCACCATGAGCGCCGTCGCGACCGCGTCCGCCTCCATGCAGCTCGGGGCCACGACGCTCGCCGACGCCACGCCGCTCCGCGCGGGCCGTCCCGTGCGCGGGTCCAGCACGTGGCTGCGCCGCTCGCCGTCGACGATCCGCGCCTGCCGATAGTCGCCGCTAGTGGCCAGCGCGCGGCCGTTGAGCTCGACCACCGCCTCGAGCCCCGACCCGGGCGCAATCGGGTTCTCGATTCCCACGCGCCACGGCTCGCCGTTCGCCTTGGCTCCCAGAGAGCGCACCTCGCCGCCGATCTCGACGAGCAGCCCGAGCGGCCGATCGCGCGCAAGCTCGTCGACGACGGCATCCACCGCGTACCCCTTGGCGATCGCGGAGAGGTCGAGCTCCACGCCTGCCACGTCCTGCACCAGGCGAGACTGGTCGTCCCAGGCGAGGTGGCGCCAGCCGACGCGGCTGCGCGCGCTCTCCAGCTCCTGCTCGGTGGGGTCGGAGCGCTCGGCATCGCCGCGAAAGCCCCAGAGCGGCATCAAGGGTCCTACCGTCGGGTCGAAGGCGCCGCCCGTATCGCGAGCCAGCTCGAGTGCGGCGGCGACTACGCGACGGGTCTCGGGCGAGAAGCGGAAGGGCTCTAGACCGGGGCGCCGGTTGAAGCGGACGATCTCGGCGTCGTCGCGCCAGGTCGACATGCCTCGATCGATGCGATCCAGTGTCTCGTCCACGCGGCGACGCAGGTCGCCGATCGCCGCCTCTCGCAGCGGCTCCCGACTGACCATGGTCACCGACCAGACCGTGCCGAGCGCCTCTCCCTCGAGCTGCGCCTCGTCGAGCGCGGCGCGCTCGGGGCAGCCCGCAGTTGCGAGCGCGAGGGCCACGCAGAGCGCGCGTGCGACACGCCCGGTACGAGGGCGGCTCGAGAGTCGCCCGACGCGCGCTGACGTGTACACGATCACCTCGTCGCCAGTATAGACCCGCTCTGATCTCACGCATTGTGCTCGGCGTGGCCGGGCGGGGTTCCCTAGAATCGTGGAGGTCACAGCTCGGCTCCGGACCCCGCCGAGCGGAGGCCCGATGGCCGGGACGATCATCAGCGCGTCGCGCCGCACCGACATTCCGCACTACTTCGCGCGCTGGTTCGCGGAGCGCCGGCGAGCGGGCTTCGCGGAGTTCCGGAACAGCTTCGGCGGCGCGGGCCGCGTGTCGCTTCGGAACGACGACGTGCTCGGGTACCTGTTCTGGACGCGGTACGCGAAGCCGTTCGCACGCGAGCTCGAGGCGCTCCGCGGGGACGGCGTCGCCTACGCGTTCCAGTACACGATCACGGGTCTCGGCGGGACGGACCTCGAGGCGCACGTGCCGCCGACCGCCACGGCCATCGCGGACTTCCTAGCGGTCCGCTCGGGGCTGACGTCGTCCGACTGCATCGAGTGGCGCTACGACCCCATTGCGCTCTGCGACACGTACCCGCTCCGGCACCACCTCGAGACGTTCGCGCGCATCGCCCGCGAGCTCCGAGGGGCGACGCGAGTCGTGAACGTCTCCTTCGTCGAGCCCTTCTTGAAGTCGGCTCGCCGCATGGCGGGGCACCCGTCGCTGCGCTACCGGCGCGTGGATCCCGAGCGGCACCGCGCTACGGCGAGGCGGTATCCCGATCTGCCCGAGGTCACCGACGCCGTCGCCCTGCGCCTGCTCGGCGAGCTTCGCGAGTGCGCCCGGCAGCTCGATCCCGTGCTGCCGGGCGCACTCGCGAAGCTCGGGATCGAGCTGCGCGTCTGCTCGCAGCCCGAGCTCGAGCGCGCAGCCGCCTCGCAGTGCTGCGCCGCCGAGCTGTTCCTCGCGCACGAAGGCGACGTCGCACAGAGCGCTCGATTGCTCCGCTCGTCCCCGTCGCGCTCGGGCTGCCGCTGCCTGAAAAGCGTCGACATCGGCATGCAGGACACCTGCCTCGGCGGCTGCCGCTACTGCTACGCGGTCGTCTCCCACGAGACCGCCCTCAGGAACCGGGCGAAGCACGACCCGAGCGCAGCAATGCTGCGCACGGGTCGCGTCGATCAGACCTAGGAAGGTTCCGTCAACGTCGGAATTCTCCTTCTTGCGTGGACTCGCGGTAGCTTCCGAACTCGATCACCGTGCGAGCTTAGGCCCGTATGACCGTGGTCATACCCGGCCTCGAGCGCATCGACGATTCTCTCGCAGTCGAGAGGTGGTGCCGTCCCCTGTACGACCATCGCCTCTTGGTTTTCCGTCGCATGCTCGTAGCCGCCTAGCCCCGATCCGACATTGAAGAGCGCGAGCGAGCGATGGAATCGAATGGCGCTGGCTCCTCCGCTGGCAACGGCGGAGGAGCTGGCCCAACTCGGTCGAGACTGCCGGCCTGTCGCGGCTGCTGTAGCTAGCCGCGGAGTCTGAGCGGGATCAGTTTCCCGCGCTCGCTCCAGCGTCGTACCGGTAGGCGCTGCGGCCCCCGATCACGGTCTCGAGCACGCGGATCTGGTCAATCTGCTCGGGGATCTCGAGGGGAGACTTCGAGAGGATCACGAAGTCCGCGAGCTTTCCGACTTCGAGCGATCCCTTCTCGTTCTCCTCGAAGTGCTGGTAAGCGGCGTCGATGGTCACCGCGCGCAGCGCCTGCAGCGGCTCGATCCGCTGGGCCGCGCCGATCGAAGCACCGCTCGTCGAGCGGCGGTTGACGGCGGCCCACACCAGGCGCAGCGGCTCCATGGGCACGACCGGGCAGTCCGCGTGAATGGTGAAGCGCAGGCCGCGCTCCACGGCACCGCGGGCGGGGCTCATGCGCGCGGCGCGTTCGGGTCCCATGAAGATGTCGCGGTGCCGGTCTCCCCAGTAGTAGGTGTGCAGGCTGAAGAAGCTCGGGATCACGCCGAGCCGCTTCATGCGATCGAGCTGGTCGTCTCGAGTCATCTGCGCGTGGATGATGACGTGACGCGCGTCGTCGCGCGGGTCGGCCGCCTGCGCGGCCTCGAAGGCGTCGAGGATGTCGTCGATCGAGGCGTCCCCGTTGCCGTGCACGGCGACCTGGAGCCCGCTCGCGTGGAGCGCGACGACCTTCTCGATCAACTCGTCGCGGGGAATGCGGGGGTAGCCGCGGTACTCGGGATCGTCTCCCGGCGGCACGTGGTAGGGGCGGCCGAGATAGCCGGTGTAGCCCTGGATCGAGCCGTCGCCGATCAGCTTGGTCGCACCGAGGCGCACCCAGAGCTCGTCCGGCGAGCTGAACTCGAAACTCCCGTCGAGCAGTGCCTGCGAGACCTCCTCGTCGGGCCACATGATCAGCCGCAAGGGAATCAGGCCGAGGCGCCAAGATCGCGCGAGTCCCTGCATGACCGTCGCATTCGTGTAGCCGCTCTGCGCGGTGGTGACCCCCTGCTCCAGGTAGATCTGTCCCGCGCGCCGGACCATCTTCAGTCCGTCGAGCAGCGAGGGCGAGAGGAGATGCCCGACCGGCTCCATCGCCGTCTCTTCGAGCACGCCGTCGGGCTCGCGGCTCTCCGGCCTCCTGCGAATCACGCCCCCCTTCGGGTCCGGCGTGCCGGCGTCGATGCCGACGCGCTCGAGTGCCGCGCTGTTCGCGACCGCCAGGTGACCGGAGACGTGGAAGATCGCGATCGGGTGCGCGGCAGAGGCACGATCCAGGTCGTCGCGCGTGGGGTGGCGCCGCTCGGCGAGCAGACTGTCGTCGTAGCCCATGCCCACGACCCAGTCTCCGTCGGAGGTCTGTGCGGCGCGCGCGGAGAGTCGGCCGACGAGGTCGGCCATGTCTCCGACCTCGCCGATCGGCGGGCTGTTCAGGTCGACGAGCACCGCGTAGATCCCCGCGCCCGGAAAGTGACCGTGGGCGTCGATGAAGCCGGGCAGCAGCGCCCGGCCCCCGAGGTCGACGATCCGCGCGCCCTCGCGGCTGGCCCACTCGCGAAGCTCCGCCTCGCTCCCGACGCCCGCAATGCGCTCGCCGGCTACCGCGAGCGCGTCGACCACGCGGTTGTCGGCGTCCATGGTCAGGATCGAGCCGCCCACGTAGAGCGTGCGGCCCGGTCTCGTCTGGACGTACCAGACGAGAGCCAGAACCGCGAGCGCGACCAGCGCGACGACGACGATGTTCCGCTTCGTCATCGCGCCATCATAGCGTCACGCGTCGCGATCGGCCGAGCCGAGTCCTCAACTCTCCGCGCTGAGAATGCCGCTGAAGCGGCGCTTCATGATCTCGCTCGCGTCGCCGACGATGCGGTCCATCAGCTCCGCCACGGTAGGGATGTCGTGGATCAGGCCCACGATCTGGCCGGCCGACATGACCGCCGCCTCGGTGTCGCCCTCCTCGAGCATCTTGAGGCCCTGCGTGCCGGCGATGTAGGGAGCGATGTCCTCGATCTTGGTGTTTCCCTTGGATTCGATCTCGAGCACCTTCTTGGCCACCGTGTTCGTGAGGACGCGCTCCGTATTCCGCAGCGTGCGCATCAGCAGGCTCGTCTCGCGCTCGCCCGCCTTCACAAGGGCCTCCTTCACGTTGTTGTGGAGCGGTGCCTCCTGGGTCGCGACGAACCGCGTGCCCATGTTCATGCCCTCGGCACCCAGGCCGAGCGCTGCGACGAGTCCGCGCCCGTCGCCGAAGCCGCCCGACGCGATCACCGGAATGGTGAGCGCGTCTGCGGTGAGCGGAATCAGGATCAGCGAGGTCACGTCGTCCTCGCCGGGATGTCCCGCAGCCTCGAACCCGTCGATGCTCACGATGTCACAGCCGACCTTCTCCGCCTTGATCGAGTGCCGCACCGACGTGCACTTGTGCGTCACGATCATGCCGGCCCCCTTGAGCTTCTCCATGTAGGGCTCCGGGTTGCGGCCGGCGGTCTCGATGAACTTGACCCCCTCGGCGACGCAGACGTCGATGTACTCGTCGTAGTTCACGGGCCGGAGCGTGGGAAGAAAAGTCAGGTTGACGCCGAAGGGCTTGTCGCTCAGCTCCCGCGTCCTGCGGATCTCGGCTGCGAGCCCCTCCGGGTCCGGAAAGGTGAGGGCGGTCAGGAATCCGATGCCGCCGGCGTTGCCGACCGCCGCGACGAGCTCCGCCCGGGCGATCCACATGAGTCCGCCCTGCACGACGGGATACTCGATTCCAAACAGCTCCGTGATTCTGGTCCTGAACATGGGAGTCCTCCGGATCCTCCGTCTTCGCGTGCTCGTGCGGCGGATCGTCGAAGTGAGATTTGGAGACACAGTGAGGCGATTGCCCCTACCGCCCCAGCTCCGCCCCGAGCGGGGCTATAGTGGTGACCTCAGCAAATCACCGCGACCGGAACGCCCGGTATGATCGCTGTCATACCGCCCCGAGGCGCGGGCGCCGGAACCCGGGTGCGGGAAGTAGGGAACGAGCGCCATGTCGACAGGACCTCTCGAGGGCGTGCGGATCCTCGATCTGACGCGCATCGTCGCGGGCCCCTACGGGACCAGCCTGCTCGCCGAGCTGGGGGCTCGCGTCCTCAAGGTCGAGCAGCCCGAGACCGGTGACGAGATCCGCCTCTTTCCCGACCAGGTTCGCGGCCTGTCCGTGACCTTCAACGACCTGAACCGC
>CAZLBF010000129.1:0-6546 GCA_964557495.1 uncultured Myxococcales bacterium | reverse complement strand
TCGAGCGATAGACCTGATCGGGCAGGTCGTCGCGGACCATCGGCAGGTTGGGCGGGACCACGACGACGTCGAGGTCGTAGATCTTCGCGAACTCCTCCGCTTCGGTGTCGGCCGTACCGGTCATCCCCGCCAGCTTCTCGTACATGCGGAAGTAGTTCTGGAAGGTGACCGAGGCGTAGGTCTGGGTCTCGTTCTGGACCTTGACTCCCTCCCTGGCCTCGACGGCCTGATGGAGACCGTCGCTCCAGCGCCGACCCTCCATCAAGCGGCCGGTGAACTCGTCGACGATCACGACCTGGCCGTCCTTGACCACGTAGTCCACGTCGCGGCTGTAGAGGGTGTGCGCCCGCAGCGCGTTCTGGACCACGTGCAGCGTGTCCATCTGGTCGGGGGCGTAGAGGTTGTCGATCCCGAGAAGCTTCTCGATGTGGACGACTCCCTCGTCGGTCAGCAGGGCGGCCTTGGCCTTCTCGTCGAGCGTGTAGTCCTCATCGGCCTTCAGCTTGGGAATGATCCGATCGAGGCGCTTGAACTTCTCTGGATCGTCCTCGACCGGGCCCGAGATGATGAGCGGCGTGCGCGCCTCGTCGATGAGGATCGAGTCGACCTCGTCCACGATGGCGTAGTAGTGCTCGCGCTGCACGAAGTACTCGAGCGACGGCTTCATGTTGTCGCGGAGGTAGTCGAACCCGAACTCGTTGTTCTGTCCGTACGTGATGTCGGCCGCGTAGGCCTTGCGGCGCTCCACGTCGGTCATCCCGTGCAGTACGCAGCCGACCTCGAGTCCGAGATACTGGTAGACGCGACCCATCCACTCGGCGTGGAAGCGCGCCAGGTAGTCGTTCACCGTGACGACGTGCATGCCCCGACCGGCCAGCGCGTTCAGGTAGCACGGGAGCGTGGCGACGAGGGTCTTCCCCTCGCCCGTCTTCATCTCGGCGATCTTGCCCTCGTGGAGGACGATGCCGCCGACCAGCTGCACGTCGAACGGTCGCATGGACACGCTGCGGCGCGCGGCCTCGCGCACCAGGGCGAACGCCTCGGGCAGCAGGTCGTCGAGCGGCTCGCCGTTGTCGGCGCGCTGTCGCAGGTCGCCGCTCTTTGCGCGGACCTGGTCGGCGGAGAGCGGCTCGATTTCCTTCTCGAGCGCGTTGATCCGATCGACGGTGGGCGCCATCTGGCGCAGGGCGCGCTCGTTGGCCGAGCCGAATACCTTGCGAATCAGACCGTGAATAACCTGTCCTCCGAGCGCGGGAGCGAGGCCTTGGGGGGGCCGGGAGTATAGCGCGCTCGGAGGCCCGCTTCGCTAGTCGAGCATGTAGTTGCGCGGATTCACGGCAACGCCGCTGACGTTGACCTGGTAGTGGAGATGCGGTCCCGTGCTGCGGCCGGTGCTCCCCATCAGGCCGAGGCGATCACCGCGCTTCACCTGCTGGCCCGCCTTCACGAGGATCTCGGAGAGGTGGCCGTAGACGGTCTCGACGCCGTACCCGTGCCGCACGATCACGCTGTTGCCGAGGCCGCGGTCGGGTCCCGCGTAGCGGACGCGCCCGTCGGCCGGGGAGATGATCGGCGTGCCCATGCGGCCCGCGACGTCGATCCCGCGATGGAGCTCGCGCTTCTTCGTGAACGGCGATACTCGGTAACCGAAGCCCGAGGTGATCCAGCCCTTGGTTGGCGAGATCGACGGCGTGTGTGACAGCTTGGCGGTCTGGTTCTCGAGGTGCGAGATCAGCTCCTTGAAGCTCTCCTCCTGCTCCGCGCCGATCTCCGCGAGGCGGTCCATGCTCTCTATCATCCGAGCGTCGCGCTGCGCGCGCGTCAGGCCGGACAGGTGATGACTTTCGAGCCCCTCGCCTTCGATGCCTCCGAGGCCGGTCAGCGGAAGCCCGTCGCCGGGATCGAGGTTCGTGATCACGCGCAGCTTGTGATCGAAGCGGCGCAAGCTGGTCAGGGTCTGCGAGAGCTCCTCGATCCGACTCGCGTACGTCTCGAGCTGGGTGCGCTGCGCTCTCGTCTCGACGCGCATGCGACCCAACTCGCCGACCGACAGTCGGACTCGAACGTAGTCGGCGCTCATCGCGACGATACCGACCGCCAGTACCGCCGCGCCGACCGCGTAGTTCCGGAGGAGTCGGCGCCGCACGTTGAAGCGTCGGATGTTCCCGCTGCGCCCGGGCACGAGCATCAGCGTCACGAGGTCCTGAGAGTCGTCCGGCCTCTGCTCACGCATCGATCTCTCCCGTCAGATTCACCCGGAGTGCGAGCTTCCCGATCCGAAGCTCATCGCCATCCCTGAGGTCGGCGCGGGACACGCGCTCGCCGTTCACCTGGGTGCCGTTGGTGCTGCCCAGGTCTTCCAGGTAGAGACCCGGACCCTTGCGGCCCAGGCGCACGTGAGTGCGCGAGATGGTGGGCTCAGCGAGCGTCAGGTCCGCCTTGCGGCCGCGCCCGACGACGATCGCCTCCGTCCCCACCGGCCACTCGAGACCCGCGTAGAAGCCCGAGTCGACGCAGATGGACACGGCTGGCTCCCCGGTGGAGCCACCGACACCCGAATCGGAGTTCTGCTTCTTTCCCCGGGCCATTCCATCTCTCCTGCGCATCCCCGGAGGCTTTCCCTCAGGGTTCTCAGGGACAAAATCGGAATCGGCGCCAGGAGCGGAAACTTGATACCGGGGATCACACGGAGAAGGCCAAATCCCCCGCAGACTGAGGGCTCAAACCCCCAGAAGCTCGCGAGCGTGGGCGCGTGCAGCCCCGGTGATCTTGCCGCCTCCCGCCATGCGGGCGATCTCGTCGATCCGCTCGCCGACTTCCAGCCGCTCGACGCGGGTTTGCGCCCTTCCCCTGCTGACGCGCTTCCGCACGACCCAGTGGGCCGCTCCGAGCGCCGCGATCTGGGGCAGGTGCGTGATGCAGAGGATCTGGTGGCGCGTCGCCAGGGAGCGGAGCCGCTCGCCGACGCGCCGGGCCGTGCGGCCGCCGATCCCGGCGTCCACCTCATCGAACAGGAGCACGCGGCCCCGGTCGGCGTCCCGCAGGACGTTCCGCAGCGCCAGCAGGAGCCGTGCGAGCTCGCCGCCCGAGGCGGCGTCGCGCAGCCCGCGCGCCTCCTCACCCGGATTGGCGCCGAGCTGGAAGCTGGCACGCTCGGTCCCGCGGGGACCGGAGGGCGCGTCCCAGCCCTCGGGGCTGCGAGACGGAGCCGGGTCGAAGCGGACGCGCAGCTCGGCGCGCGCGAGGTCGAGCGCTCTGAGCTCGCGCGTCACCGCCGCCTCGAGCGATGAGGCCGCCTCGCGGCGCGCTTTGCCCAGATCCAGAGCCGCCGACGCCAGGTCGGCCGCGGCCTGCTCTCGCTCCGACTCGAGCGCGCGCGTGCGCGCCTCTCCGCCTCCGATGTCCTCGAGCTCCGCCGCCGCGGCGTCCCGGTACGCCAGCATCGACTCGACCGTCGCACCGTAGCGGGCGCGCAGGCGGCCGAGCGCCTCCAGGCGAGCTTCGACTTCCTCGAGCCGAGCCGGATCGACCTCCAGGTCGGCGACGTAGTGCCCGAGCGCCGCCGACGCCTCCTCGAGCTCCAGCGCCGCGCGCTCCAGTCCCGCTGCGATCTCGCCGAGCTCGGAGTCGATTCCCGCTGCACCCCGCAGGCTCACGGAGAGCGCGCCGACGCGCTCGCGAAGCCCGGCGTCGTCGTCCAGAGCGCTCTGGGCGGCACTCGTCTCGCCGCCGAGCCGCTCGACGTGCGCGAGCTTCGAGCGCTCCGCCGCGAGCGCCTCGAGCTCGCCCGGCCTCGGTGCGGCGTCGTCGATCTGCTCGATCTCGAAGCGGAGCTGGTCCTCGCGCCGGGCCCGCTCGGCCGCCTGCGCGCGCCGGCTCTCGAGCTCGGCGGTCAGCCGACGCCAGCTCGCGTGCCGTTCCGCCACCGCATCCACGCCGGGTCCCAGCTCGCCGTAGCGATCGAGCAGCTCGCTCTGCGTCTCCGGGCGGAGCAGCTGCTGGTGTTCGCCCTGGCTCGAGACCTCGATCCCCTCCCCGAGCAGCTCACCCAGCAGCGACGCCGTCGCCAGCCGACCGTTGATGTGAACTCGGCTCCGCCCTTCCCGCGGCACGCTGCGAGCCACGAGCAGCTCCCGGTCCTCATCGGAGGCGAGTCCGCACTCCCGCGCCGCCGCGAGCACGGCGGGTGTGTCGATGATCGCCTCTACCGCCGCCTCGCTCGCGCCCGTCCTCACGATCTCGGGCGAGGCGCGCTGACCGCGGAGCATCGCGATCGAGCCGGCCAGCACCGACTTGCCGGCGCCCGTCTCGCCCGTGATCACGTTAAGGCCGGGCTCGAGCTCCAGCTCCAGG
The DNA here is from genome assembly GCA_964557495.1 of uncultured Myxococcales bacterium. GTDB lineage: Bacteria > Myxococcota_A > UBA9160 > SZUA-336 > SZUA-336 > CAZLBF01. The sequence goes on along the minus strand of CAZLBF010000129.1, from coordinate 2,193 downwards.
GTCTCGATCAGGGCCACGTTCCGCACGCGGAGCGTGCGGATCAATGAGCACCCCAGCCGAGCTTCGCGCGCAGCGTGTCGAAGTGGTTGTACGGCGGAAGCTCCACGAAGCGCGCCGGATGCCGCGAGCAGGTGATCCGCGCGCGATCGCCGGAGTGCAGCATCTCCACCGTCTGACCGTCGAGCGTCAGGGCCACCTCCTCGTGGGAGATCAGCTCGACCTCCACCTCGGCGGCGTCCGGCAGCACGAGCGGCCGCTGCGTGAGCGTGTGGGGACAGATCGGGTTGAGCACGATCGCCCGCAGTGACGGGTCCAGCAGGGGGCCGCCCGCAGAGAGGTTGTAGGCGGTGGAGCCAGTGGGAGTCGCGACGATCAGTCCGTCCGAGCGGTACGTCGCGACGCGCTCGCCGCCGACCCAGGTCCGGAGCTCGATCATGCGGGCGAGCGGCGTCGACTTGGTGATGACGGCGTCGTTCAGGACCAGGTCTCCGGCTCGCAACGCGCCGCTGGAGAGGCGCGACACCCGGAGCCGCAGGCGCTCGCGGATCTCGTACTGGCCGGCGAGCACCTTAGCCAGCGCGGAGTCCACGACCTCGGGACTGACGTCGGTGAGGAAGCCCAGATGGCCGCGGTTGACCCCCAGAATCGGCACCGACCGCTCGCCGATGTCGCGCGCAACGCCGAGCACGGTGCCGTCGCCGCCCAGGGCGATCACGAGATCGGCCCGCGCCAGCACCTGGTCTCGCGGGAGCCACTCGATGCCGGGGACCGCCTCGCGCGGGAGACCGATCCCGGTCTCGCAGGCGATCTGCACGCCGTGGTCCCGCACCACCGCGACGATGTTGCGCAGCAGCGACTCGAGGTCGAGCCCCCCGGGGCGCGCCGCAATCCCGATTCGTTCCAGCGTGCTCATGGCGCTGGCGAACATAGCAGGAGCTAGACTCGCGGGGTGGAGCTCTTCCCACAGGAACCCGCAGACGTGCCCGGTCCCGAGGCCCCGCTCGCCGAGCGGATGCGGCCGCGCGAGCTCGAGGAGTTTCTCGGCCAGGAGCACCTCCTGGGCCCGGGGCGGCCCCTCGCCACGGTCGTCGAGGGAACCGGAAAGCTCTCGTCCGCGATCCTGTGGGGCCCGCCCGGCTCCGGGAAGACCACGCTCGCACGGCTGCTCGCCGGGCGCGCGGGGCTGAGACTCGTCGTCCGCTCGGCCGTCTTGTCGGGCGTGCGCGAGCTGCGCGAGGCGATCGGCGAGGCGAGGAGCGAGCTGCGCCGGGGCGTGCACACGGCGCTGCTCGTCGACGAGATCCACCGCTTCAACAAGGCGCAGCAGGACGCGCTGCTCCCCTACGTCGAGCGCGGAACCGTGGTCCTGCTCGGCGCGACGACCGAGAACCCGAGCTTCGAGGTGATCCCGGCGCTCCGTTCCCGCTGCCGCATCTTCACCCTGAAGCGCCTCGCCGCGAGCGCGCTCGAATCCATTCTGCGACGCGCCCTCGAAGATCCCGAGCGCGGGCTCGGTGCGCGGCAGCTCACGCTCGAGGAGGCGGCCCTGGATCTGCTCGTGCGCCTCTCGGAGGGGGACGCCCGGCGCGCGCTGACGCTCCTCGAGTCCGCCGCCGACCGCGTCGAGCGGAGCATCGACCGGGCGGCCGTGGAGGCCGCGGTCGAGTCCCGCCTGCCCGACTACGACAAGGGGGGAGAGGCGCACTACGACGTCATCTCGGCCTTCATCAAGAGCCTGCGCGGCAGCGATCCGGATGCGGCGGTCTACTGGCTCGCGCGCATGCTGGAGGCGGGTGAGGATCCGCGCTTCATCGCGCGGCGCATGCTGATCTTCGCCTCCGAGGACGTCGGCAACGCCGACCCGCGGGCGCTCACGATCGCGGTCGCCGCCGCCGAGGCGTTCGACCGCGTCGGCCTGCCGGAGGGGCGCCTGATCCTGTCGCAAGCCGCGACCTTCCTGGCCGCGGCGCCCAAGAGCAACGCCAGCACGCTCGCGATCGGCGAGGCGAGCGAGGCGGTGCGGGAGCACGGCGCACTCGAGGTACCGCTCCACCTGCGCAACGCGCCGACCGAGCTGCTGCGCCGCGAGGGGCACGGCGCGGGCTACCGCTACCCGCACGACGAGCCGGGTCACTTCGTCGCGGCGCAGTATCTGCCGGACGAGCTCCGGGAGACGGTCTTCTACCGGCCCTC
>CAZLBF010000128.1:0-3309 GCA_964557495.1 uncultured Myxococcales bacterium | reverse complement strand
CGGGCAGGCCTGCGACGACGGTCTCGACCTCGCCCACCACCTCGCCCCGCTCCGCGTCGTAGCGGACGCGCGCTACGCGGTCGCCCTGGGCGACGTAGAGCCAGTCCCCGAGGAAGTCGAGGCCGTGCGGCCGGTAGAGATCCGTGAGCAGCGCTCGGGTCCCGTCCGCACGCCCGTCCCCGTCCACGTCCCGCTCGACGAGCCAGACTGATTGTGTGCGGGGCGAGCTCACGAGCAGGTCCCCCGAGCGGGTGAAGCGCATGAACCGGGCGTTCTCGATCCCCTCCGCGAAGATCGAGATCTCGAAGCCGTCGGGAACCTGGACGCGCTGCGCGAACCGGCCCTCCTCGACCGGAGCCGTCCGCCCGAGCAGCGACCGGAGCGGAGCGTTCACCGCGTACTTTTCGGGCAGCAGCAACGCACACGCCACCAGGACGGCGAGGCCGATGCCGAGTCCCCAGAGACCGGCCCTTCGCATGTTGGTAAACTAGCAGGCGCTGGAGGTGGACGGAGGGCCGCTGCCGGAGCGCAAGCTCCGGGAGAGGAAAGTCCGGGCACCAAAGGGCAGGGAGGTGGCTAACGGCCACCGGGGGTAACCCTAGGGAAAGTGCCACAGAAACCACACAGCCTACCTCCGCCTTCGGGCAGAGCGGCAATGGTGAAATCGTGGGGTAAGAGCCCACGCGCGACAGCCGGGCAACCGGCGGCGGGGTAAACCCCTCCTGGTGCAAGCTCAAATAGGGACGTCGTAGAGGATGGCCCGTCCGAATCGCGCGATCTCTTCGTGAGGTGGCGGGACGGCGTCCGGGTCAGAGCGCTCGAGCCCGTCGGTAACGGCGGGCCTAGACGAATGGTCCTCGATGGCGACACCGATCGGTGTTTCCGGAACAGAACCCGGCTTACAGTCCACTGCCGGCCGCTTCGGCGGTTCGGCACCCGGCGGGAAGAAGGGCGGCGACGCCCCACGCCCGCCGGGCTTCAGCACATATCAGGCCGACTCGGGCTTCTTCCGCGCCTCGCTCCGGTCCTCGCCGCCACCGTCGAGGACCCGACCGACTGCTCGCTCGACCTGCTCCTCGGCCCGCGCTCTGGAGGCAGCCTGCTGCCGGGCCTCGCGGCGCTTCCGCTCGGCCGCACCCAGGACGATCAGCGGGTCCATTCGCGACCAGAGCGGAGACGTCGAGAGCGCGAGCGCGACCAGCGAGCCCGTTCGCAGCAGTGAGGCCAGCACGATGCTGGAGGTCGCGAGCGCCAGAGTCTCGGCCGTCCTCGTCAGGCGGGCGGTCTCCTCCTGCACCTCCTGCTCCCCGTCGTCCAGGTCGCGGCGCATGCGCTCGAGGTTCTCCCAGAGGAACGGCGAGAGACTGAAGCGAGGCATGCGCGTCGCCACGTCGTCGGTCGTGCCAGCGAGGAACATGCCGTCGCGTCGTTCGATTCTGGTCTCGGCCGGGTCGATCTCGACGGACTCGATGCCCGCGCCGGGCTCGCCAGAGGCGGCAACGCGCTTCGCCGAGAAGGCGTACCCCGCGGTGCCCGCCCGCGCGGTGTCGGCGCTCGGCGTCCCGGGCGGCGTGGCCTCCTCATCGTCGGTCGTGACCTCATCCGCGCTGCTCGCGAGATCCTCTACCTCTTCGATCTCGGCATCCGGAACGTCGGGTGGGGGGGGCGGGATCGGGGGATCGAACGGAGGCACCGTCACTCCGGGGTCCGCCAGCGTCACGCTGACCTGGAAGCTGTTGCCCCCGAGCGAGGCGCCCGAGGCGTCGCTCACGGCGAAGGTGAAGCTGTCGGATGGCGTCGCCGAGCCGTCGTGCACGTATGCGACCAGGCCGTTGTCGATGTCTTCCTGCGTGAAGCTCGCGACCGCCACCCCCGGATTCGTCGTCAGCTCGAGCCGGCCCGCGCTCGGCGCCGCGCTCACGCTGTAGACGAGCTGGGCCGCGGCGTCATCCGGATCACTCGCTCGCAGCTCTGCCGAGCCGATTCCCGCCGTGCCCCCGGCCATCACGCCAAGCCCCGCGTTCGCGGCCAGCGCCGGCGCGTCGTTCACGGGCGTCACCACGACATCGAACGCGGTGGAGCCCAGCGACGCCCCGTCCGCGTCGCTCACCGTGAACGCCACGCTCTCCAGAGTGCTCTCGGACCCGTCTTGCACGAAGGCCAGCTGGCCGGCATCGATATCGGCCTGGGTGAACGTCGCGACCGGCACGCCCGGGCTCGTGGTCAGCTCGAACCAGCCCCCGCTCGCCAACCCCGCGCTGTAGGACAGCTGCGCGGCGGAGCTCTCCGCGTCGGTCACCTGGAGCGAGCTCGAGGCTACTGTGACCGAGCCACCCTCGGCGACCGTCGCGCCCGCGTTCACCGCCAGCAGCGGCGCGTCGTTGACCGGGGTGACGGTGACCGCGAAGGGGAAGTCGGCAATGACGCCACCCGCCCCGTCGGAGACGCTCAGCTGGACGCTGTCGTTCGCGGATTCCGAGCCGTCGTGCACGTACACGATGCTTCCGGCATCCAGATCGGCCTGGGTAAAGCTCGTGATCGCGAACCCGGGATTGCTGGTGAGCTCGAGGTATCCATTGCCGGGCGCCAGCGTCGCCAGGTAGACCAGCTGCCCCGGCGTGTTGTCGACGTCGGTCGCGCTGAGCACCGACGCCGTGAGCGCGACGCTGCCGCCCTCCGCCACTGTGGCACCCGCGTTGATCGCGAGCGCGGGAGCATCGTTGACGGGGCTCACCGTGAGGGAGGCGGTCGCCGTGTTCGAGACGGTCCCGCCGGCGTCGCGGATCGTGTAGGTGAAGCTGTCCGTGATGGTCTCGCCCCCGTCGTGGACGTAGTCGACCGTGCCGTCGGCATTCACGATCAGGGAGCCGTTGGCCGGACCCGAGACGATCTGGATCGACGCCGGGTCCAGCAGGCCCTCGGGATCGGTGTCGTTCGACGCCAGGTCCACGTTGAGCGTGCCGCCCTCGGCCAGGATCCCCGAGTCGTCCGCCGCCGTGGGCGCCTCGTCGACCGGGGTCACCGTCAGGGAGACCGTCGCCGCGCCCGAGACGTTCCCGCCGGCGTCTCGGATCGTGTACGTGAAGCTGTCGGAGCTGGTCTCGGAGCCATCGTGGGTGTAGCTGACCGTGCCGTCGCCGTTCACGACCACCGAGCCATTGGCCGGGCCACTCACGATCTGGATCGAGGTCAGGTCCAGGGCACCCTCTGGGTCGACGTCGTTCGACGCCAGGTCGATCCCGACCGTTCCGCCCTCGGCCACCGTGGCACTGTCTGCCACCGCGGTCGGGGCATCGTCCACGGGAGTCA
>CAZLBF010000127.1:0-4902 GCA_964557495.1 uncultured Myxococcales bacterium | reverse complement strand
TCGCACCGGCGGAGATCACCGAGATCGTCATTCGCGCGGCAGCTTCCCACCACACTGGAAGCGTGCAGTCCTGCGGTGATCGCACCGCAACCGCAACTTCCCACGCTTGGTGATAAAGACCACGTCGAGTCGGCCCGATAGACCTCTCGAGGGCCCCGTGCACACGACCCCTCTCCTGGGGGAACGGCGCGGGGATCTCCCTGGCGGTGGGAGTCACCGTTACGAGAGGACGGGTCGATGCCGAAGAACCGCAAGCCGCGAAGTCGCAGCTACCCCTCGCGTCATGGGTTCGCGGTCGCGCTGCTCCTGCTGCTGCCGATCTTCGCGCTTGCGGGCGCGCTCGTGCCCGGGGTCGTCAGCGTCGCCGCCGAAGGCGAGGATGATTCGGCGGTGGAGTCTCCTCGCAAGAAGAGACGCTATCGCCCGGTGCGCATGTCACGGCAGCCGTTGCTCGTGCCTCGCGACTACTCGACCGGCTTCGTCCCGGAGCTCCTCGATCTCGAGCAGCTCTTCATGAGGACCCAGACCCGGACCGACGTGGGAGAGCGGGTCGCGCGGCTGCCGAGCTTCCCGACGAGCCGGGGCGACGTGATCGTGCTCGACGACGTCGACACCTACGTCGGCGAGACGATCTTCAAGGACGTGCTCGCCGCCACTACGGTCGCCGATACGTACGACCTCTTCGATCCGTCGCTCTTCAACAGGCTTCCGAGCCCTCTCGGCCCCGACACCGGCTACGAGTACGACGACTTCGCGGGCACCGGCGATGGCATTCCCGTCGGGTCCGTCCCGATTCCCGAGCCGCGCACGGCAGTCACGCTGGCGCTCGGCCTGTGCGGGCTGGCGGTCTGGTCCGCGCACCGAGCTCAGCGCCAGCCCGCAACCTCGTAGCCGCGCTCCTCGAGGCAGCGCTCCACGATCCGCTTGCGGATCGGATCCGGCTCGCGCCGGCGGAACGCCGAGCGGATCAGCGCCCACGTGGCCCCCGAGGCCGCCCCGGCCGCCGCGCCGATCCCCGGGCTGCCACCGATGGCACCGCCCACCGCTCCGGCGGCGGCACCCGCTCCTGCGCTGACCGCCGTGTCCTTCGCCACCTCTGCGCCGGCGGAGCCGTCGGGCTGGAACTCCGCCGCCAGTCGCTGGCACTCCTCGACCTCGGACTGCGCCGTATCTGCGCCGACCTGCTCGAGGGTCGCATTGGGGTACAGGACCGGTTGCCGGGTCGCGCAGGCGCAGAGCAGCGCGGTGAGGAGACCGGTCACGAGCGCGGGCCGCATGGACCGATTGTAGGCCCCGGGATCGATCCCGCTCCCGCCGCCTGCTACGTCACTTCACTTCCCGAGCTGGGAGAGCACCGCGCGCAGGGCCGTCCAGGCCTCCTTGGCCGAGGCCGGGCGGTCGTCGGGACGCTTCGCCATCAGATGCAGGATGAGCTCGGCGAGCTGGGCGGGCATGGAGGCGTCGAACTCGCGGGGGTCGGGCGACGCTTCGTGCCGGTGGCGATGGGTGACGTCGCCGTCGCGGAAGGGCACGTCGCCGGTCACGAGCTGGAATAGCGTCACGCCAAAGGCGTAGAGGTCCGCGCGGTGGTCGACGGGCTCGCCCGCGGCCTGCTCGGGCGCCATGTAGTACGGGGTGCCGCCGAAGACCGTTGCGGAGCGCCGTACCTCCTCGAGGGGCTTCGCGATACCGAAGTCCATGATCTTCACGACCTGGTCCCGAGTGAAGAACAGGTTGGCCGACTTGATGTCGCGGTGCACGATGCGGTGCTCGTGGGCGTAGTGAAGCCCGGATGCGACCTGGACGCCGATGCGTGCAACGTCTCGCGCCGTGAGCCGCCCGTGACGCGCGATGATCTCGTTGAGGGGACGTCCTTCGAGGAGCTCCATCGTGATGAAGTACGATCCGTTCTCCTCCCCGGCATCGAACAGCGTCACGATGTTGACGTGATTGAGCGCTGCGGCGGCTCGGGCCTCGCGTTCGAAGAGCGCGACCGCATTCGGGTGGTCACGCATGCTGTCTGGCAGGCGCTTGAGCGCGACGATCCGGCCCAGCCGCAGATCCCGCGCCTTGTAGACGACGCCCATGCCTCCGCGCCCGATCTCGGCCAGCAGCTCGTAGCGGCTCTCCCCGGTCGCGGGCTTCGCAGCGACGGTCTCGCCGCCCTCCGCGGCGTCGATGCCGCGCTTGAGCGTCTCGATGCGCGTCGCGACGTCGGTGCGACGCGCATCGCGTCGGCGGATCGCCTCGTAGGTGGAGACGGCCTCGCGGCTGCGCCCCGCACGCTCCAGCGCGCCCGCGTAGCCCTCGAGCATGTCGATGGACGCGTTCTCCGCACCGACGGATTCCATCGCCTCTTCGAACTTCGCCACGGCGAGGTCGTGGTCGCCCTGCTGGCTCACGATCTCCGCGATCTTCCGACAGGCGTCCGCGTAGCTGGCGTGGCGCTGGTCGATCTGCTGCAGGTTGCTGATCGCGCGATCCGGATCCCCCATCTCGTGGGCGAGCGTCGCCGCTTCCACGAACTCGCCGAGCTTCTCGAGCAGGAGCAACTCGCGCTCGCCGTCTCCGACCTCGCGCCAGCACTCGATCGCGTTGACGTAGTCGTAGACCAGCTCGAAGCAGCGCGCGGCGTCGGTGTAGCGTCCGGCGGAGCGGAAGGCCTCTGCGGCGCGCTGGTGGTCGCCCGCCTCCTCGTAGAGGGACGCGGAGCCCTCGAAGTCGTCGCCCGTGGCGCGCAGCTCCGCCGCCCCGAGGGTGTGCCCCGCGGCCTCGAGCTCGCGGGCGGCGTCCTGGGCCCGCCCCTGCTGCTTGTAGTGCTGCGCGCGGATGTGATGCGCGGCATCCGTATCGCCGTGCAGCTCGAGCACCTGCGCGGTCGTTGCCAGGTCGCCCTGCAGGTAGGGCTCCACGGCCTCCGGGCAGCCCCGGAACGCCACCTCGCCTTCCCCGAGGTCGACGCTCAGGGGGATGGCGTTCTCCAGGGAGTGGATCTCCAGAGGGACCTCCGTCGCGCTGTCGTGGGAGCCGACGGCCAACGTGTACGAGCCCAGGCCGAGGTACACGAAGGCGAGCCCTTCCCGCGCGTAGCGCAGCGACGAGAGGTCGCCGCGCACCGCCACGCGGCCTCCCGCCGCGGGATTGCGCTCCGAGAGCACGCGCACCTCGACGGCGCACTCCTTGGGTCGGAAGTCGAACACCAGCGTCGCCGTGGAGCGGCGCCGCACGCGGATCTTCTGCTCCTCCAGGAAGTGCCCGATGATCTCGTCGCCCCGGGCGTCGAGCAGCGGTCCTCCAACCGTCACCGTGTAGCCGCGCTTGCGCGCCGGGATCCAGCGGAAGTCCGTCTCACGTCCCGCCATGTGGCGCGCGAATCGCTTGAGGAAGTCGAGGCGCCTGCCGGCGCGGATCTTTTCGCGCTCCGACTTCTTGCTCACGCGCTCCCGGCGCACCTGGTCGGGCTTCGTCGTGACGTGGATGCTGAAGAAGCCCTTGGTCTTGTCGGGCAGTCGGATGGAGACGTGGATCGTCCCCCAGCCGCGGATCGCGGGCATCGCGACCACCAGCAGGAGCAGCGCGTAGATGCCGAAGGCGATCGGATTGAAGCGACCGTAGGCCTCGAAGCCGTCGGGCAGACACATGGTGTTGGCGAGGATGGCTGCGAACTCGGCGTCGCGGCCCAGCAGGAGCCGCGTCTCGAGCTCGAAGGCTCCCTGCGCGCACGCGGACGTCTCGTCGGCCGTCCCCGTTCGATGAGCGACCAGGCGCGTCACCACGACGCCCTCGGTGGCGAGCACCTGGTTCACCGTAGAGATGGTCGTCGCGGAGAGAGACGCGTCGCTCTCGTAGTCGAAGAGCCGATCGATCTCCGACGACAACATTTCGCGGTCGAGGGCCGAAACCGTGGTCTTTGCGAAGCGCGCCTCCAAGGAGCTCTGGAGTGCAGCCTCGATGACCGGAACGTCCGGCGATCGCGGCCAGAGGGCGCGGAGCAGGAGCGTCTTCCAGTCCGAGGGCTCGCGCACGCCGAGCTGCACTACGGGCTGCTGTTCCGCGCTCGAAACCTGGTCTGAAAAGCTGCTCACGAGCTCGTCCAGGGAAAGCCCCGCCGTTCGCCCCGAGTCGGCGGGTCCGGTCAGGTCCGACCCGCCCGCGAGGATCGCAGCGATCTGCTGTTCCACGCCGGCGGCCGCGGTATCGCCCGTTGCCTCCAATACCTGGGCCAGCTCGCTGCGCAGCACCGCGTCGTGAGGCTCGAGCGCGACGGCGCGAGCGAGCGTCGCGCGGGCTCCCGTCGCGTCCCCGCGCCCCTGCTGGATCGAAGCGGCGCGCCGCAGGCTCTGCGCAGCGACGGGAGCGAGGCTGTCGTCGAGCAGCACGGCCATGGCCCCATCTGCGTCGCCCGTCGCCTCGAGCGCCAGCGCGAAGCGTCGACGGATCCCCTCGTTGTGGGTGTCGACGACGCTGGCCGTCCGCAGCAGGGGCAGGGCAGCTTCGGCGCGACCCGAGTCCAGGTAGAGGGCTCCCAGCCCCGAGAGGGCGGGCGCGTGCCGGGCGTCCAGGGCGAGTGCGCGCTGAAAGGATCGCTCGGCTCCGGCTTCGTCTCCGAGGATTCGTTGCGCGCGCCCCGCGCCCGCGTGGGCGGCCGGCTCGTTGGAGCCCGCGGAGATGGCCTCCTGATACGCGCTGAGCGCCTCGGCGGGTCGTCCCAACCGACTCTCCAGCTCGCCGATTCCCGCGCTCGTGCGCGCGGTCAGCGACGGGTCGAGGCCCGCGGCGCGTTGGTACTGGGCGCGTGCGCGAGCCGGGTCGATGCGCCGCGCGTGTCGGTCCGCGGCCTCGGCGAGGTGCGCGGCTGCGCTCCGAGGTTCCGACTGCTCGAGCGCCGCGAGCTGCTCCAGG
>CAZLBF010000126.1:0-4596 GCA_964557495.1 uncultured Myxococcales bacterium | reverse complement strand
TTCGAGGTCTACTCGATCGTCACGGGCAAGCACGCGACTCGCGTCAAGCCTCGCGAGATCCTGATGCTGAAGCTCAGCTACACGCCGTGGCGGCTGGTGAAGCGATTGCTTCCGAGCTCCGCCCTGCCTGCGCTTCGGCGTTTCCTGGCCCGCTTCGGAAGCCTGGGACGCTTCTACCCCTCGCGCGGTCCGACGCGGAGATCCTGAGCGCGCGGCTGCAAGTGAGCTACGCGGACGGCTGGGCGGCCCTGCACCTGGAGAAGCCCGCGCGGGTTCCGCGCACCGAGTACTCGGCCCACGATCACTGGGACCTGGTGCGCGCCGCGACCGGAGTCCCCGTGACCCTGGACAGCCCCGGCGAGCTCAAGTACCGCGCGCGCCGGGCCTTCTTCGAGGCCTGGGACTACGCGCTGAACTGGCAGATCCTGCTCTACACCCAGGAGTTCGGCGACTTCCGCACCCGGATGGGCCGCAGCGAGTACGCGGCCGGCGGCGCGGACCGCGACGACGTGGTGTTCTGTCCCTTCGAGGATCCCGAGCAGGTGCTCCGCTTCGACCCGCGCGAGCAGTACGGCCGGATCGACACGCAGCACTGGAAGGCGAGCTTCGAGCACAGCTACCGGGCCGGGCGCGACGTCTACCCCGAGGTGGTGCCGATGACGGGGGTCTACGTGACCCTGATCTCGGGCCTGATCGAGATCCTCGGCTGGGAGATGCTCCTGATGGCCCTGGGCACCGACGCGCGCCGCTTCGGCGAGCTCGTGAATCGCTACGCCGAGTGGGTCGGACAGTACTTCGAGGCGCTCGCGCTGGCCGAGGTGGACGTGGTCATGGTCCACGACGACATGGTCTGGGCGAACGGGCCGTTCTACCGGCCCGACTGGTACCACGAGTACGTGTTCCCCAATCTGCGCAAGCTCGTGCGGCCCCTCGTCGACTCGGGCAAGCGGGTGCTGTTCACCTGCGACGGGGACTTCACCCCGTTCATCGACGACATCGCGGACACGGGCGTGCACGGCTTCTTCCTCGAGCCCGGCACCGACATGCGCCGCATCGCCGAGGCGTACGGCAAGACCCACGTGTTCGTCGGCAACGCCGACACGCGGATCCTGCTCGAGGGCTCGCGCGAGCAGATCCGAGCCGAGGTGGAGCGCTGCATGGCGATCGGCAAGGACTGCCCGGGCTTCGTGATGGCCGTCGGAAACCACATCCCGGCCAACACGCCCGTCGAGAGCGCGCTCTACTACAACGAGGTGTTCGAGGAGCTCCGCCAGCGCTGAGATCGCTGGCGCGCAGCACTTCCTCTCGACCGAAGCCCGCGCGAACTCGGCATTTTTTCCGACGTACGTCATCTGTTCTATGGATGCGCGCCCGGCGTCGGTATAGACCCAACCGGTAGCGAGACAACAACAAGGCGGGCGGAACGAGGCGAGTGCCCGTTCACCCGTTTGCGCGCGACGCCGGCTAGCTCCGGCGCGCCATACCGGGAGAGATCCGATGCGTACCTGGAGTTCGAGGCTGTATCTCATCGTCGCGATGCTGCTATCTGCCACACTGCTGGTCGGGCTCGGCTGGCCCTCCGGGGTGGCCCAGGCGGATGAGCCCGAGTACACGCAGGACTTCCGACTCGGAAGCTGCTGGTTCTCGAGCCGGGGGGGGCAGCCCTACTTCCCTCTCAAGCCGGGCCTCCAGCTGACCCTAGTGGGTGAGGACGAGGGAGAGGAGCTGGTCCTGGTGGTCACCGTTCTTCACCAGACCCGCTGGATCAAGGTTCCCCTAGACGGCAGGAACCGCTGGGTGAGGACGCGGGTGGTCCGGGAGAAGGAGTTCGTGGACGGCGAGCTGCTGGAGGTCTCCTGGAACTACTTCGCGATGTGCCGGCAGACCGGCGAGGTGTACTACTTCGGTGAGGACGTCGACATCTTCGAGGATGGCGAGGTGCTCCACGACGGAGCCTGGCTGGCGGGACAGGACGGTGCGCAGCCCGGGCTCATGATGCAGCGGACCTTCCTGCTCGGAGCGCGGTACGCTCAGGAGGTCGCTCCCGGCGTGGCCATGGATCGCGGCGAGAACATCGGGATGGGCGTCACCATGGAGACGGAGGCCGGCACCTTCACGGACTGCGTCGAGGTCCTGGACACGAACGCCCTGGAGCCCGATGAGGAGGGCGACCGCAAGGTATACTGCCCCGGCATCGGCCTGACCGCCGATGAGGACGCCGAGCTCGTCGAGGTCGAGAGGGTCGACGACTAGGTAGATCAAAGCAGCAGGGGAGCACTCCGCGTGGCTGACGTCAGTGACCGTTGGGTGCGGGTCTGGGCCGCGGCGGCCGTCGTTGCGGGAGTCACTCTCCTGATGGGGCTCGAGATTCTCGAGGAGCCCGGCCTCTCGATCGCCGAGATACTCCTCGAGATGATCGAGCCCACCTTGATCGTGGTGACGGCCGTCGGCGTCTTCTACCTGTTCGGCCGCGTCAAGCGACAGCACGAGGAGCAGCTGTCGCTGATTCGCGACCTCGAGGTGGCTCGAGCCGAAGGGGCGGAGTGGCGCATGGAGATGCGCGAGGTGCTCCGCGGTCTCGGCGAGGCCATCGACGGGCAGTTCGACCGGTGGGGGCTGACACCGGCCGAGCGCGAGGTCGCCCTGCTGATGCTCAAGGGTCTGAGCCACAAGGAGATCGCTGCGGTCCGCGAATCGAGTGAGCGGACGGTTCGGCAACAGGCGCGCTCGATCTACGGCAAGGCCAATCTGACCGGCCGTGCGGCGCTCTCGGCATTCTTCCTGGAGGACCTGCTGCTGCCCGCCGATCAGCGCGTCTAGCTCGGTCGATTCTCTCAGTACAGGACGCGGAACTGGGCGAACCCGCCGTAGGTCCAATCGCCGTCCTGGTCCCCGAACGCGGACCCCGCCTGGAACATGGATCCCACGATCTCGAACTCGAAGTGCTCCCACTCCTCGACCGCGAGCACCAGGTCCAGCGCCTGACCGATGGAGCGCTGCTTGCCGGTGAGCTCGCCCTCGATGCCCGCGTCCCGCAGGAAGTGCGCCGCGTCCACCTGCCGGTAGTAGTGATAGACGAGGTCCAGTGAGCTCGCCTTGAAGAGCGAGATTCCCGCGGCCGCCGTGAAGATCTGCAGGTTCGAGAGCTCCGGCTGCAGCAGCACGCCGTATTGCATGAACCGCTGAACGCCCCCGAAGCCCGCCTCGTTCTCCTGGAGGCCCGTCTGCCGGAAGGAACGATCGGTTCCCCCTTCGGGATTGTCGTCTCCGGAGCCCATGGCGTAGCCGAGGCTCAGGCGGGGCTCGAGGAGCGTCGGCAGCACCCAGGTGGCCCCGGTGTCGAGCGCCCAGCCACTGATGCTGCGGCGGTCCGTCTCCTCGACGACGCTCCGTCCCTTCTTGGACCCTTCTGCGTACTCCGAGATGTACTCGTGGCCGCGGACCATCCCGCTGTCGGTCCAGTAGCGGAGGAAGCCCACGGAGCCGAGCGACCAGGTTCCGGTGAGTCGAAGGCCCAGCCAGGTCAGCTGTGCATCGGAGGGGTCCTCGCGGTCCTCGTCCACGTTGTCCCCGATCCGGTCCCGGGACGAGTTGTCGTCGTGATAGAGCGCGAACAGCGTCGCGGAGTGCTCGGGAGCGTACTGCCACGACGCCTTCCCGAACAGGCGCAGGACGTCCTCCTGCTCTGGGTCGATGTAGCTCTGGTCGCTCCTGGCGGGTAGCAGCTCTTGACCTATGGCGAACGACAGATTGAACGTCTCCGTCGGATACGACACCCGGAGCCCGTCCAGCTCCTCGTCCCACCACCATCTGCGCTCGTCTTCGAAGTTGAGTCGCCCCGCCTCGAAGTTCCAGCCCGAGTCCACGACGTCCTCCGCAAAGAGCCAAGCCTCCCCTCGTTCGATGAAGGAATCGGACTCGTTGCGCTCGTTGTTCTGGTGGACGTCCCGCTCGGACGAGTACTCGCCCTCGGCATACAGGTGGAAGTCCGGCCGCAGGCTGTAGAACAGCTCGACCTCGACGTCGCCCTCGACGCGGACGAGATCGTCCGGGCGCGAGTCGTCTTCGAACGCGAGCCGGCGGTCGAAGCCCACCCCGATCTCGGACTCACCGCTGACGATGAGAGGACGACCGAGGAAGCGCACCGTCAGCGGGATCTCGGGGCGGCGCTCGTCCACCCGCTCGGTGAGCCGCCTGCGCGCGAGATCCGTCTCCGACATCCCCGGCTGATCGGTGGCATGGGTCGAGCCATCCGGAGTCGCGGCGTCATCTGCCCGGGCGGGAGCGGCGAAGGTCCCCGCGGCGAGCAGGAGCAGCGCGACGGCGCCGCTCCGGAACGCCGCGAATCGAGAACCGCGGGATCTGCACTCACTCATGCCGACTCTTTCCGCCGCGCGGGTTCCCCCCCGTCGGATCGCGACGTCCGGCAGTCGGATTATCGCACGAAATCCCTTGCCCGGGGAAACGAATTCCGACTTCGCCCCGCGCCTTGGCCGGTGCTAGGCTTTGGGTTGAAACCCATTCAAGTGTACGCACCGCGGAGGCAGCATCGCGTCGAACGATCAGGAGACACCGGCGAGGAAGGCGATCCGGCCG